>JAEMRJ010000159.1 GCA_016463365.1 Thermoleophilaceae bacterium | reverse complement strand
GCATGAACGCGCCGCTCTGCGTGGCCAGCTTGCCGGCGATCTCGCTCATCGGCGCAAGCAGCGGCAGCCGGCCGACCTTGTCCTCGACGGTCTCGTAGGCAATGCAGGTCGCGCCGCTCTCGACCAGCCCTTGCGCAAGCTCGGGCACCGGGGCAAGGTGCAGGTAGGTGAAGAGCACCTGGTCCTGGCGCAGCAAGGCAACTTCCTCAGGCTGGGGCTCCTTGACGCCGAGGATCATGTCGGCCTCGCCGAAGACTGCCTCGGCATCCGGGAGGATCTTCGCCCCCTGCGCGGCGAAGTCTCCGTCGGAGAGCGAGCTGCCGTCACCGGCGCCGGACTGGATCAGCACCTCGTGGCCATGTTCGACCAGCTCGCGAACGCCCACGGGCGTCAGCGCGACGCGGTACTCATCGGTCTTGATCTCTGTTGGGACTCCGACTTTCACTGCATGTCTCCTCAGTACTCAGTCACGCTGAAAACAGCGTTCCTACTTGCAAGCTCATCGAACATGTCCTGCGGCACCATCGCTGCCTCGGGCGGAATTGCGCCGCGCGCGGTGATCTTGCCCTTGGCCATCAACCGAACCGCAGCCGCTGCCGGCGCAGAAGTTGAGATGACGCTTCCGCCCAGTCCCCACTGCGGAACCGGCGAGGTCTTGCAGGTCACACGCACATGGCGGTCGCCGCGGAACGCGTCAATGATGTGGAATGAGATCGTCTGCGCCGACGGCTTCACGGCCTCGGCCGCAGCCGCGACCACTTCTTCGGGCGTCGCCGTTGTCAGCTCGATCAGTCGATTGAGTACAGACGGCCCGAGCGAAAGTTTGAACGTGCACTCGGTGCAGCCGAAACTCGTGCCGAAGGTCAGCACCTCTGAGTGCAGCGTGTAGATCGCCGGCGCGTCGCCGATCGGCTCCGGAAAGTCGACGATGCCGGCGTCCGTGAGCGGCTCGATCGCGACCTGCTGGCCGCCGCGAATCACCATCGGCTTCAAAGTCAGTTCGTCGAGCAGAGTCTGCACCGAATAGGGCGGCGCAAATCCGTCTGGCGGATCGAGATCGCGACCTCCGGCGATTGCGTCGATGCTGTCGACCTCTCCGCCGAGCTTCTCGGTGGCGACCGCGGCCATCAGATTGGTCTTGCCCGGAGCCGAACCCATACCGAGCAACGCGAGCAGACCGGCGGACTCAAAACGATCGTTCAGCGTCAGCTGCTCGGCAGTCACGTGGTACAAACCGCCGAGGTCGATGTAGTGCGTGCCGGACCTCAAGCACGCCTCCATCACATCAACATTGATCCGGTAGCTCGCCGAGTTGACGAGCACGTCAACGTCGGTCAGCTGCGACTCAAGCGCGCCTTCCTCGCGGCCATCGACCTCGATCGCCACCGACTTGTCCCCACCGTGGGCAACGCGAGTCGCTTCGGCCTTCGCGCCATCAAGGTCGAGCAGCTTCAGCGCTGCAGCCTCGGGAGACTCCGCGAGGTCGCGAACGATCGGCGGGGCAATCGTCCCACCGGCGCCCAGCACTGCAACGGTCAATCCGTCAGACAATTTTGTCCCACGCCTCTGTCAGGACCGAGCGCAGGATGCCGTCGATCTCGGCGAACTGCTCCGGGCCGGCAATCAGCGGCGGGGAGAGTTGGATGACTGGGTCGCCCCGGTCGTCGGCGCGGCAGATCAGGCCCTTGTCATAAAGAGCGTTCGAAAGGAACCCACGGAGCAGACGCTCGGACTCTTCATCGCTGAAGCTCTCGCGGGTCTCTTTGTCCTTGACCAGTTCGATCGCGTGGAAGTATCCAGCGCCGCGCACGTCACCGACGATCGGCAGCTCCATCAGCCCATCGAGCATCGAGCGGAATGCCGGCTCGTTCTTGAGCACATGACCGCACAGGTCCTCACGCTCAAAGATCTCGATGTTCGCGAGCGCAACGGCCGCGCTCATCGGGTGGCCACCGAATGTGATTCCGTGGTTGAAGACCTCGTCGCCCTTCATGAACGGCTCGGCGATCTTGTCCGTCGCGATGACGGCGCCCATCGCTGCGTACGCAGACGTGATGCCCTTTGCCGTCGTGACGATGTCGGGTGAGTAGCCGTAACGCTCGTGGCCGAAGTAGTAACCGAGGCGGCCCCAAGAGCAGATGACCTCATCGGAGACCAGCAGCACGTCGTGGCGGTCGCAGATTTCGCGCACGCGCTGGAAGTAGCCCTCGGGCGGCGTGTAACAACCGCCGGCGTTCTGGACGGGCTCAAGGAAGACTGCGGCGACGGTCTCGGGGCCTTCGAACTCGATGATCCGCTCGATCTCGTCGGCCATCCAGAGCGGGTCCTGGTGATCGTCGTCGTGGAAGGTGTTCGTGTTCGGCGCGTGGCGCGTGCCCGGGGCGAGCGGCTCGAACTCGGTGCGCAGGGTGTTGATGCCGGTGATCGCGAGCGCGCCGTGGTGCGTGCCGTGGTAGGCAATGTCACGCGAGACGACCTTTGTTTTCAACGGGTTACCGGTGCGCTTGTGGTACGCCTTGGCCAGCTTCCATGCCGACTCGACTGACTCGCCGCCGCCGCTGGTGAAGAAGACGCGATTGAGATCCCCCGGCGCAAGCTCGGCGATCTTCGCGGCCAGTTCAATCGAGCGCGGGTGCGCATAGGACCAGTTCGTGTAGAACCCGAGTTCGGCTGCCTGCTTCGCAGCGGCCTCACCGAGCTCGGCGCGGCCGTGGCCAGCGTTCACGCAAAAGAGCGCTGAGAGTCCGTCGAGGTAGCGCTTGCCGTTGTCGTCGTAGACGTAACAACCTTCGCCGCGCACGATGATCGGAATGTCGTGGTCTGCATACGCGCCCATGCGCGTGAAGTGCATCCATAGGTGCCTTTTGGCGAGCTCCTGCAGGTCGCGCGTTGGGCTGTGTGCGTCTGTGACCTGATCGTCAGTGAATGTTGCCATGGAACACCTTCCTCTTTCTGTGCCGATTTCGGCTCCTTGGTGGCCAGCGTATAGGAAAGGTGGGCCGTGAAGAGGCGTTCATCTGGACGAGTAATCAGTAGTTGTATATCGCGCCGCATCCGTACGACGGGAGGCGTAGGATCGGATCGATACCGGGAGGTAGATCACCCCGGGCCCACGAACGGAGGCAGTTGAATGAGTGTTGCCGATTCAGTCCCGCCAGCCAGCTCGGGCGACGGGCCCGAACTAGGAGGGAAGGGACTTCGCTCCAACGCGATCGGATTTGTTTCCAGCACCGTTATCGGTGTGGCGTCCACGGCCCCGGGCTACAGCCTCGCCGCGACGCTTGGATTCGTAGCCGCTGCGGTTGGTTTCCAGAGCCCGGCGATCATGATCGTCGCGTTCATCCCGATGCTGTTCATCGCGACGTCGTACTTCTACATGAACCGCGCGGATCCCGACTGCGGAACGACGTTCACGTGGGTGACCAAAGCGATGGGGCCACGCGCCGGCTGGATGGGCGGCTGGGCGATCATCGTCGCCGACGTCATCGTGATGGCGAACCTCGCGCAGATCGCTGGTCTGTACAGCTACGAACTCGTCGGCTGGACGGCGGCGGCTGAATCGACCTGGGCAGTGACGATCCTCGGCGTTCTGTGGATCCTGCTTATGACCTGGATCGTCGGTCGCAGCGTTGAGCTCTCGGCAAAGACGCAGAACTGGCTGCTCGGCGCAGAGCTCCTGACATTGGGCGCGTTCGCGGTCGTCGCGATCTACAAGGTCTACGCCGACCCCGGACCAAACTCAGTCGAGCCGTCGCTCTCCTGGATCAACCCGTTCGCGATCGACAGTTTTAGCGCCCTGGTCTCGGGCGTGTTGCTCGCGGTCTTCATCTACTGGGGCTGGGATTCAACGGTCACGGTCAACGAAGAGACCACCGATTCGTCACGCACGCCGGGACTCGGCGCGCTCACCGCAACCGTGATCATCGTGTTCACGTACGTGATTGTCTCGGTCGCCGCCC
>JAEMRJ010000158.1 GCA_016463365.1 Thermoleophilaceae bacterium | reverse complement strand
TCTCGTGCATGTAGTGCGCGTCGATCTCGGCGGCCTTGGTGTCGATGACGATGATTTTCTTGTCGCCGTTCGGGTTCCACTTCTCTGGCGCGTGCTCGACGAGGTCGTAGCCCACGGCGATCACGAGGTCAGCTTCGTCGAAGCCGGCCAGCGCGTAGTCGCCTGCCTGCAGACCGGTCGTTCCCAGCGACAGCTCGTCTTCGTAGTCGATGATGCCCTTGCCCATGAAGGTCGTCGCGACGCCGATGTTGGTGGCGCGCGCGAAGTCGCGCATCGCCTGCGTGGCGTTGACGCGGATCACTCCGTTTCCGGCAAGCACGATCGGGTTGACAGCCGACTTGATCATGTCCGCAGCGCGCAGGATGTCGCGAGCGTTGGGCTCGGGGCGGGCGACTTCCATGCGCGGAAGCGGTTGCGCGTCCAGCGGGCGGGCCATCACGTCTTCGGGAAGTTCGATGTGCGTCGCGCCGGGCTTTTCTGATTCGGCGATCTTGAAAGCCTTGCGCACGACTTCGGGGATGATCGCCTCGTCGGTCAGCTGCGCGTTCCATTTGGTGATCGGACGCATCACGCGCATCAGGTCGATGTACTGGTGGGACTCCTTGTGCATGCGCTCGAGGTCGCCCTGACCGGTCAGCGCAACCAGCGGCGCGCGGTCGAGGTAGGCGTCGGCGACGGCAGTGATCAGGTTGGTTGCGCCCGGGCCAAGGGTGCCGAGACAGACGCCGGCGCGTCCGGTCAGGCGGCCATAGACGTCAGCCATGTAGGCGCCGCCCTGTTCGTGGCGGACCGGGACGAACTGGATCGAGGAGTCCTCGATCGATTCGTTCAGGTCCAGGGTCTCTTCGCCCGGGATACCGAAGACGTAGCGGACACCTTCTGCCTCGAGGCATTCGACGAAGACGGCAGAAGCTTTGGGGGTTGCCATTGGGGCCTTCCTTGGGAGAAAAAATCGCGGTGGTTTGCGGCGGTTTGATGCCTGCACGGTCGGGGATTTCGACCGAGTTGGAGCCTAACAAGCGGGTTGGGATCGGAAGCGGCGGTCACCCGTACCGTTGGATGGAGTTTCTGGCGGGTGGCTCTCGCGAGTGGACAAGCGCCGCTGGCGCGTTCTTGTAGTGTCGCCGGCGATGGAAATCGCCCGCCGTCACGCTCTGCAGCGACACACCTTGCGCGTGCTCGTCGGCGCACAGTTGCTCTCGGGTGCCGGGCTTGCCGCCGGGATCGTCGCGGGCGCTCTGCTGGCGGAGGAGATGATCGGATCGACCAGCGGCGCTGGGCTGCCCAGTGCGCTGTTCACGCTGGGTGCGGCCGGGTCCGCCTTCTTGATCGGTCAGGTTTCCCAAGCGCGCGGGCGGCGGGTCGGTCTGGCCGGTGGCTACTTCATCGGAGCGATCGGCGGGGCGGGCATCGTCGCGGCGGCGGCGATTGATTCGGTTCCGCTGCTGCTGGCGTCGTTGCTTGTCTACGGCGCTGGCACCGCGTCGAGTTTTCAGGCGCGCTACGCGGGTGCTGACCTTGCGGCTGCGGATGCTCGCGCGAAGGCGGTCAGCATCGTGCTGGTCGCCACGACTGCCGGCGCGGTGGCCGGGCCGCTGCTGACGCAGTTGACCGGCGACTTTGCGGAATCGGTGGGAGTGATCGCGCTGGCTGGTCCGTTCATGCTGGCTGCCGTTGCATACTTCCTGGCCTCGATCGTGCTCTGGGCGTTTCTGAGGCCGGACCCGCTGCTCACTGCTCGCTCAATCGAAGATGGGTCTGCTGGCGGCGCAGCCGACGATCCCGAGGAGCTCGACTCACATGGCGTGCGTGTGGCCGTCAGCGTGATGGTCCTGGTGCAGTTCGTGATGGTCGCGGTCATGACGATGACGCCGATCCACATGCGCGACCACGACCACTCGCTGACCGCAACCGGTGCGGTGATCGCGATGCACGTCGCGGCGATGTTTCTGCCATCGCCCGTGACCGGGGTACTCGTGGACAGCTACGGGCGCCACCGCATGATTGCGGCCTCGGCGATCACCCTCGTTTCGGCCGGACTGCTGGCAGCTGTGGCGCCACCCGAGTCGATGGCGCTGCTTTCGCTGGCCCTGATCCTGCTAGGACTTGGTTGGAACTTCGGTGTCGTCTCGGGCACCGCGCTGCTCACCGACTCGACGCCCCTCGCCCAGCGCGCGAGCGTTCAGGGGCGGGCGGATCTGCTGGTGCAGCTTTCGGGCGCGGCCGGCGGTCTGGGGAGTGGATTCGTGATGGCCTCGACCGGGTACGCGACGCTGGCGCTGATCGGCGGCGGGCTGTCGCTGTTGATGATCCCGCTGATGTTTGCGGCGCGGCGGCGAGAAGTCAGGCCGACGTAGTCGCGCCTTCGGCGGCCTCGCGCGTGTTCGTCGGTCGTCGCGGTGCGCATGACCGCAGTGAGCAGCGTGCCGCCCTCTGCCGGAGCGAGCTTGAAGGCGTAGACCGTCTTCGCGATGCCCGGTTCGTCGAACGCTGTGAAATCCGCCGCCTCCACGGAGCGGTACTCGATCACCGGCTTCCAGAACTTCCCTACAAGTCCGAAGGCGAGCTCGGTGCCGTCGCGCTCGCCGAGCTTCGCCCAGCCACCGTCGCCGGTCGCAACGTCGCCGAGGTCTTCGAGGCGCATGCTCTCGGGCATCTCATCGGGAAGGTCGCCGTGCACCAGGCCAAGGGCAAGCTCGGGGAGCATGCGAACCGCCCCCAGGACTCCGACCAGGCGGTGGGTCTTCCCGACTTCCAGAAGGTCCGTGTCGAGGAGAGCCCGCCACGTCGTAGGCATGTCTGCATTCACGACGAGCGCCATCTCGTCGGAGTTGTCGAACACGGGAAGGAGCTCTTCGTGAAGCGCCGCCATGCATCGATCCTACGGGTGGAATCAGTTGGTGTGCTTGACGGTGATCACATCGCCGTCCTGCATCACGTAGTCGCGGCCTTCAAGCCGCAGCGTGCCATTTTCCTTGGCGCCGACGTACCCGCCGGCGTCGATCAGCTGCTGGAAGTTGATCACTTCAGCGCGCACGAAGCCCTGCTGGATATCGGTGTGGATCTCGCCGGCAGCGTCGTACACGGTGCCGCCCTTCTTCATGTGCCACGACTGGCCGATCTGTTCGCCGACGGTGAAGAACGTGAGCAGATCGAGCAGCGCGAAGGCGCCGTTGATCACTGTCGTCAGGCCTGACTCGGGGATCTCCAACTCTTCGCGCATCGCTGCAGCTTCTTCGTCATCCATCTCGACGAGTTCGGCTTCCATACGGGAGCTGATCGCGACTGCCTCGGCGCCCTGCGACTTTGCATACTCAGCGATCGCGGGCGGGACCTCGGTCTCGCCCTCGGTGACGTTGGCGACGAACAGCACGGGTTTGCCGGTGAGCGGGCTCAACGACTTAAGTGCGAGCGGTGCGTCCTCGGGAACCGGGACGGTGCGCACCGGCTTGCCGGACTGCAGTGCGGCGACGACATCCTTCAGCCATGCCTCTTCGGCTATCGCCTCTGAGTCGAGCGACTTGGCGTCTTTTGAAACTCGCTGCAGGCGGCGCTCGGCCTGGTCGAGGTCGGCGAAGATCAGTTCGGTCTCGATCGTGTCGATGTCGCGGGTCGGGTCGACGTCGCCTTCGGGGTGGACGACGTTGCTGTCCTCATGGGCGCGCACGACGTGAAGGATCGCGTCGGTCTCACGGATGTTGGCGAGGAACTGGTTGCCGAGCCCTTCGCCCTTGCTCGCTCCGCGCACCAGGCCGGCGATGTCGTGGACGTGGATCTGGTCCAGCCGGATGTCGGTCGCGCCGGTCACCGCAGCGGTGTCGAGCAGTCGCTGGTCAGGCACGGGCACGACGGCCACGTTGGGCTCGATCGTGGTGAAGGGGTAGTTCGCGGCCTCTGCGCCCGCTTTGGTCAGCGCGTTGAAGAGCGAGGACTTGCCCGCGTTGGGCATGCCGACGATTCCGA
>JAEMRJ010000157.1 GCA_016463365.1 Thermoleophilaceae bacterium | reverse complement strand
CGGGCTTGTCTCCGCGACGCGCCAAAAACTCCTGCAAACTGGACTTATAGTCGCCCGGGTTGTCCTCGGCGTTGGTGATTTCGTCGGCGAATGCCGCCGCGACGGCTTGCGCAGTCACTTCGTATCCGTGCTGCACGAAGATCGCACCGATCACCGCTTCACAGACCTCAGCGAGCACGCTCTGGGCCGAAATCACATCCTCGATCGGCAGCTCGGCGGAGGTGGGTGCGTTCTCCGCGAGTCTCTCGGCAATGTTCATCCCGGCGGCGACTCTGGCGCAGGCGGCGCGACTGGCGGCCTGCGCGCGGACTTTCGTGAGATCACCAGCCGTCGCATCCGGGCTGGCGTTCAGAAGCTGCTCGGCGACGACGATGCCGAGCACGCTGTCACCAAGAAATGCAAGGCGCTCGTACGCCTCGCCGCGCGAATCGGTCCACGAACTGTGGGTGAAGACTCGCGACTTCAGTTCGGGCGCGAGTCCGTCGAGCAACTCGACCAGACGACCCGAACCACCGGTCACGCTGCGGCCAGCTTCTCGCTGAGGTAATCGACCACCAGCCCGACTGTGGTCAGCTCGAGCGCGACCTCGTCCGGGATCGTCACGTCGTAGTTGTCCTCAAGTTCCATCGCGAGTTCGACCAGGTGCAGCGAATCGGCATCGAGGTCGTCCTTGAAACTTGCCTCGAGACTGATTTTTGCGGCGTCGATCTCCAGTTCTTCAACCAGAGTCTTCTTCAGCGCCTCATAAATCTCGTCACGCGTCATCAGCAGCGCCAACCGTAACAGCGCCATCGGGCGCCTGATGCTCGTTGAGCTCGGCGATCGCGCCCGCGATCTGGCCGGTCACATCACCCTCTACAGAACTGGCTGCAAGCCGGATCGCGGCTGCGATTCCCTGCTCATTTGAGGATCCGTGCGCGACCACCGAGACGCCGCGGAGTCCGAGCAGCAACGCGCCGCCCGTGGTGTTCGGGTCGACCTCGGTGCGGACCCTGGTCAGGCTGCGCTTTGCGAGCAGCCCGCCGAGCTTGGAAACGGGGTTCGACTTGATCGCGTCGACCGCGGCGAGCATGGTTGCCGTTGCCGCGCCCTCGATCGACTTCAGCGCGACGTTGCCGGTGAAGCCGTCAGTGACGATCACGTCGGCGCTGCCGTTGGTGATGTCGCGACCTTCGACGTTGCCGAGGAAATTGAAGTGGCGGGAGTTGGCGGGCTCTGCAAGTAGTCGGCCGGCTTCGATCACACGGTCGTTGCCCTTGCCGCCTTCCTCGCCGATAGAGAGCACCCCGACGCGCGGCTCGGCTATGCCCAGCACGCGGATGCAGAACTGCGCACCCAGATGTGCGAACTGCACGAGCATCTCGGCCGGAACATCGACGTTTGCGCCCGCGTCGAGCAGCAGCGAGCGTCCGCCGCGACCGTCAGGCAGAATCACCGCGAGCGCCGGGCGCCTGACGCCCTTGATCCGCTTCAGATTGAAGAGCGATGCCGCAAGTGCTGCGCCGGTCGGTCCGGCCGAGACCAGGGCGTCTGCTTTTCCGTCAGCAACAAGCTTGGCGCCGACGACGATTGAGGAATCTTTCAGGCGCCGTACGGCGGTCGCCGGGTCATCGTGGTTTGTGACCGTCTCGGTCGCGTTCACGATTGAGATGTTCGGCGGCAGTGGTCCAGCGGCGACAATCTCGTCCTGCTGTCCGACCAGCACGATCTCGATGCCTTCGGAGGCGGCGATGCGTGCGCCGTCCACAACTGCGGAGACGCCGTTGTCGGCGCCCTGCACGTCAAGGGCGATCTTCATCCGCGAGGGCCGTGCCGCTGAGTCCGAAGACTCAGGCGTCGGCGTCGACCGCGTCGCGGCCGTGGTAGAAACCGCACTCACCGCAGACGCGGTGAGGAAGCTTCAGCGCACTGCATCGCGGGCACTCGTTCACGTTCTTGGCCGTGATCTTGTGCTGCGAGCGGCGCTTGTTCGTGCGCGAGTGGCTCTGTTTTTGCTTTGGGACTGCCATGGCGAAGTCGGGAGAATAGCCGATTCGGCCTACAGCTCGAGCTCGCGCAACTTTTCCCAGCGCGGATCGGGCAGCGTGTCATCGAGTTCGGGATCTGAATCGCGCAGCTTTGCCAGCTGCTCGGCAGAGCTTTCGCACTGCGTGCAAACGCCGTTCTCGTCTGTCGGGCTTGAGATCGACGTCGGAAGCGCCAGCCCCACCGCGTCTCGCACCAGCGCAGCAAGGTCAAGGTCCTGCCCCGTCACGTAGTCAGAGGCCAGGTCGTCATCGAGATACGGCTCGTGCACCTCAGAGTGGTCGATGTGCAGCGGAAGCTGGAAGTCGGCGTAGTAACAGCGCATGCACGGTCCCTTGAGGGTGTCTTTGGTGCGCACGCGAACAACGCTTCCGCTTGACGTCCGGCTGATGTCGAGCGTCACGGGAACGGGGTCGTCGTTCAGCACATACCGCTGCGCGCCGAACACGAAATCGCCGACCGGAACCAGAACCTCGAAGCGAACCCCTCCGCCCGGCTTCAGTCCAAGTTGACCGAGATCCACGATGTCAGTCACAGGAGCCATCGGATTCGAATGTAGCGCCGGGAGCGCTACGGCACTTCAGTCAGTCAGGCCGAGTTGACGGCGGACGGACCCCGAGTCGGAGTACACATCCTTGCGCTTGATCAGGCCGCCCTCGGTGGGGATCACGTCGACTCCTGCCCACGAGAGCTGCTTGCCGCTGGAGTGCGTTGCGAACGCCATCCATTCCTGCGTCACCACGCCTTCCCGTGCATACAGTCGGACACCCTCAAAGCGAAGGTCCGGCCAGTTGCGAAAGATCTCTTCGATGTGGCCGCGAACTGCCTGCCCCTCCGCGCGCTCGCCGGCCGTGTGATTTTCGAAAATCATGTCGGGCGCGTGCATCGACACGACCGCGTCGAGGTCGTGCGCGTTCCACGCGTCGTTGTACCGCTCAATCAGAGCGGTGAGTGCGGCGGGACTGTCCGGTTCGATATCCATTAGATTGCTTCTGGCCGACCATACTGGATTTTGCGTGCAACGACAGGAGCCCCGATGTCATTTGACAAAGTCCACCGCGACGAATTCGAGATGAACGGAAACTGGGCGCTGGCGCGAAAGTCGCTCGGCGTCGACTCGTTCGGGATCAATCTGGTCTCGATCGATGCCGGCGATCGGATCCCGGAGCACGACGAAATCGACCGGGACCAGGAAGAGGTCTTCGTGATCCTCAGCGGCTCGCCGGCGATTGTGATCGACGGCGATGAGTTCCCGGTCGAGGTCGGTACCTACATCCGGGTTGACCCGGAGCACAAGCGCACAATCGAGAACATCGGCGAGACGCCTTGCGAGGTCCTGATCATCTCGGCGCCGCGCACGAGCGGTTATGAACCGATGACTTGGGCCTGAGCCGCTGCCTCTAGCGGATGTCTGCTGATTCGTGGTCGCGGCCCGCCAGGCGGTCGCGTCCACGCTGCACTGCTGCGAGGAACTTCTCGAGGTTCACTTCAAGTGTGTTGAGAATGTCGTCGGCGTAGTCCTCGGCGCCCAGACGGATTTCTCTTTCGCGGGCACGCGCTTCTTCGACGATGTCCTCGGCGTGGTTCTCGGCCTGCTTGACCACTTCCTGCTCGGACACGAGGCGAATCTGTTCGTCGTTGGCTTCCTTGACGATGCGCTCGGCCTCACGCTTGGCCTCGGCGAGCATCTCCTGGCGCTCCTTGACGATCCAGCGGGCCTGCTTGATCTCTTCCGGGATCGTGGCGCGCATCTGGTCGAGCAGGTCGTAGATCTCCTCGCGATCAACGCGCACGTTTTCCGTCAACGGAATCTGCTTCGCGTTGTGAATCAGGTCATCAAGTTTGTCGATCAGTACGAGGACGTCCACGGTAAGGCCTTTCGTCAGTGGCTTGCCTGGGCCTTCAAAGCCTCGGCCAAGCGTACGGAAACTTGCGGCGGAACCATCTCACT
>JAEMRJ010000156.1 GCA_016463365.1 Thermoleophilaceae bacterium | reverse complement strand
GTTGCGATCGGTCACCCGATCGGCGCTTCTGGCGCACGCATCATCGGCACGCTCGTTCACGAGCTGCGTCGTCGCGGCGGCGGACTCGGCGTTGCCGCGATCTGCTCCGGCGGTGGCCAGGGCGACGCTGTCGTCGTCGAAGTCGCAGGCGCGTAAACAGACTCTGACCTAATGTGCGTGGGGTGGAAGACCTCACGCACAAGAAGGTCGTCATCGCGATGACCTGCATCGTCGTCGTGTTTCTGACAATGATCTTTCTGCCGATCCTCGCCTCGAGGTGGGTCTTTTGAGCGACACCCAGCTCACGATCTACGAGAAGCCGACCTGCACAACTTGCAAGAAGATGGTCGCGCTGCTGAATGACGAGGGCATCGACTTCGCGAGCGTCAACTACTTCATCGACGATCTCAGCGCGGCGAAGATCGCGGAGCTGCTCGACAAAGCCGGGATCACGCCGCGCGAGCTGTTGCGCAAGCGGTCCGCTGCATACAAGCAGCTGGGCCTTGCCGACTCTGCGCACACGGATCTCGAACTGATTCAGCTGATGGCAGAGGACCCCGAGTTGATCGAGCGCCCGATCGCGGAAAAAGGCGGCAGGGCGGTGCTCTGCAGGCCGATCGAGAATATTCACAAGATCCTCTGACGCCGCAGATATGGTTGCCGCACCATGGTCACCAATTCTGCTCTTCGCGGTGTTCTTCTGGCCGCACTCACAGTCGCCTCGTGCTCATTCTTCGTCTCGGGGGCAGCGGCAACGCCCGCACTCGACCAGGCATTTGGCGACGGTGGTTTCGTCACGCCCACGGTGTTCCCGCATCGAAAAAAGTTTCAGACGGCTCGCGCCGTCGCACTTCAATCTGACGGCAAGACCGTTGTGCCGATGACGCTTCCGTTTGCCCACGGCCAACGGGCCCGCCGACCCGTGATCCGCCTGAACACGGACGGCTCTCGCGATCGGACCTACGGCTCGAAGGGCGTTGCTTGGGTGAGGGCCGGCGGAGCGCCTTTCATCACGCTGCGAGGCGCGAAGACTTACGCTGACGACAGCACGCTGATCTGGGGCGAGTACAGCTTCAGCGCGCAGGGAGAAGCCGACGGATTCTTCGTCGCTCGGCTGTCGGCTCAAGGCGTCCAGGACAAGAAGTTCGGCGATCGCGGCGCGAGGCGATTCTCGCTCGACATTCCTGGCAACGACACGGATCTGGTCGACGTCAGCCCGGCGGCAGACGGTGGTGTGATCGTCGCCTACAACACGTACTCGCTGAGCCGTGCACGCGACACGTTGAGAATTGCGCGGCTTTCGCCCGACGGCTCAATTGTACGCTCCTTCGGCACGAATGGCACTAAAAGTGTCGCAATTGATACACGCCTGGATCTCGGCGGGTTTTCCGTGAGCCGAGACTCGGCGTACCTGTTGCTTCACAAAAACAGCGACTGCTTCGTGAGGCGGTTCGATCTCGCCGGCGGCGGCGCCCAGGACCTGACGTACGGAGTCGGTGGCGACGCGCGGATCAGTGGCGTCGAGTCCGCGGCCCAAGAGAGCTATTGCATCGGTATGAGCTCGTCAGAGTCGGGCGCCGTCGTCGTTCACGGCGAGTACTTCGTCGAGGGCGCCCGGCACAGCGGGTTTGTTTCACGACTGCAACCGGACGGTTCTCCCGATGCGAGTTTTGGCAGCTCCGGGCTGGCGACGGTCGAGTCGCTAGAAAACGCTTACCGATCAGCGGCGCTCCCGGATCGCGGCGTCATCCTCGGTGGCGCATGCAAGTCCAAGACCAGAAATGGATGCGTGGCGGTGCTCGACCAATCAGGTGTATCGGTTGCAAGTTTTGGCAGAGCGGGCGTGCTTGACGTGGGTAAGTGGGTCGGCCCGGTTCAACTAACTGCCTCCGGCAACGCCGCCGCTGTCCTGCTGCTGGACGAGGACACCAGGAGCTACGCGCAGACGCGAATCGTGAAGCTGAGCCTGTAGTGACCGGCCTCGTCAAGGTCCTGGCGCTCGTCCCTTTTACCGTCGGCGCGATCTTCGCCACGCCGGCTGCCGCCACGCCCGCGCTTGACACAACGTTCGGCGGAGGCGTGATCTCGCCGAAGGCGTTTCCGAAGGGAAAGTGGCTACAGGTGGCGCGGGATGCTGTGATCCAGGACGACGGCAAGGTGCTCGTCCCGATGGCGCTGTCAGTCAAGTACGGGCGACGCGCAGAGCGACCGGTGCTGCGCTACAGCCGGGACGGCGCGATCGACCGCAGCTACGGAAAGAACGGCGCTGCGTGGTTTGGCATAGAGGGCCAGAAGTACGTCGGGCTCACGGGCATCAGTCTCCAGCCAGATGGAAAGGCAGTCGTCTTCGGCGGCACTGCCAAGACGCGGGCCGGGCTGGACGCGTATTTCGTGGCGCGGCTCACGCGCTCGGGGAAGCTGGACAAAGGTTTCGGTCGACGCGGCGTGACGAGACTTGCGGCGATCCGCGAGTGGGACCGAGAAATCCTCGGGACTTTTTCGCTTGAGGACGGCCGGACGATCGTCGCCATCAAGCAGTCCCACGCCAACGATGACACGCTCGATCTGGTGCGGCTGAAGAAGGACGGGACGGTCGACCGCGGCTACGCCGATCACGGCATCAAGTCTCTCGACTTCGCCAACGGTCAGTCCTTTCCTGACTTCGCCGACATCGCGGTCTTCGGCGATGAGGCATACGTGCTCGTGAACCCCGACACGGAATCCGTTCGGCATCCGTGCAAACTGGTCAGGACCAGCATCACATCGCGCGGCGGCCGCGTCAAAGCTTTCGGCAACAACGGGAGCGTCGCAATCGCCGCTTCCAAACCCGGCAACGCAGTCAGTTGCGAGCGGCTGACACTGACGGGCGACGGAGGCGTGGCGGTGGTCGGCTCGGAGTTTTTCGGCGACTACGCCGGCACTTCTGCCGGCGTCGCCTACAAATTCCGCCAGGACGGGTCGCGTGATCCGGCGTTCGGCGTCGGCGGAAAGATCCAGGCTCCCGATCAGCACGACTTCTCTGGGATTGCGGCTCTGCCCGGTGGCGATTTTCTTGTACTCGGCAACCGCCGGGACTCCGAGGATTCCTCGGTCCGTCTGGGTGGGATCGCTTCAAATCTTGACGCGAGCGGCGGTATTCAGGACCTGCTGGCCGGAAACGTGCTCAAGAACACGGACGATTCATACCTCAGCAACATCGATCACGGCCCGGCCGGGAACGTTGCTGTCTACACAAGGTTCAGCACCAGCGGCGAAGGCGAAGCCCGAGTCGCAAAATTCACGAACTAGAATCCCTGCCAACTCGCTGAACGCTTGACAAGCGAGATTTTCACCGCCGGTGAACACAAGAAGCCAGCGGGATCCCCATAATCGGAGTCAGATGAAGCCCCCACCAGAGACGCTCACCGACGCAAAGGCCGCTCCGCCCAAGGATGACGGCCAGGAGCGCACGCCCGACGGCGAGCTGCTCACGACGATCTCCGGTGAGCCGACGCGGCCGCTCTACCGGCCCGAGGATGTCGAGATCGATTACGAACGAGATCTCGGCGACCCCGGAGAGTTCCCCTACACCCGTGGTCCCTACGAGACGATGCACCGCGGTCGCATGTTCACGATGCGCCAGTTCGCAGGCTTCGGCACGGCCGAAGAGACCAACGAGCGCTTCCGTTACCTGCTCGCCCACGGCCAGACAGGCCTTTCGACCGCCTATGACATGCCTTCATTGATGGGCCACGACAGCGACGACGGCCGCTCACTCGGCGAGGTCGGCCGCGAGGGCGTGGCGATTGACACGCTCGACGACATGGAGACGCTCTTCCAGGGAATCGAGCTCGACAAGGTCAGCACGTCGATGACGATCAACGCGCCCGCCGCAATCATGCTCGCCTTCTACGTGGCTGCAGCTGAGCGCAAGGGCGTCCCGCCGGAGAAGCTCGCCGGCACCTTCCAGACCGACATCCTCAAGGAGTACATCGCCCAGAAGGAGTGGTG
>JAEMRJ010000045.1 GCA_016463365.1 Thermoleophilaceae bacterium | reverse complement strand
GTCGCCGGTAGGGAGGGCACTGTTTGGCCGCGCTGCGGGTGACGACATCGACGTCCCGCTGCCCAACGGAGTGATCACGCTTCGCGTGGAGTCGGTGGAGAACGCCGGGGGCTGAGCCAATGGCGTTCGATCAGGCCTAGAGCGGAGCGCCGATGTCCGCGGCCGTTCGCGGCAGCAGAATCTGGTTCACGCCGTCGTCGGATTTGATTCCGGTAATGGAGGCGAAGCCTGCGCCCTGAGACGGAAGCGTGCCGAGGATCGTCGGGAGCACAGCGAACTGGGTGCCGTCGGTCATCAGCCAACCGGTGGTGTTATAGGCGCTCACGCTGGTCGCGTTGTTGACCGTGACGAGCGCGCAGTCCATCGCTTGGCCAAGGGCGTTGAGCTCGGCTCCCGTCAGGACGGTTGCGGCCGGGAGGCTCTGCGTTGAAGTGACTGTCGAGTTTGCGACCTGTAGCTCGAGGCCGCCCAGGATCATTCCGCCGACAGAGAGCACGTCGCCGAGCTGGAGGCTGGGCGCGCTCGGGTAGATCAGTTGAATCGCGGAGTAGTTCACGCCGGTGTACGCCAGGTGACCGACGGGAAGCTGGGCCCGGGCGCTTGTGCCGGAGACGGCTGTGACGACCAGCCCCGAGAGCTGAACGTTGGATCCGATCGGGAGGGTTCCGTTCTTGACCGCGTAAACGGTGGCCGCGCAGAATTCGGCGCCGGGGTTTGCATTCGTCGGACACTCGTCACAAAGATCGCCCTTGGCATCGGCGTCATTGTCTGCCTGGTCAGCGTTCGCAACAACCGGGCAGTTGTCGCTGGTGTCTGCGATGCCGTCCGCGTCAGTGTCGGTCGGAAGGTTTGGCGGACCGGTGGGCCCGGTGGGAGCCGGCGGCGTTGGCGTGTTGCCCGCCGCCGGCGCGGCCGCGGTGATCGTGAGCGCCTGCGACTTGCAGTTGTCGCGCTCGCTCTTTTCACGGATCGTTCGGGTGCCGTCCGCACAGGCGAGCAGGTAGCGCTTGCCGACGGGTGTCGTGGACGGGATCGCGCCGGCGAACTTGACGGTTCTGGACTTGGAAGTCTTGATCTTGGTCGTCGAGATCGATGTCAGTCGGAGGTCGTCACCACTGCGGCGGGCGTCGGCCGAGAGGATAAAGAAGGTCTTGGTGGCGCGGGCGGCTTTGCTGCCGGGGTTGGTGATCTTGAGCGACGCTGCGATTGACGCGCCCGCCTGGAGGGTGGTCGGCGTGGCGGTCAGCTTGGAGGCGGCGAGGTTTGCGCGCGGCGTTGCGGACTGGGCGGTGGCGGCGAGTGCCAGCGCGGCGAACAGAGCGAGGGTGAGTGTGAGAGCGGCGCGGCGGATCATCTGATTGGCCACTATACCGGCGGGTAGTTGCCAGCAGCATTGGGAGCTGTCAGCCGATCCGCTCAACAGTTCCGATTGTGTCGATCGCACGATCGAACGAGGCCACGGCCACGCCGGACGCTTCAGCGCAGGCCACGAGGTAGGAGTCTGCAAAGTCGTGCCCGTCTTCGTAGAGCTCGAGTGAGCGACGGACGACTGCGATGTTCGGCGTGACGATCGACCCGAGCGCGGTGGCGGCGCGCATCAGCAGAACGATTTCAGCACGATCGACCTCGTAGAAGGATTCGAGCACGTACACGCACTCGGCGACGATCACATCCGTGAGGATCAGTGGTCCTTCGGACTCGAGGATCTCTCGCGATCGGCGGGCGAGTTTTGGTGGATGACCCGTGAGGTGGCGGATCAGAACATTCGTGTCGAGGTAGGCGGTCAACTGGTCATGCGCCGGCCGGCGGATTTTGCGCGAGCGCTCTTGCGAACCTGATCGAACGGGACGTCGCGCTTGGAAGCGGGAACCTTGACGCTTCCTGCCAGTTCCAGAAAGTCCGGCTCCTTCACGAGCGTGACCTCATCGCCGGAAACAACGAAGCTGACCTTGTCGCCGGTCTCCAGTAACAGCGCGTCGCGCACGGACTTTGGGATGGTCACCTGCCCCTTGCTCGTGAGCGTGGCGAGGATGTGGACGTGGGGTTCACTCATGCCCTAATCTTACCAATTGATTGAAGTAAGGTCACAACAATATGTAAGGCCGCCACAATCCCTCCGCAATGGATCCTTCCCCAACCGACGCCCAGGCCCAGATCCTGGAAACCCTCGAGTCCACCACCGCCAACTACTTCCTGAGCGGTCAGGCCGGCACCGGCAAGTCGCTGGTGCTGCGCGAGTTCGTCAAGAACACGGACAAGAACGTCGTCGTCTGCGCGCCGACGGGCCTCGCCGCAGCCCACGTTGACGGCGTCACGATCCATTCGCTCTTCCACCTCCCGGTGCAGGAGCACTTCATCGGCTACAGCCCGATGCCCCACGCCGAGACCGACAAGGTCCTCGCGCGGGTGGATGCGATCGTGATCGATGAGGCGTCGATGGTGCGCGCCGACATGCTCGACGCGATGGATCAGCGGCTGCAACTGGCCCGCGAGGAGTCGCGCGCCTTCGGCGACACGCAGATCATCATGATCGGCGACCTGCTGCAGTTGCCGCCGGTCGTCACGCCCGATTCGCGTGAGCCGATACGCGAGCACTACGCCAGCGAGTACTTCTTCGACGCCGACGTCTGCCAGCGGACTGAGTTCACGACTATCGCGCTCACGGAAGTTCTCAGGCAGAGCGACGCCGAGTTCATCTCGGCTCTGAAGCGCGCGCGGATCGGGAAGATTCATCCGCAGGATCTTGCGCTGCTGAACGCGCGGGTCGCCCCCGGCATCGCGAGCACGGATGCGCCGACGCCGGTGCTCGCGACCAAGAACGTGACGGTCAAAGAGCACAACGATCGCGGCCTTGAGGCGCTGCCCGGGAAATCACGCGCCTTCATTCGCGAGTGGCGCGGCAAGGACGGCGCGGCGGCTCCTCCCGATGCGCCGTGCGAGCGCCGTATCGAACTGAAAGTCGGCTGCCCGGTGCTGTTCGTGCGCAACGATCCGGAACTTGGCGTCAACAACGGGACGACCGGAGTCGTGGTTGAGCTGGATGAGGACGAAGTGGTGGTCGACACCAGGCACGGCAGGCTCGAGGTCGAGCCGATCAAGTGGCAGGTGCACGAGTACGTGGTCAGTTCGGGCGGGATTGAGCTGAACGACCTCGGGGAGTTCTTGCAGCTGCCGCTGCGGCTGGGGTTTGCGATGACCGTGCATCGCGCGCAGGGGCAGACCTACGATCAGGCGACAGTCGACTTTGCCGAGGGCCGACCGTTTGCCAGCGGGCAGGGATATGTGGCAGTCAGCCGGGTCCGTGGCCTTGACGGGCTCACGCTCACCAAGCCGCTTGTGGAATCAGATTTTCGGGCGTCGGCGCGGGCGCTGGCGTTCTTGCATGCGAGCGTTCGGGGCTGACTAAGCCGCAGCGACTTCGCCAGGCAGCGCCGAAGGTTCTGGGACCGGAAGCCCTTCGCTCCTAAGTCCTTCGAGATGGAGAGCGACGGCTTGTCTGATGCCTTCCTCGGCCTCTTCGCGAGTCGCGCCAGCGCTGACACAACCCGGCAGATCCGGTACGTAGACGCTCCAGCCGTCCGCATCGTGCTCGAAAACCGTCATGTAACGCGTCATCGCAAATCCTCAAATCCTGTCGCCCAATTCAGCTTCAGCAGAACTCCGTCGAGTGGGTGTCGCCGTTGTTGGCCTCATTGCTCTCGATGACCTGCCCGGCCGAGTCGGCCGTACCCACATATGTCCACAGGCAGTTGAATGTGAACGCCTGCGTCGAGCTTGCGCCAGGCACCAGATTGGTAATGGGAATGTTGAACGTCTGCGGTTCGCTGGAAATGATCTGGACATTGAACGGTCCACTTGCGGCGTTGCCGACGTTTTGCACCGTGAAGCCGCTGGGGCCGAAAGCCGTGAAGGTCAGGTCCGGTGCCGTCGCCGGCGGAGGCGGCTGCGGGACCACCGTGTCGAAGGTCTCGATCTTGTAGGTCATGTCCGCCTTGTCTCCGCCCCAGTTGAGCCGGCCACCGTTGACGCTTCCGCCCTTCAGGAGCTTCTCCTCGACCGAGCCCGGGTGGTAGGCAGTCACCACTGCATTGCGGGCGTCGAGCCGGTTGACGTCGCCCTGATCGTCGCCGCCGTAGAAGATGTCGTCCTCGCGCAGGTCCATCCAGACCGGTACCTGCGCGTTGCGCGGGCCGTTGGCCTTGAAGCCCGGGATCGTGTAGCTGCGGTGATCGTCCTCGAGCCACTTGTTCACGGTCGCCCGACCGACCTGGACGCCGTTGACGCGGACGGTCACCTCGCCGAGCTTGTAGCCGCCGGCGACGCCGTCGGGGGACTTCTCGATGCGCAGCAGCCGGATGTCGCGGATGCTGAGGCCCGCGCGCGCTGCGGCGTCGATCGGCAGCGAGTAGGTGTCGTCGTCGTCGCGCTCAAAGTCGTCGTAGAGGCGCTTGTCGAGCTGGAAGCGCTGACCCGAGTTGATGCGCAGGTAGATGTTGTCGTCGGTGCCTGAATACCGCGCGCTGCTGGCCTTCAGCCGCACCGTGATCTCGCGCACCGGCGAGTCGAAGGTCGCGCTCTTGGCGACGGGCTTGATGAAGGTGAACGGGTAATACGGGCTGCCGAAGCTGAAGCGATCGTGCGCCTGGAGGATCGGGCTGATGAACTCCTGACCGGCGATCCTCGCGCGGGAGTAGTTGTCGGCGTCGTCGGGGCCGGGGTCGGTCAGATCGTTGCTGCGGTAATTGAGCACCTGATAGCGGACAAAGCGCGTGGCGGACTGGTCGGCGAGCGAGCTCGGAACGGGAGCCTGCTCATCGGTGACGCGGCCGCGCAGGATGCTCCACATCAGCGGGAGCAGATCCTCAAACTTCTTGCGAACCGCCGTGCGGCCGACGTTCTCGAAATACCACTTGGTCATCTGTCGCGCGCCGACCAGGCTGCCGCCGTATCCGCGGTGGCCGTCGTTGTCCGGCGACCAGGGCTCGCCCTGACCCTGCCAGTGGCCGGTGTAGGTGGACATGTAGTAGCCGCCCCTTGCATCCCGCTTGGCCGCCGAGGCGTACTTCGCGTAGCGCTGCGCCCTGGCCCAGAGCGCGGGATCATCAAGCCACAGCCGGATCGCCTGAACCCACTGCCGCGAGGCAAAGTACGCCGCCATGTAGGTGTTGGTGAAGACGTTCTCATTGACAGCCTTTGCTCCGGGCCAGTCCTTTGCCATCGCCTTGCTCGCGGGGTCGCGGAAGTAGCCGTGCACACGGTGGCCGGGGGTTGTGCCGGTGAAGATGTCCTGGGTGTCGCGTGTGGCGCGCGGGATGTCCCACCAGGTCGGAGAGAGGCCGTGATTGAGCGTGTCCCAACCGGGCGCGGCAAACAGGCCGACGCCTTTGGGCTCGGTGAAGTTGGTGTGGGCGTAGAAGTCCTGGACGATGTGCAGAGACATCCCGATCACGGTGAGCACGCCGAGCGGATCCTGCTGGGACTTCATGTCCTTGGTCAGCCAGTAGACCTGGCTGCGGATGCGATCCCACTCGTCGGTCGAGCCCTTGGTGATCGCAGCGTTGGGGATCGTGGAATCAAAGTGCGAGTGGAGGGCAGTTTCGGTGAGCTGCTTCTTCCAGTGCTCGCGGCTGCCCAGCGAGCCGCCGAGAATTTCGTTGATCACAGGTGCGTGGCCGGAGTACGGGTTGCTGCCGGAGGTGCCGTACATGTCCATGAACCAGTTGTTGGAACGGCCGATCGTGGCGGCGTTCACGTTGAAGCCCTCGTCGCGCATGGCGGACTCGGTCATGTCGCCGTGGGGGCCGGTGTCAAAGGCGGACGCGCTCGGCGCGAGCGCAGTGGCCACGACAACGGTGATCAGCAGCGGAACGATCGCGAGCTGGATCGCGAGTCTGGACGGTAAGGGCATAGAACCCACTATGCCACTCCCCGCCAGCGGCGGCAGAGTCAGCCTGACCTCATTGTCCGGGCAAATGTGACAAACTTACGTCTGATGTCAACTTTGTCACTTCAGCGCGAGACCGCCACAAGGCAGAAGATCCTCGACGCTGCCACGCAGTGCGTCGCCAACGTCGGCCTCCGCCGCACGACCCTGACCGATGTGGCAAAGGCCGCCGGACTCTCGCGCATGACGATCTACCGACACTACGGAAGCGTCGAGGAGATCCTCCAAGATCTGATGACAAGCGAGTTCAACAGCCTCATCCACGACGCGATTGCCTTTGACCCCGAGGACAGTGCGCGTGAGGTCACGCGCAAGGAGATCGTCACCAGCGCGATCGACGCGCTCGACAAGCTCACGTCGCACCCGCTCTTCGTGCGCCTGCTTGCCGCCGACCCCGAACTGCTTCTCCCCTACATGACGCAACGCCCGGGTCGCTTCCAGCAGCACGCCGAAGAAATCTTGACCGCGGCGCTCGCCGCCGGAAAGTCCAGCGGCGCGGTCAGGCGCGATGACCCCTCGCGCATGGCCGCCTCGATGATCCTGGCGATGCGCGGTTTTGCGTTCGTGGACAAATCCAACTGGAGCAGCAGGCGCCGCAGCCAGACGCTCAACGATCTGGCCATTATGTTCGACTCGCTGCTGGCCCCGGAGTCCGAACGATGAACGCCTCGCCCGATCTTTCGACCGCGCGTCGCGCGCAGGAGCTGCAGGAACTCGCCGGCGGCCGGGTCGACCTGGTGGTGATCGGTGGCGGCATCACCGGCTGCGGCGTCGCCCTCGATGCCGCCAGCCGCGGGCTTTCTGTCGCTCTGCTCGAACGGCACGACCTGGCCCACGGCACGAGTCGCTGGAGCTCCAAACTTGTTCACGGCGGCCTGCGCTACCTGGCCCAGGGTCAGATCGGCGTCGCTGCCGAGTCTGCCCGCGAGCGCCATCATCTGATCACGAGTATCGCGCCTCACCTTGTGCGGCCGCTCGCAACTGTGATCCCTTTCACGGCGGATCTCTCCCGGTCCAAGCGCGCGACGCTGCGCATCGGCTACAAACTCGGAGACGGATTGCGCCGCGGTGCCGGCACGTCATCCACTGTGCTCGACCGCTCACGCCGCGTCGATGCCGACGACGCCACAACCCGCATCCCGGCGCTGTCGCGCGACGGACTCGGGGGCGCCCTGATCGGTTGGGACGGCCAGCTCGAAGACGACGCCCGTCTGGTCGTCGCGGTCGCTCGCACCGCTGCCGCCCACGGCGCGAAGATCATCACGCGCTGCGCCGTGACCGGCGTCGAGCGCGGCGCCGTTCACGCCGAAGACTCCCTCACCGGCGAGGCCTTCAGCCTCGAAGCGGCGCACGTCATCAATGCAGCTGGCGTCTGGGCCGGTGAGCTTGCCACTGACGTGAAGCTCACCCCGAGCAAGGGCTCACACATCATCGTCCCGGCGAAGTGCCTTGGGCATCCGACTGGTTCACTGACCGTGCCGGCCCTGGGCGGCGGTGCGAAGTACGTCTTCGCGATCCCGACGCCGGACGAGACGGTGATGATCGGCCTCACCGACACTGAGTTCGAAGGTGCCATTCCGGATCTCCCTGTGGTCGAAGAATGGGAGATCGAGCTGCTGCTGGCAACGATCTCTTCCGTGCTCGACGCTCCGCTGGAGCGCGCCGATGTGATCGGCAGTTTCGCCGGACTGCGACCGCTGCTGCAGCCGTCCGGCAGCGAGAGCAGCGGCGCGACGGCCGACGTCTCGCGCGAGCACCAGGTGATCGAAGATGCTGCGACCGGCATGCTCTCGGTCGTCGGCGGAAAGCTCACGACCTACCGCAGGATGGCCGAGGACGCCGTGGATCAGATCACCGACCGCACCTGCGTGACCAGGACGATCGCGCTGATCGGCGCTGGCGGAGCGCGGCCGGCCGACCGCGAACTCCCGGATCGGCTGAAGCGCCGCTACGGCGCCGAGGCTGCGCGCGTGGCGGGATTCGCCGAGAACGACGTGGCGTTGTTGAACCCCGCGGCCGACGGCACCCAGATCACGGGCGCTGAGTTGCGTTTTGCCGCTGTCAGCGAGCTCGCGATGACGACCGAAGACCTGCTCGACCGGCGCACTCGTGCCGGGCTCACACCAGAATTGCGCACGCGGCTCGAGCCCGCCGCGAACGCTGCGCTCGAATGGGCTTCCCAACACCAATCGATCAAGCCGGAAGGAGTCGCTCGTGGCAACACCGCAGCGTCCAACTGAACGTGTCCCGTACCTCGACTGGTCGCTCTGGGGCGTGGCCGGCGAAGCAGAGCCGCTGCCCGAAGACCGCCGGACGCTGATCCGTCAGGCCCTCGGCGCAGAACTTGACGGTCCCGCCGTTGTCCCGGTCGAAAGCGTCGAGCTGCCGCCCTCGCGCCTCACGCCCGAGCAGTTGCTGGCCGTCGGGCAGGTCGTCGGCGAGCAGAACATCAGCCGCGAAAGCGCGGTCCGGCTCGTCCACTGCATGGGCAAGAGCACGCCGGATCTGCTGCGCGCGCGCACTGGGGCTGTCGATGCGGCCCCCGACGCCGTCGTCCTGCCGGCCACGCACGATGAGGTCGAGAAGCTCCTCGCCGTCTGCAGCAGGCACGCGATCGCAGTGGTGCCGTTCGGTGGTGGATCGAGCGTGGTCGGCGGGCTGGACCCGCTCGCAGGAAGCTGCAGCGCCGTGATCTCGCTTGACCTGCGCCGGCTTGACCGGCTGGTCGCGCTCGACCCGATCTCGCAGACCGCCACGCTTGAGGCCGGCCTGCGTGGACCCGAAGCCGAGGCCCTGCTCGGCGCGCAGGGCTTCATGCTCGGGCACTATCCGCAGAGCTTCCCGTACGCCACGATCGGCGGGTTTGCGGCGACACGCTCATCGGGCCAGGCCTCGGCCGGTTACGGGCGGTTTGATGCGATGGTCGTCGCGCTGAAGGTCGCGACTCCGACCGGCACGCTCGAGCTCGGCCGCTCACCCTCCAACGCGGCCGGCCCCGATCTGCGTCAGCTCTTTCTTGGATCCGAGGGCGTGCTAGGCGTGATCACCGAAGTGACGATGCACGTCTTGCCGGTTCCCGCAGCGCGACGCTACGAGGCTTTTCAGCTGCCCGATTTTCGATCGGGCGTCGAGGCCGTGCGGCGGCTCAAGCAGGAGGATGCGGTGCCGACCGTGTTGCGGCTCTCCGACGAACTGGAGACATTCATCACCGGCGGACAGTCGACTGCTCCGGGCGCGGCGATCGAGGGTGACGAAGGCGAGCTCGTCGACATCGAGGCGCCCCCGCTCGGCGGGTGCCTGCTGCTGACCGGATTCGAGGGCAGTGCCCAGAAGGTGGCAGACACGCGCGCGCGGGCCGCGGCGATTCTGGCCGAGTGCGGAGCGACCGAGCTGGGACCGGAGATCGGCGAGGGTTGGCTTGAGCACCGCTTCGAAGCCCCGTACCTGCGCGACCAGCTGCTCGATGCCGGCGTCCTGACTGAAACGTTTGAAACAGTGACGGGCTGGAGCGATCTGATCGACCTGTATGAAGAGTTGAAGGACGCGGTGTCCGAGAGCCTCGTCGGCGTCGGAAACGCGCTGGTCTGGTGCCATGTCAGTCACGTCTACGCCACCGGGGCGTCGCTCTACTTCACTGTGGCTGCGCCGTTGGGTGAGAATCCGCTCGAGCGTTGGCTCGCCGCCAAGCGCGTGGCAGGCGACAAAATCGCAGGCAGCGGTGCCTCGATCACGCACCACCACGCCGTCGGCGCCGACCACGCGCCGTGGATGGTCGACGAAATCGGTCCGCTGGGGATCGGCGTTCTGCGCGCCGTGAAACGCCAACTCGACCCTGCGGGCATCATGAATCCGGGAAAGCTGATCGACGGATGAAAATGCTGGCGATCGTCAACGGCGCCAGCGCCGGTGGCCGCACCGCGAAGAAGTGGCCCGAGCTCGCGCAGGCACTGCGTGACGCCGGCGCGGAGTTCGATGTTGCCTTCACAGAAGGCCCCGGGCACGCCAGTGAGCTCGTTGTCGAAGCGCTGGGAGCGGGCCGCGAGACGATCGCCGCCTGCGGGGGCGACGGAACGCTGAGCGAGGTCGTCAACGGCCTGATCGACGAGACCGGCGCAGCGCGCGTGCCAGGCGCACTGCTCGGGATCATGCCCAGCGGCACCGGCGGGGACTTTCGCAAGACGGTCGGCATTCCTGTCGATCCGCGGGCGGCGGCGGAGCTGCTCGTCAGCGGGCGGCGGCGCAAGATCGACGCCGGACTGATCGGGTACCAGGACGGCACGGCGCCTCGTCGCTTCATCAACATCGCCAGCTGCGGGGTCGGCTACGAAGTCGATCGACGGATCAACAATCTGAAGTTCAAGCCGGGTAAGTTGGCCTACGCGCTGGTTTCCGGATTCTCGACGCTTTCCTACAAGCCGGTCACTGCGACAGTGCGGGTGGACGGATCAGAGCTGCGAGGCACCTTCATGTCGATCGCCCTGGCCAACGGCCGGTACTTCGGCGGCGGCATGCTGGTCGCTCCCGAAGCCGATCCGGGCGACGGCCAGCTCGACGTAGTGCTTGCGAGCGTGACGCGCTTCCGCACGATTGCGGGAGCGCGACTGCTTTACAAGGGCAAGCACTTTGAAGCACCCGGCTCGTTGCTGCTGCGCGGCAGGAAGATCGAGATCCTCCCGGAGGGCGAAGCCAGAATGGGCTTTGACGTCGACGGCGAAGCGCTGGGATTCTGCCCCGCGACGATTACGGCGTTGGCGGGTGTGCTGGAGGTTTGTTGTTGAATCAGTCACACCAATCCGGACGCCAGGTGCGAGCGGCGGCGATCCAGCTTTCGGCCGTGGTCGCAGACGTGGACGCGAATCTCGCCGCGTCTCAGCGGATCGCCGAGGCCGCCGCGCGCGAGGGCGCAGGCTGGATCATCCTGCCGGAGTTCTTCACCACGGGCGTGGCCTTCCGCAAGGAGCTTGCCCACGCAGGCCTGGCTCCCGACGGCGCCGCTTCACAGCTGATGGCAGAACTGGCGCGCAAACATGGAGTCACCGTCGGAGGCTCATTCCTCTGCCGCGACGGCGATGGCCAGACGCGCAACGCGTTCCTGCTCTACGGACCAGACGGGGAACTGCTCGGGCGGCACGACAAAGACCTGCCGACGATGTGGGAGAACTGCTTCTACGTGGGCGGCACTGATGACGGCGTCATCGAGCTGCCGGACGGGGCGGCCGGGGTGGCGCTCTGCTGGGAACTGATCCGTTCGCAGACAGCGCGTCGCCTGGCCGGTCGAGTGGAAATCGTGGTCGGCGGCTCATGTTGGTGGACCGTGCCGAGCTGGCATCCGCACACGCTCACAAGACGCATGGAGTCTGCCAATGAACTCAACGCAGTACGCGCAGCACCACGCTTTGCTCGTCTGGTCGGAGCACCGGTGGTGCACGCCGCGCACTGCGGC
The DNA here is from genome assembly GCA_016463365.1 of Thermoleophilaceae bacterium. Next base: position 4,531 of record JAEMRJ010000045.1, on the reverse strand, counting down.
CCGATCGAGTGCCCAATGCCCTGGGCGCCGTTCAGCTACAGGGGGCGCGCCGAAGGCGGAGCCTCGGTCAGCGGCCCGGACGGAACCCTGCTGGACTTTCGCGACGCGCGCGAGGGCGAAGGCTTCGCGATCGCCGACGTTCAGCTGGGCGCGCGCGATCCGGTCGATGCGATCAGACCGGACTACTGGTTGTGCGATCGCGGCGCGCTCCCCGCGTTTGCCTGGACCTACCAGCGGATGCACGGGCAGCGCTGGTATGCGCGTCAGCAGCGTCGATGACCTTGACGGGTGCCTACGCCTCCCTTCGCGCCACGAAGTAACCGAGGGCAAACACAAGCAGCCACAGCGCGGTTCCAAGCGTGAGGTGCGCGAGGATCATCCCGCGATGCTCGCCGTACCAGACGTTCATCGCGCCCAGCAGAACTTGCGCGGCCAGGATCGCGCTGGTGGTCACCGCAAGAACGCGGATCCGTGAATTTGGCGACGAGCTGCGCCAGGCAATCACGACCAGACCGATCACCGCAACGGCCGTGGCGTACATCAGGCCCCGATGGATCAGCTGCGCGTCAACCAGATCCGAGGCGCCGAACGGCCACCAGGAGCCCAGGCATGTCGGGAAACGATCGCCGCAGGCCATGTGCGCGCCGAATGAATAGTCGCCATCGGGCGTGCCGTAGCGCTCGGTGCCGGCGACGTAACCGCCGGCGACGATCGTCGACCACGTCAGCACCGGAGCGGCGATGGCGAGGGAACGGGTGAGCATCGGCACGCGGGCGGCGCCCTCCACCGGTGGTGTCTCGCGGCACTTGATCGCAAGCAGGAGCAGAAGCGCAGCGATCACCATCGAGATCCCGAGGTGCGCCGCGACCAGCCACGGGTCGAGTCCGTGCTCGACCGTCAGGCCGCCGAGCAGGCCCTCCGCGACGACCAGGACGAGCGTCGTCGTGGAGATGCGCACGACCGCGCGGTTCTCGCGGTAGCTGCGCCACGCGAACACGACCAGCGCGATCAACAACACCCCGACCGCGCTGGCGAGCGCGCGGTGGGAGTACTCGACGATCATCGTGGCGTCCACTGCGGGGACGACGCGCCCGCCGCAGAAGGGCCAGCCGTGGAGGCCCGATCCTGCCGCGCCGCAGCCGAGCCCCGAGTCCGAGACCCGCACCACCCCGCCGACGACGATCAGCGCCAGCGTCGCCCAGAACGTCGCGGCGACAAGCCTGCGGTAGCTGTCGCCGACGGCGTTCAAAGGATCTGCTCCTTGCCCCTGACGGGCATCCCGAGTCCATCGAGCATCGAGCGGTCGGTCGCGTGCGGCTGGCCCAGTGTGGTCAGGTAATTGCCGGAGATCATCGCGTTGACCCCGCCCTTGAGTCCCGCCGCCTGCAGGTCGCCGAGCGTGATCTCGCGACCGCCGCCGTAACGGATCGTCGCCTGCGGCAGCACCAGCCGCAGCAGCGCGATGGTGCGCAGGGCTTCGGCCGGGCTCATCAGCTCATAGTCGCCGAACGGAGTACCCGGCCGTGGATTGAGGAAGTTGATCGGAACGTCATGCGGGCCGAGCTCCGCCAGCTCGAAGGCGAGCTCCACGCGCTGCCTGCGCGTCTCGCCGACACCGACGATGGCACCGCAGCAGAGCTGCATACCGGCGTCGAGCACGTTCTGGCAGGTCTGACGGCGATCCTCCCAGGTGTGCGTCGTGCAGATCTCGCTGAAGTGCGATCGCGCGGTCTCGAGGTTGTGGTTGTAGCGATGCACGCCGTGACTGGCCAGCCGCCCGGCCTGCTCGGGCGTCAGCACGCCGACCGAGCAGGCGACATAGAGATCGGTCGCCTCCTTGACGACATCGACGCAGGCCAACACATGATCCATCAGCCGATCATCCGGCCCGCGCACGGCGTAGATGATGCAGAACTCGCTGGAGCCGGAGGCCTCTGACTCGATCGCCGCCCGGCGCACCTGCGCGAGCGGGATCAACGCGGTGGGCGCAACGTCGCTCTCGTGCTTTGAGGATTGCGAGCAGAAGTGGCAGTCCTCCGAACAACCCCCGGTCTTGCCCGAGATGATCGAACAGAGCTCGACCTCTGAGCCGCAGTAGAGCAGTCGCACGTCGTGTGCCAGGGCCGAGAGGTGACCGAGCTGCGCGTCGGGAAGCTCGGACAGCTCAAGCGCCTCGCCGATCGAGAGGCGTTCGCCACGATCGATCAGACAGGCGCGGGCGTCTGCAATGGCGCGGACGGGTTCGGTCTGGACGGACGTGGGGTTCATCGCCGTGACTCCTTGAGCAGTGGATTATTAGGGAACCCTAATAGAAGTTGCGGCGTACGGCCAGTGTGATTCATCCGCACTGAACTTTGTTCAGCCTTACATCATTTGGCGCTACGATAAAAAATACTATGCCGCACAATGAAATCACTGGCGGCAAGTTGCTCGCCCGCGCCCTGCAGGCCGAAGGAATCGAGATCCTCTTCGGACTTCCCTCGCCCGAAATCGACCCACTGCTCGCGCAGCTCGAGGATCACGGGATCCGCCTCTTCCCGATGCGCCACGAGGCTGCAGCCGTGCACATGGCCGAGGGCTATTACAAGACGACCGGCAAGGTCGCTGCCGTGCTGGGCAATCCCGGCCCCGGGTCGGCGAATCTGATTCCCGGAGTCACCACCGCGCTGCACGAGGGCGTCCCGGTTCTGGCGATCAGTTCGCAGCACCGGCTGGGCATCGCCTACCCCTCGCCGCCCTCAACCTTCCAGGGCCAGGACCAGATCGAGATGTTCAGGCCGGTCGTCAAGTGGACTGCACCGGTGCTGCAGTGGGAGCGAATCCCCGAGATCGTGCGCCTGGCGTTTCGCAACATGTGGACCGGTCGCCCGGGCCCCGTGCATATCGACCTGCCTGCGCCGCTCGTCTATGAGACCGGCGACGCCTCGCTCGCTCCGATCCTTGGCCCGTCGTCCTCGCGGGCGGGCGCGCCGCTGGCCGCCGAGGTGCAGTTGGAGGAGGCGGCACAGATTCTGCTGGCTGCCGAGCGTCCAATCGTGGTCGCTGGCACCGGCGTCGATCGCGCCTTCGCCAACGACGAACTGCTGCAGATCGTCGAGCTGCTGGACTGCCCGGTGCTCAACACGCAGGCCGGCCGGGCGACCGTGCCGCACGACCATCCGAACTTCATCATGGGCTTCGGCGAGGCGGGGGATCTGGTGCGCAAGGAGTGCGACGCGATCCTCGCCGTCGGCACGCGCATGGGCAACCTGGACCTGCCGTTCGACAAGTACTGGGGCGACCCCGCGGGGCAGAAGCTCGTGCAGATCGATGTGGAGCCGCGCAACATGGGCGTCACCAGGCCGCTGACGCTGGGGATCGTCGCCGATGCCAAGCACGCGCTCGCGGGACTGTCAGAAAAGCTGCGTGCCGCCGGTCCGCCGGCACGCGCAAGCGCAAATGACGACCGCGCGCGCTACCGCCAGGCTTTCGACGAGATGCGCATGCTGCAGGCCAAGCCCGTGATCGAATGGGCCGGACCCGGCATCCACCCCGCGCACGCAATCGGCGTGCTCGGCGCGGTCTTCGGCGGCGACGCGATCTACACGGCCGACGGCGGCAACACGAACCTCTGGGCCTACGCCCTGCTGCCCTCGACGCGACCGCGTTCGTACCACACAATTCTCGAGCTGGGGATGCTCGGCACGGGGATCCCGCAGGCCATCGGCGCAAAGCTCGGCGAGCCCGAACGCGACGTCGTCTGCGTCACCGGCGACGGCGCGGCCGGCTTCAACATCATGGAGATGCAATCGGCCGCGCGCGAGCAGCTCAACATCACGACGGTCGTCCTCGCTGAAGGCTCGTGGACGATGGAGGAGCCCAACGAGCTCGCGCTCTACCGCAAGACATTCGGCACCGCCCAGGGAGAGATCCGCTGGGACAAGGTGGCCGAGGGGCTCGGATGCCACTCCGAGTACGTCGATTCACTCGACGAGTTGGAATCTGCGCTACAGCGCGCGAAGGAACACGATGGCCCCAGCCTTGTGTGCGTGCGCTCAGATCACGATGCGAACCTTGCGGTGCCCGAGAACATGTTGGCGCGCTTCTTCGAGGTCTACTCGGGGCCGACGGCGTCAGCGCCGACTGGTTCGTAACAGCCGCAGCGACCGACTGGATGATCGATGCGCCTTCTGGCGCGGACCGAGCAGCACGGTCGACTTCACCACGAGTCCCTTGCGCGCGCGGGAGACAAGGCCCTTGCCGGTGCGGTTGAGCGACAGATAGATCCGCTCGGTTCGCTTTTCGGGGACCGAGATGTTTGCTCGACCGACTTCGATGGTGCGCATCTTGCCCTTGACGCGGCGGCGGATCGTCAGAAGCACCTCTCCCTTGCAGGGATCGCCGGTGCACTTGACCTTCAGCAGGGCGCGCCCGCGACGGTCGAGCTTGACGCGGCCGGTCAGGACGACGGCCTTTGCGCGGCCGGCGACGGTTGGCGTGGTGGTCGGCGGCGTTGAAGCTGGCGGGGCAGGTGTCGGGGCCGGTGTCGGGG
>JAEMRJ010000155.1 GCA_016463365.1 Thermoleophilaceae bacterium | reverse complement strand
CGCGCGAAGCTCTCGCGCAGCGAGTCCTCGACCATCGCCGCGCCGCCGTACTTGATCACGATCGTCTGACCGTGGAACTGGCGGATGTAAGGGAGCGCCTCAAGAAGTGTCGATACGTCGCGTGGCATTGGCGGCTCCTTACGTTGTGTATTCGGCGTTGAGAGTTACGTACGCGTGGCCGAGGTCGCTGAAATACACGACGGCTTCGTGGCCTTCGCCGGGGATCTTCACGGCGTACTCGACTTCGCGACCGCTGACAGCCGCTTCGAGTGCAGCCTGGTCAAAATCGTTTCGGATGCCGAACGTGGCGACCGACACACCTTCGATGTCGATGTCGATCCCTTCGGGCTGACCCGTGGCAAGCGCCATTCCGGCGGCCTGCATGATCCGTCCCCAGTTGGGGTCGCCGCCGTTGAGGGCAGTCTTGACCAGCGGTGAGTCGGCGATCGCCCGCGCGGTCTTCTCGCAGAGCTCGGCGCTGCCGCCGGTGACCGTGATCCGGCCGATCCGGTCGGCGCCTTCGCCGTCGCGGACCAGTGAGATTGCGAGGCCCTTCAGGAGCGCGTTGATCGCGGCGCGGAGCCTTGCCTCGTCCTCGGAGCCGGGCGCAACCTCCACCCCGCTCGCGCCGCCGGCCAGCAAGAACACAGAGTCGTTGGTCGAGAGCTGCGCATCCACGGTCACCCGGTCGAACGACGCCGTGACGGCTTCGCCGAGGAGTGAGTCGGCGAGCTCGGCGGAAATCTTCGCGTCGGTTTCGATGAAAGCAAGCAGCGTGGCGTGGGGCGCGTGAAGCGGCGCGATCATCCCCGCGCCCTTGGCCTGGCCGGAGATCACGACCGGGCCGCCGGAGATTTCGATCTTCAGCGTCGCGGCCTTGATCCAGAGGTCTGTTGTGCAGGTTGCTTCGGCGAAAGACAGTGCGCCGTCGGCCTTCAGTTCGCGGCTGACGAGCTGCGCACCCGTGGTGAGGTCGCGCGTGTTCAGCTGCTGACCGATCACCCCTGTCGAGGCGACAGCCACCTGGTTCTCCGGGACGCCACAGGCCATCGCGCCGGCGCCCTGCATGTAGTAGGCGTTGTCCCGGCCGAAGGGCCCGGTCGCCGCGTTTGCGTTGCCGCTGTTCACGACCACAGCACGGATGGCATCCAGATCCACCCGCGTGCGGCAGACCTGAACCGGCGCAGCGGGCGCGCTGGAGATCGTGAAACGCGCAGCAGAAGTTGTCTCTTCAGAGTCGCTGACGACGATGCCGAAGTCGGGCTTGCCGCTGGGCTTGATGCCGGCGGCGACTCCGCCTGCGCGAAATCCCTGCGGGAGCGTTGCGGGATCGAGCACCTCCACCCCTTCGGGCAGATTGACCCAGCGGCTCTCAAAGAGCGACGGGCATTCGAGCTTCTCAGGCGCGGACATTGCTGACCTCCTGACCGCTGAGCAGCCCTGCGCCCTCGGGCAGGCCGAGCATGAGGTTGAGGTTCTGCACCGCAGCCCCGGACGCGCCCTTCCAGAGGTTGTCGATCGCGCTGTAGATCACTATCCGGCCGGTGTCCTGCTCGACGGACGGCAGGATCGCGCAGTGGTTGGTGTCGCGCACGTCGCGTACGCCCGGCGGGGTCTTCAAGATCTTGATGAACGGCTCGCCGGCGTAGAACTCGGCGAAGCGGTCGTAGAGCTGCTCCTGCGTGATCGGCTCGGCGGGCATCGCGTAGGCGGTGGCAAGGATTCCCTGATCGAGCGGGACCAGATGCGTGGCAAAGCTGATCCGCGGCGTGCCGAGCTCCATCACCAGCTCTGCCCTGTGCCGGTGGCGACCGATGCTGTAGGGCGAAAGGTTCTCGACGACATTCACGAAGTGCGTTGTGTCATTGGCAGTCCGCCCCGCGCCCGAGACGCCAGCTTTGATGTCGACGATCACATCGTCGGTCAGGCTCGCAACTGGATAGAGCGCCAGCAGCGCCGCCGTTGAGTTGCAGCCGGGGTTGGCGACGAGGCTCGCGTCAGCAATCCGCTCGCGGTGCCGCTCGGTCAGCCCGTAGACGGCCTTCTCGAGCAGTTCAGGGTGCTCGTGCGGTTGGTAGTAGTCCTCGTAGAGGTCCTGCGGCAGCCGGAAGTCGGCCGAGAGATCGACAACCTTCACGCCCCGCTCAAGCAGCGCAGCCACGGTCGGCGCGGACTCTTTGTGCGGGTAGGCGACAAGTGCTGCATCGGACTTCTCGGCGATCGCGTCAAGATCGGCCTCTTCCATGACCAGCGGCACGTCGTAGCGCGGGTGCACGTCAGAGAGCCGTTTGCCCGCGTCAGAGCGCGCGGTCACGAGCGACAGATCCACGAGCGGATGACGCCAGACAAGGTCAGCGGCAAGCGCACCGGCGAAGCCGGCGGCGCCGAGCACAGCGATCTGCGGGCGCGCCTCAGCCACGAAGCGCTCCGCCGAGTTCTTCGAGCTTGGCCGTGATCGACTTCCTGGCCTTCTCGGTCTCTTTGTCGGTCAGGGTCCGGTCGGGCGCGGCGTAGGTCAGGCGGACAGCGAGCGACTTGTTGCCCTCGCCCACCTGGTCGCCTTCGTAGACATCAAAGACACTGGCGCTCTGCAAGTACTTGCCGCCCGAGGCCTCGACCGCAGCGATGACTGACGCAGCCTCGACTGCCTGCGGCACGACCACGGCGATGTCCTCGCGCGCGGGCGGGAAACTGGAGAACGCCTCAAACCGGATCGGTTCAGGCAGCGCTTCTGCGATCAGGTCCAGGTTCAGCTCTGCTGCGGTTGCGCCGCCGAGGTCGTACTCCTTGGCGACGAGCGGGTGCACCTCGCCGAGGTAGCCCACAGGCGCCCCGCCAGCGGTGAGCTGGGCCGAGCGTCCCGGGATCAGGTAGGGATGCTCGTCGGCGGGCAGCGGCTCAAAGCCGATCTCCACGCCGGAGTTTGCCGCGATCGCTTCGATCATGCCCTTCAGGGCGAAGAAGTCGCCCTCGCCCGGCGCGGCGTCGCGCCACGAGGATGCGTGCGGAGCGCCGCAGAGCAGTAGCGCCAGAGCGGTGTGCTCGACCGGGTCAGAGATCGTGCCGTTGTAGACCGTGCCGACTTCGAAGGCCCGAACGGCGTCGGCGCCGCGGGCGAAGTTGTGCTGTGCGACCTCAAGCAGTCCGCCGAGCACGATCGGCCGCATGACCGACTGGTCTTCGGACAGCGGGTTCGCGATCCGCAGGCGCACGCCGGGCAGCTGACCACCGGGCGCAAGCTTGTTGAGCGCGGCCTCGCTGGAGAAGCTCCAGGTGATCGCCTCGCTGTAGCCGTTGCCGGCCAGCAGGTCTTCGAGCCCGCGCTTGAGCTTCTGCCCGGGCGAGAAGCTGCCGATCGCGCTCGGCGCGGCGGGAAGGGTCGCCGGGAAGGAGTCGACACCCTGAATACGGGCGACTTCTTCGATCAGGTCGGCCTCGCGGGTGACGTCGTGTGAGCGGTAGTGCGGCGGGGTTGCCAGCAGGCTCTCGCCCTGCAGCTCGACATAGAAATCCAAGTGTTCGAGGATCTCGCCGCAACGAGCGATCGGAATCGGCGTGCCGAGCAGCCCCTCGACCCGCGAGGCCCGCAGCTCGATCGGCGCGGGCTCAGCGATCTGACCGGCGACGTCGATCGTCGCGCTGACAAGCGTTGCGCCGGTCAGTTCAACCATCAGCTTCGATGCAATCTCCTGGACCTCCAGCGGAAGCAGCGGAGAGAGTCCCTTTTCGAACCGTCCACTCGCCTCGCTGCGCAGCGCGAGCTTCTGGCTGGTGCGGTGGATATTCGGCCCGTTCCACGCGGCGATCTCGAGCAGCACGTTTGTGGTCTGCTCGCTGACCTCGCTGATCTGACCGCCCATCACGCCGGCGATCCCGGTCGGGCCCTCGGCGTCGCAGACGACCAGCATCTGGCCGTCGAGGATCCGCTCGACGTCATCGAGCGTCGTGATCTTTTCCTCGTGCTCGGCGTGCCGGATCACAAGCTTGTCGCCACGGATCTTGTCCATGTCGAAGGCGTGCATCGGCTGCGAAGTCAGGAGCATCACGTAGTTGGTGATGTCCACGACGTTGTTGATCGG
>JAEMRJ010000044.1 GCA_016463365.1 Thermoleophilaceae bacterium | reverse complement strand
AGACAACTGGCGCCGACTCCGGCGACGCAACCGGCAAGACTGCCGAACGAGAGGCGCTGAAACTTTGAGCGAGCCCACACAGAACACACCGTCCACTGCAGAAGCCGCGACGCACGTCGGCAAGACCCACCTCGACGACCTCCACCAGGCCGCAAAGCCCGGCGACGCCAGCGCAGACGCCGTCGTCACCGGCAACACGTACGACAAGTACGGCTCGAGCAATCCTCTGGTCAAGAAAATGATGGCCAACTTCGAGGGCCAGCTCGACGAACTCTGGGAGCAGGCCTCCCCGAACTCGATCCTCGACGTCGGCTGCGGAGAGGGCGTGCTCACGCACAAGTGGGCTGAGCGCCTGGGCGACGGCCGGATCGTCGGCATCGACCTCGACGAGCCCGAGCTGCAGGCAGCGTGGAAGCACCGTCAGCGCCCGAACCTCGAGTACAAGATCCTCGAGGCCACAACACTTCCCTTCGCCGACAACGAGTTCGAGATGACGACGGCGATCGAGGTCCTCGAGCACGTCCCCGAGCCCGCCAGCACGATCGCCGAGATGGGCCGCATCGCCAGCAAGTACGTGCTGGTCTCGGTTCCGCGCGAGCCGCTCTGGCGCGGCCTGAACATGGCGCGCGGTTCATACATCAAGGATCTCGGAAACACCCCCGGACACGTCAACCACTGGTCCAAGCGCGCATTCGTCAAGGAACTCTCTGCGATCGGCAAGGTCGTCGAGGCGAAGTCGCCGTTCCCGTGGACGATGCTGCTCGTCGACGTTCGCTAGCCAACGGTGTCTGAACAGGGCGCCAAGACGTCCGACTACGGCCGCGGCGCGGCAATCCTGACCGTCGGCATCGGCGTGACGGGAATCGTCACGTTTTTGTACCTGGCGCTCGCGGCGCACTCGCTCGACAGCTACCAGTACGGCCAGGTCGCGTTGCTCTGGTCGGCAGTCTTTCTGGTCACGCCGATCTTCTATCGCCCGGTCGAGCAGCTGCTCGCGCGGACGATCGCCGAGCGCCGTGTTCGTGATCAGGAGATTGGGCCGGCGCTGAAGATCGCCGGGGTGATCCAGCTCGGGCTGGGCGTGCTGTTTGCGGCGATCGCGCTGATTTTTCGCACGCAGCTTGAAGACTCGCTCTTCGACGGCAACACGACGCTCTACTGGATCATGTTCGGCTCGGTGATCGCGTACGCGGTGAGCTTTTTCGGTCGCGGGCTGCTGGCGGGCAATCAGCGCTTCGGACTTTACGGGTTGCTCGTTTTCGTCGAGTCGACTGTGCGCTTCCTTTTCCCGCTGCTGGCGATCGTCGGTCTGGCGTCGGGCCAGGACTGGATCGCCTTCGGAATTCTCGCCGGTCCGCTGGTCTCGTTGTTTGTCGTGCCGCTGGCGCTGGTCGGTCGCCAGCGCTCCGCCCGTGAAGCCGTGCAGGATGACCGCACACCGGCCGAAGCCGCAGCTCAGACGATCGAGCAGGAGAAGCGCCTGGACGCCGCGACCGGTGGATCCGGCTCCGAAGAGGCCGACTTCACGCTGACCGAGGGCGGTCAGTTCGCGGTCGCCGCGCTGGTGATCATGGCCTGCGAGCAGGCGTTCCTCAACGCAGCACCGTTCATCGCCTCGGCAAAGCTCGGGCCGGTCGCCGCCGGCGCGGTCGTTTCGCTGCTGATCATTGCCCGCGCGCCGATGCAGCTCTTCCAGTCGGTCTCGACCAGCCTGCTCCCCCACCTATCCGAGCTTTGGCAGACGGGCGACTTCAAAACCTACCGCCGGTCAGTGCAAGTGACGCTGCTGGCGATCACCGGTTTTGCTGCCGCTTGCGTGGTCGTTCTGGCGGCGATCGGACCGTGGGTGATGGACCTCCTGTTTGACGACAAATATGACTTCTCGCGCGCAGGTCTCGTCGCGATCGCAGCCGGCATGGGGATCTATCTCTGCGCAGCCACGCTGAACCAGACCGCGCTGGCTGCGCGCAAGGTCAACCAGGCTGTTGCCTGCTGGGTTTCTGCGGCAGTGCTCTTCGTGGTGTGGATGCTTCTGCCGATCGTTGAGGATCCGATCACGCGGGTTGAGATCGGCTATCCGGCTGCGGCGATCGTTCTTTTCGTTTCGCTCTTCGTGCTCTACGAGCGCAGCACCCCGCGCGAGGGCGTCGCTACAGAGCCGCTGCAGTAATCGCGCGGAACGCCTCAGCGGGGTCAGCCGCGCCGAAGACAGCGCTACCGGCGACCATCAGCTTCGCGCCAGCTGCAGAGACGTCGCCAGCGGTGGCAGTAGAGACTCCGCCATCAACTTCCAGGGCCACGTGGTCAGGCAACAGCTCGCGCATTTCGCGCAGGCGAGCGATCGACCCGGGAATGAACGGCTGTCCGCCCCACCCCGGGTTGACGCTCATGCATAGCGCGTAGTCGACGGCGTCCGCCGCTGCCGCGATCGCGCCAACCGGCGTGCCGGGGTTCAGAACGATTCCGGCAAGCGCTCCGCCTTCGCGAATCTGACTGGCGACGCGATTGACGTGCGGCGTAGCCTCGACGTGGAAGCTGACTGCGTCGGCGCCGGCCGCAGTGAAGTTGTCGACGTGGCGGTCGGGGTTCTCGATCATCAGGTGGACGTCCAGCACTCCGCCGGCGTCGTGGACCTGGCCCGCGAGGGCTTCGACGATCAGCGGACCGATCGTGATCGGCGGCACGAAGTGGCCGTCCATCACATCAACGTGGATCACCTTGGCGCCGGCGTTCATGACCATCGCAACCTGCTCGCCGAGCTTGGCGAAATCGGCAGAGAGAATCGACGGCAGGATCTGAGTCGTGCCGAAGAGTTCTTTGGCGCGGGCGCTCATATTTCAGTGAGCATCCACGCGCCGCAGCTGGCGCAGTGAAGGTCAGAGGTGTGGCTCATGCGCGCAATTGTGCCATGCGCGCCGCACTCCGGGCACGAACTGGTCAGCTCGTAGCGGTGCAGGCAGTTCACGCAGCGATAGCGGCCGGGCAGATTGCCGGTCGGGCGCAGCCACGGCTCGTTGCAGCTCGGACACTGCATCCCGACCTCGAACGCTGACTGTGTGGTGCTGCCTTCCATCGGCCTGCCTAGTGAAGAATTTCAGGCGCATCATTGCCCCTGAGGAAACTTTCGACGTCCATGGTCTTCCCGCCTGCCGGCCGTACGCGCAGCAATTCGAGTGTCATGTCGGTCGTTCCGATGAACAGTCTGCCGCCTTGGGCGGCTGCCGTTCCCGGCTCGAGCGTGCGATCACTCGCACGTGCTTGCTCGACGCGCAGCGGATCGCCGCCTGCGGTCTCGAAGATCGCGCCGATGTGCGGGGTCAGCGCGCGGATCGTCAGAGCCAGTTGCTGCGCCGTCTGCGCGCGCGGTTGCAGCACGCGATCCTCGCGGACGATCTTCTCGGCATAGGTGATTTCTGACTCGTCGCGACCCTCCAGCTGCTCGGTCCAGACGCCTGACCCGGCGTCGGCCGCGGTGAGCGCTTCGACGAGCATGCGCCCGCCGATCTCTGCCAGCTGCGGGGCGAGCGTGCCGTAGTCGTCTTCCGGGCCGATCGTCAACGACTCCTGAGCGCACATCGGTCCTGCGTCGAGCTCTTCGACCAGGCGCATGATCGTCACGCCGGTCGCGGCGTCGCCGGCCTGGATCGCGCGCTCAACAGGCGCGGCCCCGCGCCAGCGCGGGAGCAGCGACGGGTGCACGTTGAAGCTCGGTGCCATCGAAAGCAGCGGCTCCTTGACGATGGCGCCGAACGCGCAGACGGTGATCGCGCCCGGGTTCTCGGCGGCGACCCGCTCGACGGCATCGGAGTCGTTGACGCTCTCGGGCTGAAAGACGGCGATGCCACGTTCGTTGGCAAGATCAGCCACCGGCGGATCCTGCAGCTTCTTGCCGCGCCCCTTGGGCCGGGCAGGACGCGTGACCACGAGCGAAGGCGCGTGCTGAGAATCAAGCAGCATCGCCAAGACAGTCGCGGCGAAGTCCGAGGTGCCCAGGTATACGTTGCGCAAGGCGGTCGCGCGCTACGGGCTAGGCCGCGTAGCCGGCGCTTTCTTCGGCCTCACGCAGGGCGCGCAGCGCGGCTTTGCGCTGGTCCTTGCTGGCGCGGTCGAGAATCAGAATCCCGTCGAGGTGGTCCATCTCGTGCTGGATCACGCGAGCGTTGAGGCCCGAGGCCTCGATCTTGATGCGGTCGCCGAAGGCGTCCTGACCGGTGACACGGACGTGGATCGCACGGTCAACGTCGACGTGGACGTTGGCGAGGCTGAGGCATCCCTCTTCAAAAGCTTCTTCATCATCGGAATTCCACTCGATCACCGGATTGGCGAGCACGATCGGCGGAGAATCGCCGACGCGATAGACGAGCAGGCGGTTGGAGATACCGATCTGCGGGGCGGCGAGCCCGATCCCGAAGGCATCCTCCATCAGGTGGATCATGCGCTGGGCCTGGGCGCGGATGTGGTCGCTGAAGTCTTCGATGGCGCGCGCTTCAGAGCGCAGGACCGGGTCGCCAAACTGGCGGACCTGCTGCAGTGCCTCGCGGCGGGTCTGCAGCTGCTTGCTCGAGAGACCGGAGCTTTCGAGCTTCTCTTCGTCGGCGTCAATAGCTTCGGCGGTTGCGTCGGGAAGGTGCTTTGGTTCGTCGGCCATTGGCTGATGTTAATTGAAAGTCACGAGTCTTGGGGTCACTGTGGATCTACGTCCACTGCAAACTTGACATTTCGTCCGGCGGCGCTGCCAGAGACGAGCTCGACCGCTTCGCGAACGGCCACGACTGCAGCCTCTCGGTCGTAGGTCTTGACCTCGAGCTGGAAGCGCTCAAGACCCTTGCGCTTGAAGAGATTTGTCGGACCCATCACGCGGGCGTCACGTAGGTCGATTGCGCGTGCGAGCTGGTCTGCCGCGGCCTGGGCGCGGGCGAGGTCCTCGCTTGCAGCCTGAAGCTTCACCATGTGGCCAAAGGGCGGGTAGCCGAAGGCCTCCCTGCGCTCGAGCTCCTCTTTGACGAAGCCCTCAGAGTCGTGCTTTGCGGCGAATCTGAGCGCGCGTGTCTCTGGTGAGCGGGTCTGCACGAGCACCCTCCCCTCCGTTCCGCCGCGACCGCTGCGGCCGCCGAGCTGGGCGACGAGCGCGAAGGTGCGCTCCTCCGCGCGGAAGTCAGGGAAGTTGAGCGTGGAGTCGGCGTCAATCACCACGCCGAGCGTGACATCGGGAAAGTCGTGACCTTTGGCGACCATCTGGGTGCCCACGAGCACGCCGGAGCTCGCCTGCTCGAACTGCCGGAGCACGTTGGCAACGCCGTGACGGGCAGCGGTGTCGGCGTCAAGCCTGTGGATATCGACGGCGTGGCCGATCGCATCGCGCAGCTCGTGTTGTAGGCGCTCGGTGCCGGTGCCGTGCCGGGAGATCGAGACGCTGTCGCACTCAGGACAGTGCTCGGGCACGCGTTCGCGGTGTCCGCAGTGGTGGCAGCGCATCTCTGACCGGGCCATGTGCAGCACGAGCGTGACGTCGCAGTTGGGGCAGATCCACGAATGGCCGCAGTCCTGGCAGGTCAGGAAGTTCGACCAGCCGCGGCGGTTGAGCAGGACGATCGCCTTCTCACCCTTGGATGCGACGGCCGCGAGCGCGGAGCTGGTCTTCGGGTGCAGCGCACCACGCTCGCCGTTCATGTCGAGCAGTTCGACCGGCGGCAGCGGGCTGCCGTCGACGCGCTGCGGGAGGTTGATGTGTTTCGACCGCTCCCATCCCTCGGCTCTTGGCGTGGCGCTGCCCGAAAGCAGCGTGGCGCCTTCGTTGCGCGCGCGCTCAAGTGCGACGTCCCGAGCGTCGTAGCGCGGGTCGCCGTCCTGCTTGTAGGAGGCGTCGTGCTCTTCGTCGACAATCAGCAGCCCAAGGTTCTTTACCGGCGCGAACACCGCGCTGCGCGGGCCGACGACGATGTCGGCCTCGCCGCGGCGGATGCGCAGCCACTCGTCGTGGCGCTGGCCGGGCGTCAGCTGTGAGTGCATCACCGCGACGCGGTCCTTGAATCTGGCGGCGAAGCGGGTTACGACCTGCGGGGTGAGCGCGATCTCCGGGACCATCACGATCACGGACCTGCCGTCCTGGACTGCTGATTCGGCGGCGCCGAGGTAGACCTCGGTCTTGCCGCTGCCGGTCACGCCGTGGAGCAGCAGGTCGGCGAAGCCGGTGTCGATCGCCTGGATGATTTCTGCGAGGGCCTTGGACTGGTCGTCGGTGAGCGGTGGGCGCTCGACCAGGGCGCCGACGGACTGATGGACCGGCGCGCGGCGTGCTTCCTTTTCACCGATGGTCAGCAGACCGCGGCCTTCAAGGCGGCGCAGGGCCTGGGTGGTGGATCCGATCAGGTCCTTGGCGCTGGCCGTGGGAACGCCATCGGGGTGTTCGGCCAGCGCCGCAAGGGCCGATCGCTGCGCGTCGGTCAGCTTGGCCGTCTCGTCGGTGAGCGCCGCGGCACCGGCTGCATTGATCTGCGCGACCAGGACGGTCTTGGCGGCCATCGTGTTCTTCGCCTGACCGGTGCCGGTCCCGGGCGGCGTCACGAGCGCGAGCCCGCGTGCCGGCGTCGAGCAGTAGGCGTCGGCGACCCAGAGGCCGAGCTCGACGAGTTTCGGCGGAACGCCGGCGCCCAGCGCCTTGAACGGTTCTGCAAGCTTTTCCGGAGGGACCTCGCTGGTGGCGGCCATGTCGGTCACCACGCCGAGAATCCGTCGCCGCGCGAACGGCACCATCAGAATCGATCCGATCTCGACCGAGCCGAGCATCGACTCGGGGATCTTGTAGTCAAACGGTCCTCGCAATGCGCGCGCGGTCGTCAGTGGCTCAACTTTGGCGATCGCGTTCATCGCCCAAGAGTACGTCCATGCAGCGCGCCGCATGGACAGAGCATGCGGCAAGATGTGGCTTGGTGGCGGGGTTCAGGAACGACGAAGGGCGCCACGCGGGCGCCCTTCGCTTACAGCCAGATACGGAGTCGGGGACTAGGCGACAGCGGCAACGCCGGCTGCTTCGCGCAGGGCGTCGGCCTTGTCGGTGTTCTCCCAGGTGAAGTCGGCGTCGTCGCGGCCGAAGTGGCCGTAGGCGCTCGTCTTGCCGTAGATCGGACGGTGCAGGTCGAGGTAGTCGCGGAAGGCGCCCGGGCGGAGGTCGAAGTGCTCGTGGATGAGCTCCTGGATCTTTCCGCGGCCGATCGTCTCGGTGCCGAACGTCTCAACCGAAACCGAAACCGGCTCGGCCTTGCCGATGGCGTAGGCGACCTGAACTTCGGCGCGCTCAGCAAGCCCGGCGGCGACGATGTTCTTGGCGACGTAGCGCGCGGCGTAGGCAGCTGAACGGTCGACCTTTGACGGGTCCTTGCCCGAGAACGCGCCGCCACCGTGGCGACCCATGCCGCCGTAGGTGTCAACGATGATCTTGCGACCGGTGAGGCCGGCGTCGCCCATCGGGCCACCGATCACGAAAGTGCCGGTCGGATTGACGAGGAAGCGCTCGAAGAGTTCGGCCTCGTCGTAGAGGTCGGCCGGCAGAACCGGCTTGACGACGTGCTCCCACAGGTCGGGCTTGATGTCGTCGGCGACGGTCTTGCCCGGGTCGTGCTGCGTGCTGATCAGCAGCTGCTCGATCTTGACCGGCTTGCCGTCGCGGTAACGCACGGAAACCTGGGTCTTGGCGTCTGGGCGGAAGTACGGCACCGTGCCGTCCTTGCGCACCTGCGCGTGACGGGCTGCAAGCTTGTGGGCCAGCGAGATCGGCAGCGGCATGAGCTCTTCGGTCTCGTTGCTGGCGTAGCCGAACATCATTCCCTGGTCGCCGGCTCCGGCGACGCCGAGGTCGTCGGTCTTCTCGCCTTCGCGGACCTCGTGCGACTGGTCAACGCCCTGGGCGATGTCCGGGGACTGCTTGTCCAGCGTGACCATGACGGCGCAGGTCGTGCCGTCGAAGCCCTTGTCGGAGTGGTCGTAACCGATGTCGAGCACGGTCTTGCGCGCCAGTTCCTGGACGTCGAACTGCGCGGTCGTGCTGATCTCGCCGCCGACGACGATCAGGCCCGTCGTGACGAAGGTCTCGCAGGCGACGCGGCCGAACGGGTCCTGCGCGAGGACAGCGTCCAGCACAGCGTCGGAGATCGCGTCTGCGATCTTGTCGGGGTGACCCTCCGAGACGGACTCGGAAGTGAAGAGAAACTCGTTGTCTGCAAAGCCTTCGATGCTCATGACCGGGGAAAACTCCAAATGGGGTTGCTTTCAAAGTGCGGAAGGGCTTGAATTGTAGCCCCCGTCGCTTCTAAATACCCTTTTGCCGATCCGCTTTAGCGGTTTCGCGGCTTCAGTTTGATTCCTGCGGTTCCCAGCGGAACTTCCAGAAAGAGATCAACAAGCCGGCCACGCCCCACGCGGCAACGATCGCGAGGTTCTTGGGATCCAGCGCAATCGCCCCGGATGCATCGGGGCTGAAGGTCTCAAACAGGCACGCGCCGAGGTGGTAGATCGGGAAGAACTCGCCGATCGTCGCCAGGAAAGTCGGCAGGTTGGCAGCGTCGCCGAAGACCCCGGAGATGAAGTAAAGCGGCAGCGTGATCATGTTCGTTATCGCCGGAGCCGCTGCCTGGTTGGGAATCACGATTGTCAGCGCGAAGCCCAGCGCACAGAAGGCGACCGATCCGACGACGACCACAAGCGCGGTGCCCAGCAGCCGCGGCCCGTCGATGTCGATCCCGTAGGCGATGTGCCCGGCGATCAGGATCACGAGAGCGATCAGTCCGGAGTTGACCACGGCGCTCGCGGTACGAGCCGAGACGAACACCGAAGTCGGCAGTGGCGTGCCGCGCAGGCGCTTCAAGACGCCCATCTCGCGCTGGTAGACGATCGTCATCGCGACATTGACGAATGAGGCGCTGACAATTCCGAGCGTCATGATCGCCGGGACGAGGTACTGATCGGCCAGCAGCCCGTATGTTGGGTCCGCTTCTTCTGCGTTGCCGAACACCGCTCCGAGCAGAAACAGAAAGACAAGCGGCAGGCCGACCGAGAAGAAGACAGACGCCGGATTGCGCCAGAACATCTTCCACTCGAATGTGAACTGATGCCAGAAGAGCCTGAAGCCGGTCACTCGGCCTCCCCGCCAATCTGCGTGAGCTTGAGGTAGATGTCCTCAAGCGAAGGACGCGCGACCGTCAGGTCCTCCAGCTTCACGCCAACGTCAAGCGCCCAGCCGGTCAGCTCGTGCACGCTGCGCGTGGGTTCGGTCGTCTCCAGGGAGACGCGGCCGTCATCCCCGGCGGCGGATCTGAACTCCGGCGGCAGATCGGTCGCGGCGAACCGCCTGGGCAGTGTGAACTCGACTCGACTGGGCAACTCTTCGCGGCCGCCGATCTCGTTGGGCGTGCCGCGGGCGACGATCTCGCCGCCGGCGAAGACAGCGATCTGGTCGGCCAGCCGCTGGGCCTCTTCCATGTAGTGCGTCGTCAGGACGATCGTCCTGCCGAGGTCGCGCATCGATGCGATCACGTCCCACGCCTCGCGGCGGGCCTCCGGGTCAAAGCCCGTTGTCGGCTCGTCAAGGAAAATCAGGTCCGGGTTTCCGATCAGCGCGATCCCGACATCCAGCCTGCGTTTCTGGCCTCCGGATAGCCGACCGGCACGCACCTCCGACTTCTCAAGCAGGCCCACCATCTGGATCGTCTCATCGACGCTGCGTGGGTCCGGGTAGTAGCCGGCATACATCGCGAGCGTCTCGCGCACTGTCAGCAGCGCGGTCTGCTCGGACTCCTGCAGCACGATCCCGATCCGCTCGCGCCAGGAACGCGATGGCGCTTCCGGATCGACGCCCAGCACCTGGACGCTGCCGGACGTGCGTTTGCGGTAGCCCTCGAGAATCTCGACCGTCGTCGTCTTGCCGGCGCCGTTGGGCCCGAGAATCGCAAAAACCTGGCCGGACTCGATCGTCAGATCGACGCCCTTGACCGCCTCAAACTCGTCGTACGATTTGTGCAGGCCCTCGATGACGATCGCGGGCTCAGTCGTCATAGCGGCCCTTGGAAGCCTTGAAGTCGATGATCAGCGGGACGCCGTCCATCTCGTAGCGCTCGCGCAGCTGGTTCTCGACGAAGTAGGCGTAGTCACGGGCGATCGCGCGGCGCGAGTTCACCTGGATGGCAAAGCGCGGCGGGTTCTCCTCGAACTGGGTCATGTAATACATCTTCAGGCGCTTGCCGCGGACGCTCGGCGGCTGGCGCACTCCCTGCACGTCGTTGAGGAACTTGTTCAGCTGCTTGGTCGGGATGCGCTGGGCAGAACGCTCTGCCAGGTCGAGCGCCTCGGTCAGCAGCTTGGGCACGTTGCGGCCGCTCAGCGCGCTGCTGGTGACGATCTTCGGTCGCAGCCGCAGCTTGCGGGCGATCCGGGCGCGCTCGTGCTTGAGGTCGAGCTCTTCGTGCGGCAGGTCCCACTTGTTCAGCACGACCAGCGTGGCGCAGCCGGCCTTCATCGCGAGTTCCGAAATGCGCAGGTCTTCCGAAGTGATGCCGTCGGTCACGTCGCAGACGATCAGCGCGACATCCGCCCGCTCCATCGCAAGCTGCGAGCGCAGTGAAGAGAAGTATTCGAGCTCGTCGGCCTGCTTGGCGCGGCGGCGCAGCCCGGCGGTGTCGATCAGCACCAGCGGCTTGCCCTCGACATCGATCCGCGTGTCGATCGCGTCGCGGGTCGTGCCGCTGATCGGCGAGACGATCACGCGCTCCTCGCCGACGATCGCGTTCACGAGACTGGACTTGCCGACGTTCGGCCGACCGAGCACGGCAAGCTTGACGGCGCCGTCGTCGGACTCACGTGTCGCTTCGGGCGCGAGCGAGGTGATGAGGTCCATCAGGTCGCCTGTGCCGAGACCCTGCGCGGCGCTGACGGGTTGCGGATCGCCCATTCCAAGGCGCTGGAATTCAGCTGCGCTCGGGATGTCCTTCGCGGAGTCAATCTTGTTGACCGCGACCACAACGGGCTTGCGGCCGCGGCGCAGGATCTGCGCGATGTCGTCGTCTCCGGGCCTGTAGCCCGCGCGACCGTCGACGACGAACATCACAACATCTGCGAGCTCGATCGCGGTCTCGGCCTGAAAGCGGATGCCGCGCGCGATGTCGTCGTCCTCTGTCACATCCACACCGCCGGTGTCGATGAAGGTGAGGTCCACCCCGTTCCAGTCGGTGTGCAGCGCCTTGCGGTCGCGGGTGACGCCGGCGCGCTCGTGCACGACGGCTTCTTTGGACTCGGTCAGGCGGTTGATCAGGCTCGACTTGCCGACGTTCGGATAGCCGACGATCGCGACTGTGGCGTGACGGCGAGGCGGACGATCGTCTTCGACCTCAAGCTCTTCGACCTCTTCGCGCTCGTCGAGGCCGAGCGGGAACTCGCCCTCCTCGACAACCTCGATTTCGATGAAATCCTGTTCTTCGTTCATGCGCTTATGCGGGTGTGGCGGCCGGGCGCGCGAGCTCGATGATGCGGGCGACGACCTGCTCGACGGTCATGCCGGTTGTGTCGATCTCGATGGCGTCGGGCGCGGCCACGAGCGGCGAGTCTTCGCGGGATGTGTCACGGCGGTCGCGCTCGGCCTGCTCGGCGTGAACTGCGGCCACGTCGAGCCCCAGCTCGGTGGCGCGGCGCTCGGCGCGCGCTTCCGGGTCGGCGGTGAGAAAAATCTTCAGCTCGGCCTCGGGAGCGACGACGGTGCCGATGTCGCGTCCTTCGGCAACCCAGGAGCGGCCGTCCTTGAGCAGCTTGCGCTGTTGTTCGACGAGCGCCTGGCGCACGAGTGGCAGCTGGGCGACTTCTGAAGCGCGCGCCGCGACTTCCGGCGTACGGATCAGCTCGGTCACATCGATGCCGTCAGCAGTGACCTTTTCGCCGAGGTTGATCATCGTCGAACGCGCAGCTGATGCCGCGTCCGAACCGGAAAGCGTCTTGAAGGCAACGACGCGGTACATCGCGCCGCTGTCGAGATATACCGCGCCCAGCGCCTTCGCCACGGCGCGCGAGACCGTGCTCTTGCCGGCGCCTGCCGGACCGTCGATCGCAATGATCATGGTGACCTAGAGCCGTTCGACGATGTAGTCGATGCAGGCCGTCAGGGCCTCGACGTCGTCCGGCTCGACCGCCGGGAACATCGCGATGCGCAGCTGGTTACGACCGAGTTTGCGGTACGGCTCGGTGTCGACGATCCCGTTCGCACGCAGCGCCTTGGAGATCTGCGTGGCGTCGATCTCGTCACTGAAGTCGATCGTGCCGATCACGAGCGAACGCTCGGCCGGGTCCGCGACGTACGGCGAGGTGTACCCGGTGCGCTCGGCCCACTCGTAGAGGCGCGTCGAGCTGTCGGTCGTGCGGCCGACCGCGAAGTCCAGGCCGCCCTGCGTGTTCATCCACTTGAGCTGCTCGTTGAGCAGGAAGAGCGTGGAGAGCGCGGGCGTGTTGTAGGTCTGGTTCTTCAGCGAGTTGTCGATCGCGGTGGGCAGATCGAAGAAAGCCGGGATGTGGCGGTCGGTCGCGGCGATCTCTGCGGCGCGCTCGAGCGCGGCCGGCGAGAACGCGGCAAGCCAGAGCCCGCCCTCTGCGGCGAAGTTCTTCTGCGGGGCGAAGTAGTAGGCGTCGACCTGGGTGATGTCGACGGGCAGTCCGCCTGCGGCGCTGGTCGCGTCGATCAGGACGAGCGAGCCGTCGTCGGCTCCGGCCACGCGCTCGACCGGCGCCATCACGCCGGTGCTTGTTTCGTTCTGGGCCCAGCCGTAGACATCCACCCCGGCTTCAGCCGTCGGTGCGGGCTTCGTGCCGGTCTCGGACTCGATCACGGTCGGATCGGCCAGCCACGGCGCCATCTTGGCGGCCTTTGCAAACTTTGATGAGAACTCGCCGAAGACCAGGTGCTGGCTCTTCTGGCGGATCAGGCCGTGGGTTGCGATGTCCCAGAAGGCCGTCGCGCCGCCGTTGCCGAGGATCACTTCGTATCCGTCAGGCAGGCCGAAGAGCTGCGAGACGCCGTCACGCACTTCGCCGACGAGGTTCTTGACCGGCGCCTGGCGGTGTGACGTGCCCAGCAGCGAACTGCCGGTTGCGGCCAGTGCGTTCAGGCCCTCAACTCGGACCTTGGACGGACCCGCGCCAAAGCGGCCATCTGCAGGCTTGATGTCTGCGGGGATTGCGACTACATCGGGGGAGGTGGTTACGTCTGTCATGCCCGTATTGTGGCACCGGCCGAATACGGGCGACGGGCTCAGCCGATCAGGCGGCGAAGATCGCTCTCGAAGGCCGGGTACGAGACCGACGCGGCCTCCATTCCGTCGACCGTCACGCCCTCTTCGCTGGCGAGTCCCGCGATCGCCCCGAGCATCGCGAGTCGGTGATCCCCGTGGGACTCAATCGTGCCGCCTTTGAGCCTGCCGGTGCCGCGCACAACAAACCCGTCCGTGGTCGCTTCGATGTCAGCACCGAGCCCGGACAGGCCGTCGACGACTGTGGCAATCCGGTCTGACTCTTTGAAGCGAAGCTCTTCCGCTCCGCGCACGACCGTCTCGCCTTCAGCGAATGCGCCGAGCAGGGCGACAAGCGGCAGTTCATCGATCGCCAGCGGTATTTCATCACCGGACACCTCGGTTCCGATCAGCGGCGTCGCCGCGACGTCGAGATCGCCGATCGGTTCGCTGCTCGGGATCTCGTCACCAGCGCGCTCTGGATCTGCTAGTACCACTGCCCCCATGCGCTCAAGAATGCGCAGGATCCCGATGCGCGTGCGATTGAGTCCAACGTCCTTGATCACAAGTCGCGACCCCTTCACAAGCACGCCCGCGACGATCATGAATGCGGCAGACGAGAGATCGCCGGGCACGTCAATCGTTCCGAGTTCGAGTTCGTCGACCAAACCGTCGATCACGATCGAGTTCTTTTCGCGGCGGATCGGCACACCCGCGGCCGCGAGCATCCGTTCGGTGTGGTCGCGCGAGATCTCGGGTTCGGTGATCCGTGTGGCTCCGCTCGCCACAAGGCCGGCGAACAGAACGCATGATTTGACCTGGCCACTGGCCACCGGCATCACGTAGTCGATCCCAGTGAGCGGTGCTGCCTCGACGCAGATCGGTGCGGTTCCGTCGGGACTGGCATCAATGTGAGCGCCCATCTGGCGCAGCGGATCAACGATCCGCCGCATCGGACGCTTGCGAATGCTCTCGTCGCCGTCGAGCTCCCAGTCGCCGACGGGTTGTCCGCAGAGCCAGCCGGGAAACAGGCGCATCAACGTGCCGGCGTTGCCGACGTCGATCACGCCGCCCGCAGATTCCTGCGCGCCGCGCAGTCCGACGCCGCGTACGACGATTTCAGAGCCGCGGCGCTCGATACCGGCGCCGACCGCTTCGACGGCGGCGAGCGTGCTGTTGGTGTCCTCGGAGTTGAGGTAATTGCGGATCGTCACCGGCGAGTCACACATGCCGGCGACCATCGCCGCGCGATGCGAGATTGACTTGTCGGCAGGTGGCCGGATCGAGCCTTTGAGCGGGCCCGCGGGATCGAACTTCGCGCGCATCAGGCTCTGGCCACCGGAAAGCCAAGTTCGTTGATCAAGTTTTCGGTGCGCGCGGCGGCTTCCTCGCCCGGTACCCAGAGGCTGATTGACCCGCTGCGCATGTCAACTGCAGGCGAGAGCGCGATGTCAACGATGTTGATGCCCGCCTTGCCGAGCGCGAGCGTGATGTTCGCGAGCACGCCGGGTTGATTGGGCACAGAAACGCGCAGCTCGAAGACTTCTTCGCCCACGAGGTCGCGCTCGAGCAGCGTCTCGCGGTCGGCGCGTGCCTGTTCGTTGAGGCGGACGATCTCGTCGCCGTCGCCGGACTTCACGGCGTCGCGAAACCGGGAGAGTCGCTCGATGACTGCGTCGATCGCCGGGACGAGCGCGTCGTGGTTTGAGAGGTAGATGTCACGCCAGATCGAGCTGTTGGCGCCGGCGACGCGGGTGGCATCGCGGAAGCTCGGCCCGACCACAGCGATCGAGCCGTCCTCGGTGTTGATCGAACCGGCCGCCTGCGTGACAAGGGCATTGGCAAGGACATGCGGCAGGTGGCTGATGTCTGCGAGCAGCCGGTCGTGGTCGGCGGCGTCGACCGCATGGGGCTGCGCTCCCAGGCCTCTGGCGAAACGCATCAGGCGCTCGAGGGCGACACCTGTCGTGCTCGGGGTCGGGGTGACGAACCACGTCGAGTCATCAAACAGGTCTTCGCGGGCGTGTTCAACGCCGGCCGTCTCGGCGCCGGCGATCGGGTGACCGCCGATGAACCTTGGATCAACCACGGCCGCGACGATCTCGCGCTTGGTCGAGCCGACATCGGTGACGACCGCGTCGGGGCCCGCAACCGCGAGCACGCGCTCGGCGTTGCCTGCGAGCGTCGCGACGGGGCTCGCCAGCACGATCAGATCGGCACCGCTGACAGCATCCTCTGGAGAGTCGGCCGCCCTGGTGATCACCCCGAGCTTCAAAGCATCGTCGAGCACACCGGGGGCGGGATCCCAGCCGACGACCTCGCTCACAGCGTCAATTCGCTTGCGCGCGGCAAGTCCGACCGATCCACCGATCAGGCCGACGCCGATGATCGCGATCCGTGACGACTCGGGGGTGGCTGGACTCTCGTCTGACATCGGGGCAAGAGCGTACAGGCGGACCGGACAAGGCCACCTGCCAGGGGCGATCAGACGACAGGCAGCCCTGCGGCGGTATCCGGTGGCGGATCCTGCGAGCCCGCGACTTCCTCGGCGCGAGCATTGGCGAGATCCGCGGTGATCCGAACGGCGGCGGACACCAACGGAGCGCCGAGGATCAGGCCGACGGCGCCGAACAGGCTTCCGGCGCCGATCGTCGCGACAAGCGCTGCGAGCGGGTGAATCCCGAGCGCCGCGCCGTACGCGATCGGCTGGACCATCTGCTGGAGAATGCCGTTGGCGAGTATCTGGATGATGATCATGCCGATCACGGCTTCTTCGGTTCCGGCGCCGAAGGCGATCAGAACGGAAAACGCGCCGGCAGCCCAGGCGCCCAGAAACGGGATGTAGGCACCGATGAAGGTGAC
>JAEMRJ010000154.1 GCA_016463365.1 Thermoleophilaceae bacterium | reverse complement strand
GTCGAGAAGATGAACATGGAAGGCCGCATGACGATGTGCAACATGACGATCGAGGGCGGCGGTCGCGCCGGCCTGATCGCTCCTGACGAGACCACCTTCGAGTGGGTCAAGGGCCGCAAGGCCGCTCCGCCCGCGGAAGACTGGGAAGACACAGTCGCCGCCTGGAAGAACCTCCGCACCGACGACAACGCGACCTTCGACAAGGAGATCACGATCGACGCGTCGGCGATCTCCCCTCAGGTCAGCTGGGGCACGACCCCGAGCATGGTCACGCAGGTGACCAACGTGGTCCCGAACCCGAGCGAGTTCGAGAACGACACCGACCGCGACGGCGCCGAACGCGCGCTCGAATACATGGGCCTCGCCGCCGGAACTCCGATCCAAGAGATCAAGCTCGACCGCGTCTTCATCGGTTCGTGCACCAACAGCCGGATCGGCGACCTGCGCTCGGCCGCAGAGGTCGTCAAGGGCCGGAAGGTCGCAGACACCGTCAGCGCGATGGTCGTGCCGGGCAGCGCCCAGGTGAAAATTCAGGCCGAAGAAGAGGGTCTGGACAAGATCTTCATCGACGCAGGATTTGACTGGCGCAGCGCGGGCTGTTCGATGTGTCTTGGCATGAACCCGGACACGCTTGACCCGGGCGAGCGCTGCGCATCGACCAGCAACCGCAACTTCGAGGGCCGTCAGGGCCGCGGCGGACGCACGCACCTTGTCAGCCCGCAGATGGCAGCCGCAGCCGCGGTCGCCGGACACTTCGTCGACATCCGTGAATGGAGCAACTGATGGAACCCGTAACAACCGTTGAAGGCAACGTCACAGTCCTGGACCGCAGCGACGTCGACACCGACCAGATCATCCCCAAGCAGTTCTTGAAGCGCGTCGAGCGCACGGGCTTCGGCGAGTTCCTGTTCTACGACTGGCGCAAGGAGCCGGGCTTCGAACTGCCCGTCAACCCGATCCTCGTGACCGGCCGGAATTTCGGCTGCGGATCCTCGCGCGAGCATGCTCCGTGGGCCCTCAACGACTACGGCTTCGACGCGATCATCGCGCCGAGTTTCGCCGACATCTTCTACAACAACTGCTCGAAGAACGGCATGGTGCTGGTCACCCTGCCCGAGGACGACTGCAAAGACATCGGCGCTGCCGGCGACGCAGTGATCGACCTCGAGCACAAGGTCGTCAAGTCCGGCGGCAAGGAGTACCCGTTCTCGATCGACGAGGGCATCCGGCACAACCTGATCCACGGACTGGATGACATCTCGATCACGCTCCAGGAAGAGGCCGCGATCACAGAGTACGAGACGAATCGCGAGCGCAGAGGGCCTGTCACGACCGGGTTGTAGCCGCCCGGGTCAGCCTTGCGAGTCCGCCAGGGCCAGCGCGCCGAGTGTTTCTTCCTCGGCGTGCGCGTGAGCTGGCGCGGGCACGTCTCTGATCAGGAAGGTCGACAGGGCGCAGGCCAGCGCCAGGATTCCAGCGCCGATCAAGAACGCCAGCTGGAAGCCGTCAGCGAGCGCCGTTGCCTTGGCCACGCCGTCCGCGAGAGCGTTCTCCGTGCGGGTGGCTGAAAGCGTGGCGAGTACGGCCAGCCCGAGCGCGCCGCCGACCTGGGCTGACGTGTTGATCATGCCCGATGCAAGGCCAGCGTCTTCCGCTGTCGAGGCGGACATCGCGAGCGTCATCAGGGCCGGAAACGAGGGACCGATACCGAAACCCAGGAGCACCATCGCCGGCAGGATGTCAGTGAGGTACCTGCCATCTTCCGGAACGCGAGCGAACCAGAGCAGGCCTGCTGTGATCAGCGCCATCGCCGGGATCAGAATCCGACGCGGGCCGAAACGAATTATCAGCGGCTCTGAGTACTTCAGTGAGATCGTTCCCATGATGATCGTCGCCGGGAGGTAGGCGAATCCGATTTCCAGCGG
This sequence comes from Thermoleophilaceae bacterium, assembly GCA_016463365.1. The sequence goes on along the minus strand of JAEMRJ010000154.1, from coordinate 2,167 downwards.
TGTGTAATTGAGGATCTGCTCGAAGTAGAGCGCGCCGAGGAAGAACATGCCGAACATGCCCGCCACGAGCAGTGCCTGAACGATGTTTGCGCCTGAGACGTTGCGGGAGCGGAAGATGCGCAGAGGAATCAAAGGGGTCTTTGCGACCGACTCGCGCCAGATGAAAAGCGCGAGCAGCACAAGCGAACCCGCCCCGAACAGCAGCGTGAGTGGGTCGCTCCAGCCGAGATCGGCGGCCGGCTTCACGATTGTGAAGACGCCGAGCATCAGCGCTGAGGTGATCAGAACCGCGCCGGGAGCGTCGGTGCCCTCCTTCATGCCGAGTCCGGGGTCGCGCACAAGCAGGCGGTGCGCCGCAATCCCGACTGCGATGCCGATCGGCACGTTGATCGTGAAAATCCAGTGCCAGCTGATCGAGTCGGTGATCACGCCGCCGAGGATCAGGCCGATCGAGCCGCCGGCCGACGCGACGAAGCCGAAGACGCCGATCGCGCGGGCCTGGTCGCCCGGCGAGGAGAACATCAGGAAGATCATTCCAAGGATCACCGCCGAGGCCATCGCGCCACCGACGCCCTGAAGCAGCCGCGCGGCGACAAGGGTGCCCTGTGATGGGGCGAGGCCGCAGGCCAATGAGGCGACCGTGAACACTGCGATTCCCGACAGGAACATGACCTTGCGCCCGATCAGGTCGCCGAGGCGCCCCGAGAGCAGCAACAGACCACCGAAAGTGATCATGTACGCGTTGACGACCCAGGCCAGGCTCTGCTGCGAGAAGCCCAGATCATCCTTGATCGAAGGAAGCGCCACGTTCACCACTGTGGCGTCGAGCACGATCATCAACATTCCCGCGCAGAGGACGTACAAAGCGACCCATGGGTTTCCGCGCACCAGGGAAGGCGGCTGGGGGTCCTGAACGCTCATGATTTCGAAGCTAGCAATATGAATCCGGTGGGATTCCGGACCGTCTGGCGCTAGTCGCGGCCGAGGTGTCCGACGTAAAGTCCGCCGGCGATCTTCACCACGGCGGCATCGAGATCGCCAAGCACGGCCCAGGCAATGAAGTTCTCCGCATCCACGCGCGGCGGGAGATGTTCGGCCACGTCCGGAAAGATCTGATCGCCGATGAAGACGTCGAACTCCTGATCCGCGGCAAGATCGAGCGCCTCAGCAACGGAGATCCAGGGCGCAAGCTGCACGTCGAGCGCCTCGTGGTCGCGGATCGACAATGCCTTTGTGAATGCGCCCAGCAGCAGCGCGACCGCGTCTTTGTTCTCAGAATCCATTGCGTTAGCCTTCGCGCCGCAGATGAGCGACACAGCAAACATAGTCACGCTTCCCGGCGACGGAATCGGCCCCGAGATCATGGACGCAGCCAAGGAGCTGCTGACGGCTCTGGGCGGGGTCGAGTGGGACGACCACGACATGGGCGGCGTTGCGATCGACAATCACGGCAACCCGCTGCCGGATTCCACGCTCGACGCCGCGAAGGCCAGCGACGCTGTCCTGCTCTCCGCGATCGGTGGTCCCAAGTGGGATTCAACCAACCCCGATGACCCGCGCCCAGAGCAGGGCCTGCTGGGCATTCGCAAGGGCCTGAACCTTTACGCCAACCTGCGCCCGGTCAAGCCGATCCCGGCGCTCTACGCAGCCAGCCCGCTGAAAGAGGAGCGCATCGCCGGCACCGACCTGCTCGTGATTCGCGAGCTCACGGGCGGCATCTACTTCGGCGACAAATCGCGCGTCGACGGCGTCGCGACCGACATCTGCGCCTACTCGATCGAAGAGATCGAGCGCATCGCCCGCGTCGGTTTCAAGTCCGCCCGCACCAAAGTGACCAGCGTCGACAAGGCCAACGTCCTTGAGACCAGCCGCCTCTGGCGCGAGACCGTGATCAAAATCCATGAGAACGAGTTCCCGGACGTCCCGCTCGAGCACCTGCTCGTCGACAACGCCGCGATGCAGCTTGTTTCCGCGCCCAGCGACTTCGACGTGATCCTCACCGAGAACCTCTTTGGCGACATCCTCTCTGATGAGGCCGCAATGATCACCGGCTCGATCGGAATGCTTCCGAGCGCAAGCATCAGCGGCGACGGCCCGGGCATGTTTGAGCCGGTCCACGGCTCTGCGCCTGACATCGCCGGCACCGGCAAGGCCAACCCGATGGCGA
>JAEMRJ010000043.1:3670-16384 GCA_016463365.1 Thermoleophilaceae bacterium | reverse complement strand
GCGAGGACGGCCGCATCGTCGCCTCGCGCCAGCACGAGTTCACGCAGCACTTTCCCCACCCGGGCTGGGTCGAGCACGACGCTAACGAGATCTGGCAGGTCACCAGCGGCGTTGCGGCCGAGGTGCTGGCAGCGGCCGGTGCGCGCGCAAGCGACCTCAAGGGACTCGGCATCACGAACCAACGCGAGACGGTTGTCGTGTGGGATCGGGCCAGTGGCGAGCCGCTCCACCGCGCGATCGTCTGGCAGGACAGGCGCACCGCCGACCGTTGCCGTGAGCTCGTTGCCGCCGGGCACTCGCAGCTCGTACGCGAGCAGACAGGACTGACGATCGATCCGTACTTCTCGGCCACGAAGATCGAGTGGCTGCTTCAGAACGTGGACGGCCTTGCGGCAAGGCCGGCGTCCGAGATCTGTTTCGGGACGATCGACTCATGGCTTGCCTTCAAGCTGACGGGCCGTCATGTCACCGACTACTCAAACGCCGCGCGCACAATGCTCTTTGACATCAACAAGCTCGAGTGGTCGATTGAGCTCTGCGAGCTGTTCGGCGTGGATCCTGCGTCGTTGCCCGAGGTGCAGCCCTCGCTGAGTGTCTTCGGCGAGACTGATCCCGGCCTGCTGGGCGGTGCGTCAATCCCGCTGGCCGGAATGGCGGGAGATCAGCAGGCGGCACTTTTTGGTCAGGCCTGCTTCACGCCGGGCAAGGCCAAGAACACATATGGCACCGGCAGCTTCGTGCTCCTGAACGTCGGAGACGACGCGCCCGCGCCGGCCGACGGCCTGATCGGCACGCTCGCCTGGGGCACGGCCGACTCGGCGACCTACGCATACGAAGCAAGCGTCTTTGTCTCCGGTGCGGCGGTGCAGTGGCTGCGCGACGGTCTCGGACTGCTGCCCGACGCCGCCGAGACCGAGACGCTCGCGCGGTCGCTCGATTCGAACGACGGCGTGTACTTCGTCCCGGCGCTCACCGGGCTTGGATCCCCGTACTGGGATCCCGACGCGCGCGGAGCGATCATGGGGCTGACGCGCGGCACCACCCGCGCGCATCTTGCGCGCGCCGCGCTCGAGGCGATGGCATTTCAGACTGTCGACGCCGTGCGGGCCATGGAAGGCGCGGCTGGCCTGCCGCTGGGCGAACTCCACGCGGATGGCGGCGCGGTCGCAAACCACTGGCTGATGCAGTTCCAGGCCGACGTGCTGGGCGCGCCGGTCGTCGTGCCCGAGATCACCGAGACGACGGGCTTCGGCGCAGGAATGATGGCCGGGATCACATCCGGCAGCTGGACCGCGGCCGAGGTCGAGTCACTCTGGCGCGAGCAGTATCGCTTCGAACCGCAGATGCCAGAATCCCGGCGTGCCGAACTGCTCGATGAGTGGACGGCGACGGTCAACAGTGTGCGCGGGCGGGGAACGCCTGGCGCGTGAACGCCTGGAGGTGAGCAGATGGCAATGAAGGAACAGGTTTACGTCGACGAGCGCGACGCCTCCGGCATGGAGGCCTACCACCGGCGCGTGCGCGAACACTCGCCCAGCGTGATGTATGACCTGGTCCGCGTGGTGATGACAGGAAGCTACGGCCTCCTCGACCGGGTCGCCGCGATCGACGCGCAAAACGTTCCGCGTGCTGGCGGGACGATCTTCGTGCCCAACCATTTCAGCTTCATCGACCACTTCTTCACGGGCATCCACCTGCGTCGCAAGTTGCAGTTCATGGCCAAGTCGCAGCTCTTCAAACCGCCGCTCGACTTCGTTTACACGCATGGCGGCGTCTTTCCGGTCATGCGCGGCAAGGGCGACACCGAAACCTTCATCACTGCCCAGGCGATTCTCGATCGCGGCGGCGTGGTGCAGATGTACGCCGAGGGCGGGCGATCCCGCGACTATTACCCGACCGTTGCCAAGCGCGGCGCCGGGCAGCTCGCGCTGACCAGCGGCGCGCCGGTTGTACCTGTGGCGATCTACGGCTCGCAGTTCCTGCGCGACGTCAAGAAGCACTGGTTCCCCAAGGTCACCGTGAGCTACGGCCGTCCGGTCCAGTTCACCCAGGTTGCCGAGCCGACCAAGGAGCAGTCGCAGGCCGCGTCCGAAGAGATCTTCCGCCGCGTGCTCGAGATGTGGTGGCAGATGGACGCCGACTACGAACCGAAATGGCGCCAGAAAGACCGCGCCCGCACCGGCGAAGTCCCCCGCCGCACCCCACCCGACGCCGCTGCATAGCTGCAACCTTGCAGCAAAAAACCGCTCAGTTGTGCGAAGCGGCTAGTAGAGCTCGTGGAGCGACGCGAAGTGGTCGGCGTCGTGGCCGGGGATGATCAGCGCGCTGGGGGTCATCTGTTTGTAGGCGCGGATCTCGCGCACCGAGCGTTTGTAGTTGTGCTCGTCGGCGATGATCAACGGCAGGTCGCCCGCATCCAGCGAGCGCCGTGTGTAGATCGCGTCGCCTGCGATCAGGCACTCTCTGTCTTTCAGTCGCACGACAACTGACATGTGGCCGCTCGAGTGCCCCGGAGTAGAGACCAGCATCACCGAGCCGTCGCCGAAGAGATCCACGGATCGACCGAACGACGCAAACGAGTTGACGGAAGAATCGTCGAAGTCCACCAGGCGGTAGTCGTGGGCCAGGTCAAACTCGCGCCGCACGTACCCGCGCGCCAGCGCCTTCCCGGCGTTGGCGCTGCGCCACTCCTTCTTGCTGACCACCACGACCGCATCCTCGATCTCATTGAGCGCGCCCGCGTGATCGAAATGAAGGTGCGTCATCACGACAACATCGATCCCGCCGCGCGGGATGCCCAGCGCGCGCATCCGAGCCGGAAGTGGCTGATCTTCGGCCGCCCGTACCGCATACATACGTGACGCCAGAGCACCGAGCGCGGCTCTGGGATCATGGGCCGACGCCGCCGGAAGGCCGGTGTCAACGAGCACTCGCCCTGCGGTCGGGTGCTCGATCAGGAATACCGGACACGGCGTCCAGTGGTCGTACTTCTTGCGCAAGCCGCGCCACATCGCTCGCTGGTAGGCAAAGCGTTCGTCGATGCGATGCAAAAAGCCGCGCGGTACTGCGGTTTCACCGGTGGAGAACGGCCGCAGCGTCACGCGCGCGCCCTCGGAGCCTCCTGGCAGAGGTACTCGCAACACCGGTGTGTCGATCTCTGCCATGGCCAAAATCTATGCCCCGGACCGGAGGGCAAGAAAAAGGCCCTCCCGCGACTGCGGAAGGGCCTTTTGAGAACTGCCTGGCAACTGGCCGACTAGAAAGCCATCCCGCCGAACATGCCGCCGGTGATGTTGAGCACCTGACCGTGCACATAGTTGCTGTGCGGGCTCGCCAGGAAGAAGATCGGCGCAGCGGCCTCTTCCGGGGTCGCCGCGCGACCGAGCGGAATCAGCATGCTGGCCATCTGGCGCATCTGCTCAGGGATGCCGAGCTGGATCTGCTCGCCGTCGCGTTCGATCGTCTCTGACTCTTCTTTGGCGGCCGTCAAGCGCGTGTCGACAAAGCCGAAGGCAACGGCGTTCACGTTGACCTTGAACTGACCCCACTCCTTGGCGACAGTCTTGGTCAGACCGACGACACCGAGCTTGCCGGAGCTGTAGTTGGCCTGACCGGCGTTGCCGAACATGCCCGACGTGGAAGAAACGTTGACGATCTTGCGAAAGACTTCCTTGCCTTCGGCGCGCTCGGCCTTGGCCGGCTCACGGAAGTAGGGGGCAGCTTCGCGGATCATCTGGAACGGAGCCTTGACGTGGATGTTGAGCATCGCGTCCCACTGCTCGTCCGTGATCTTGTGGACGGGGCCGTCCCAGGTGTACCCGGCATTGTTGATCAGGATGTCGATCTGCCCGAACTCGTCGATCGCCTTCTTGACGATGTTGGCGGGCTCGCCGTTCTTGGTGATGTCACCACCGATCGCGACAGTGTTGCCGGCGATCTCGGCAGAGGCCTGCTCGGCCACGTCGCCGTCGAGGTCGGTGATCAGAACGTTGGCGCCGGAGCCGGCGAGCAGTTCGGCGGTGGAGCGGCCGATGCCGCGGGCCGAGCCGGTGACGATGGCGGTCTTGCCCTCAAGCAGACCGGGAATGACGAGGTCACTCATGGTGATTTAGATCTCTTTCTTGGTGGGATGGAGGAACGAGAAAAGAAGGTGGAAATCCAGCGTGGGAGCTTATCGACATCGGGTCGGAATACGGAAGTAAGAAGTTCTACTTCCTACTCGTTCGGCAGAACGGACCGTCAACCCGGATAGGTTCGCCGCCATGGAATCGACAGCCGCACCCGCTCCGACGAACAACTACCGCTGGCAGCCCGGCTGGCCCCCGGCAATCTTCGCGTTCGTCATCTACTCGCTGATCGTGATCGGCACAATGAAGCTCTCGGGCGTGGGCTACGACGAGTTCACGAAAAGCGCGGACAACATCTTCAAGTCGGTCGTGCTCAGTCTCGCGCTGGGTTCCGTCTTTCTGGTCGTCCTGGTCACCTGGCTGCGCTGGGATTTCGTCTGGCGCGACCCGGGCAGACTCTCGATGGGCAAGCTGCTCTGGACGTTGCCGGTGCTCATGGTGATCGGCATCATCGCGCGCTTGGCCAGCGTGCACTGGGGCGATGTCGACATGAACCTCGTGCTCGGGATCTTCCTCGCGGGCGTGCTGGTCGGATTCGCTGAAGAGACGCTCTTTCGCGGCATCTGGCTGCGCAGCATGCGCGTCGGTGGTCGTAGCGAGGGGCACGCCGCGATTTTCACGACGATCGCGTTCGGATTGTTTCACCTGCCGAACATCCTGATCGGCGGTGGCGCCGCGACATTCGGTCAGGTCTTCTTCGCGGCCGCTACCGGCTTCGGCCTCTACCTCTGGCGCCGCGGGTTCGGCTGGATCGTTCCGGCGATGATCATTCACGGCACCTGGGACATGTCAAGCTTCATCACCGATTTCGACCGCGCAAGCACCACGTCACCGGGAATGATCGTCGCCCAGGTGTTGTTCTTCGTCGGACTGGCAGTGGCAGTTGCCTCGATCGTGGTGGTGTGGCGCCGAGACAAAGCCACCTTCTGGCAGCGTGAGGGCGCCGGGATCAACCCCGACGCCCCCCTGGTCGATCAGAAGCCGTAGCTACGACCGATCACGTCAAGCATCACTTCGTCAGTACCGGCACCAATACGGTTCAGTCGCATGTCACGCCAGGCGCGCTCGATCCCGTATTCCTTCATGTAGCCCCAACCGCCGTGGATCTGCAGGCACTCGTCGGTGACCTCAAAGCCGATCTGCGAGGCGAACAACTTGGCCTGTGAGATTTCGCGGACGGGGTACTGGCCGTTGTCCACCAGCCACGCGACGTAGTAGTTGAACTGCCGTGCTGCCTCGATCTTCGTGCTCATCGCGGCGATCTTGTGGCGGATCGCCTGGAACTTGCCGATCGGGCGGCCAAAGGCCTGGCGCTCCTTTGCATACTCCATGGTCTGCTCGAGGACGCGCTGCGCGCCGGCGACGCAACCACACGCGGCGACGAGGCGTTCGCCCTGGAGCTCCCACATGATGTTGTAGAAGCCCTTGCCCTCTTCGCCGAGCATGTTGGCGGCGGGCACGCGCATGTCATGGAAGCTGAGCTCTGCTGTGTCCGAAGCGTGCATGCCGAGCTTCTCAAGCTTGCGCGAGACCTCGAACCCGGGGGTGTCGGTGTCGACGATGAAAAGGCTGAAGCCGTCGTAGCCGGTCGAGTCGTCGGTCTTGGTGACAAGAACGATGGCGTCAGCGCGCAGGCCGTTGGTGATGAACACCTTCGAACCGTTTATGACGTAGTCGTCCCCATCGCGCACGGCGCGCGTCTTGATCGCCGCCACATCGGATCCCGCATCCGGCTCGGTGATGCCGAGACAGAGAATGATGTCGCCGGCAATTGCTCCGCGCAGATATTTCTCTTTGATTTCAGGCGAGCCGAACTTCTCGATCGGCGGCATCGCCATGTCGGTCTGAACCGCGATACCCATGTTCAGTCCGCCGCTGTTGGAATAGGCGAGCGCCTCCGAGCGCACGACACTGGTGAAGTAGTCACCGCCCTGACCGCCGTACTCCTCGGGCATTGTCAGGCCAAGGAATCCCAGGTCGCCCATGCGCTTGATCACGGAGTCGGGAAATGTGGTCTTCTCCCACTCCTCGGCGTTGGGTGCGAGCTCGGCCTTGGCAAAGCGCTCGATCGTCTCGCGCAACTGCTCGTGCTCTTCGGTGAAGATGAAGTGCCGCGTGCTGGCGGCGAAGTCGGGCTTGATCGTTCCTGATTCCATCGTTGATCCTCCGCGGGGTCTGACTCGGTGAAAGTAGAAAGTAAGAAGTTCTAGTTCTTACTTTATCCGAAGCGCACCGAAACCTGCGGCCGGATTCGCGATTAGTCTCGCCGATACGTGAAAGCGAACTTTGCAGAATGGCGCAGCGACGCCGGCGCCTGGCTGCGCGAGCGTGGCTTTGAGCTTTGGATCATCACCGGCATCTGGGCCCTGCTGACGGTGATCATCTACTTGCTCGCGACCGGCCACGAGTCACCGCGTCGCTACCAGGACGAGTTCCTCTTCTGGGCACTGGCAAAGAACTGGGCCGGCGGCGACGGGATGACCTGGCGCGGGGCGGACCTACAGATGCGCAGCACGCTCTACCCGCTGCTGCTTGCTCCGGCTTTCTGGTTCGCAAATACGGTTCCCGGCCAGTACACGGGCGTGCACCTGATCAACTCGATGATGATCGTCGGGACGCTCTTCCCGGCGTATCTCCTGGGCCGCCTCTACCTGGATCGCTGGCGGGCGCTGGTCGTTGCGCTGCTGACGGTTTCTGTTCCGGCGATGAACTACGCGGGGATCGTCGGCACCGAAAACCTCGGCTACTTCCTGTTCACCGCTGCCTGCGGGGCGATCCTGCTGGCGCTCGCGCGGCCACGTCCACGCAACACGATTCTCGCGTTTGCGCTGATCGTCCTGGCGATGCTCGCGCGCACGCAGTTTGTGGTGCTGCTCCCGATCTTCCTCGGCACTCTGCTGTTCGCGGCAGTGATGGCCGAGCCCGGCAGTCGCATGCAGTACCTGAAAGCACGGCGATCGGTGTGGCTCACCATCGTTGTCCTCGGCGTGATTGGCGCCATCGCGATTCTTGCGCAGGGCAAGGGCGCTTTCGGGCTTTATCAAGGGGTTTTCGACGGCGTAGCGCTGGAGTTCTCGGCGCTCTGGTTCTGGGTCAAGGCCTTCACGGCTGACGTGTATCTGCTCTGCGGAATCGTTCCGGTGATCGCGACAATGGCGATGTTCGGCCGGGCCGAGAACAGGCGCGATCCCCTGATCGGCGCGCTGCTGGCGCTGGCGGTGATGGCGTCGCTCTTCTTCATCGCGCAGATCTCCTGGTTCTCGGCGACCAACCCGTACCAGTGGCGTGCGCGGAACATCTTCTACGAGCGCTACATGTTCTATCTGGGGCCGATCTTCTTCGTCGGGCTGCTCGCTTCCTGGAATCGCGTGTCGTGGACTTCCGCGTTGGTGTCGGTCGCGGCAGCCACGGCGATCATGAGCGGATTCCAGACCGACGCCGTCCTCGTGCCGTTCTCGTATGACTCCTTCGGCCTGACGACGATCGCGAACTACATGAGCACGCATCCGGACATCGCGCCGAAAATCGGGATGATGCTGGCGCGCGTAACGCTGCTGGTCGGAGCGGTCTACGTGCTCTCGACAATCGATCACAAGCTGGTCCGGAAGATCCTCTACTGGACGTTGATCGCGTTCACATTCGTGTGGCTGACGCAGGCCCAGATCAAGACCTGGAGCGAAGCGCGCAAGTACTCGACCCAGTCCTTCGACCAGTTCCCCAAGCCGGCCAACTTCATCGACAAGAACACCGACGAAGAAGTCGGGATGATCATCACCTCGACGGACGATCCGCTTTCGTACTTCACGACCGAATTCTGGAACAACCGCGTCGTGCGCGCCTTCGCCACAGACGCAAAGCCGATTGTCTCGCCGATCATGTACTCGCCGAACTGCAAATTCGACTGGTCGAAGACCGGCGAGATCCTCGGCACCGGCTGCGACAGCGTGCCAAGTGCCTGGTACCTGCGCAGCGACAACGTGACCATGCACCTGAAAGACGAGACCAAGCGCGTACACCCGTCGCCCGCATGGCCGACCCTGACCCTGATGGTCGGCGAACCGCCACCACGGATTCTGTCGCTGACCGACGGCCGAAACGTCCGAAGCAAGCTGGTTCAGGGCGCGATGAACATCCGCACATTCCTCGACAAGCCCGGCGACATGCGGGTTGACCTGCGCGCAGTCAGATCCGAGGTGGTCGTGCGGGTCGAGGGCGGCGGCTCGGAGATCATCCAACCCGGCAAGCGCGAGCAGATGGTCGTGAAGCTTCCAGCCGACGAGACATTGACGACCCTCTCGGCCAAGACACCGAACGGCCTTCCGAGCGAAGTGTTCGTTGAGAAGTTGTCCGTGCGACTGCAGGACGGCACATGGCAGTCGCTGCTCTGAGCAGCTGGCGGACGGACGCGGCGCACTGGCTGCACCACCACCGTGTTGATCTGCTGATCCTGTCGGGCGTCTGGCTACTGGCCGCCGTCGGCTACTACCTGCTCGCCCGCGGGTACGTGACGCCGCGTCATCAACAGGATGAGTTTCTCTACTGGGCTCTCGCCAAGAGCTTCGCGGCCGGGGATGGCTTCACGTGGCGCGGTGTGAACGTGCCGCTGCGCTCGTTCCTTTATCCGGTCTCAATCGCCCCGGCCTTCGAGCTCGCTTCGAGCGTGCAGGGTCGGCTGGACCTGGTGCACGCGATCAACTCGCTGATGATGACTGCGACGGTCTTTCCCGCCTTCTTCATGGCGCGCCTGTTCGTCGACAGATCCGCGGCGTACGTTGCAGCGGCATTCGCGATCCTCGTTCCGGCGATGAACTACACCGGGCTGGTCGGCACCGAGACGCTCGCGTACCCCACCTGCACCGCGGCGCTGGCTGCGATCCTGCTCGCCTGCGCCGTGCCCCGTGCGCGCAACACTGTGCTGGCCGTGGCGCTGATCGCGCTCGCAGTCGTCACGCGGACGCAGTTCGTGGTGCTGATGCCGATCTTCTTCGCTTCGATCGTGTTGGTTGCAATGATGCGCGGCCGCGAAGGCGCTCGCGAGTTTCTCTCGCAGCAGAAGCTCGCGCTGGCGATGCTGGGAGCGGGACTGCTGCTCATACTCCTGCTGTTGCTGGTTGCGCGCGATTCCGTGATCGGAATCTATGGCGGTCTCTTCACGACGATCCCGCTGACTGCGGGCAACGCGAGCTTCTGGACGAAGTCGTTTGCCGCCGACGTTTTTCTGGTCGTTGCCGTGGTGCCGGCGATCGCGACGTTTGCACTGATTGCCACGCGGAAGAATCGCCGCGATCCGCGGATCGGCGCGCTGATCGCGCTGGCATACCTGGCGACGCTGCTGCTGGTCGCCCAGGTCGCGTGGTTCTCTGCAACCAGCCCCGAGTACTGGCGCGTTCTGAATCTCTTCTACGAGCGCTACATCTTCTATCTCGGACCAATCTTCTTCACCGGACTGATGGCAGCGCGGGGGAGGGTCAGCCCGCGCGCCGCGATCATCACCTCGCTGGTTGCGCTGGTCGTGATCAGCGGATTTCAGGCAGACACTCTGGCGACGCCGTTTTCTTACGAGGCGTTCGGCCTGACCTATCTCAGCTACTTCGTCAGCAACCACGAAGGGCCGTTCACGCAGGTCGGCCTGCTGGCAGCGGGCGTGAGTGCGCTGCTGGCGATTGTCTACATCTGCTCGACGATCGACACCCGCCACGAGAGCTTCAAGCGCTACGCCGGTTTCCTCGCGATCGCGCTGCCCCTGCTGGTGCTGGTGATCACTCAGGCGCGAGCGTGGAGTTATGGCCATCTGTACGCCGCGGACTCAAAGTCGCTTCAGCCGCAGCCGGTGAGCTTCGTCCAGCGGGCGACCAGGGACGAGGTGGGCATGATCGTGCCGCAGGGGACCGAGCGGATCGAGTACTTCCAGGACGAGTTCTGGAACCCCAACCTGACGAGGTTGTTTGTCAGTGGCTCGCCGCCGGTTTCGTCGCCGCCGATCTTCACCCCGCACTGCCGGTTCAGCTGGTCCGCAAGTGGCAGAATCTTCAGCAAGGACTGCCCGCAGCTGCCCGACGCGTGGCACATGCGCAATGAGCAGCTGACGATGCACCTGCGCGGCGAGACCCGGCGCGTGAGCTCTGCCGGCACCGCAGCCACAGTTGTGTTTGCGCCGCAACCCGCGCAGATATTCAGCTTCCTGAGCGGGCGCAACCCTGGGACAGGACTCATGAAAGCCCAGGCCAGCGTGACCACATTCCTGGATCAGCCGGGCGAGGTGCGCCTGAAGCTCAGGTCGGTCCGTGCTGCGCGTTTGAAGCTGGCCGGTGGCCGAGCGATCACGTTGAAGGCCAACGCGACGACGATGGTCGAATTCGCGGTCCCGGCTCAGGAGCGGCTCGTGAGGCTGCGGCTGCCCGCGGATGTGAGCGGCGTGCGGATGATCGACGCTGAGGTTCGCGAGGGCGACGGGCCCTGGCAAAGCCTTACTTGAACTGCAGCGACCCGAGGATCTGATCGCAGCCCTCAAGCAGCGCCTTGCGGTTCTTCTCTGAGGACTGACAGTTGATCTGAAATTCCTGCTGACCCTTGAAGAGGAACGTCAACTTGTTCTGCAGCTTGACGTTGCCGCCACCCGGGTATTCGACGATGTACTGGTAGCCCGGGATTCCGCCGTACTTGACGACCTTCGCGTCGCCGGCTTCACCGCCGGCCTGCTTGGTCAGGCGCGCGACGATCCGATCGACCTCCGGCTGGTAGCCGTTGACCCCGGCGGGGAGCGTCTTTTTGAGCTTGTACTGGGTGATCGTCACCTGGTCGTAGGGCTCCTTGAGCGCGGCCGATACCGACCGCACGGCTGTGTCACTCGAGCCGTAGGTGAAATTCGCACCGCGCGAGACTGTCCAACCGTCCGGGTAACTGAAACTGAACGGGTATGTCGGGGTGGTGAAGCTCTGCTCGCCGCCTCCGCCGCAGCCGGCAAGCAGGGCGCCGGCCACCACGACCGCCGCCAGCGAGTTGGAAATCATTCGTCTCATGACTGCCAATCTAACGGGCGCGTCAGCTGAGGTTTTTGTCGAAGAAGTCGAGATTGCGCGCAAACGCAAGCTCGGCATACTCCTCGTTGTAGGTGCCAAGACGATTGGCTGTGTTGCAGAAAGCGTGGCCTGCGCCCTCGTAGAACTCGGTCACGACATCAACACCGGCGGCTTGCATCTCGGCAGTCAGCCCTTCGACGTCGCTGACGGACATGAAGTCGTCCTCGGTCCCGAAATGCATCATCACGGGGCCTTCGATCTTGCTCCACTCGGGCTTTCCGTGCGGGAAGACGTAATAGAAACTGGAACTCGCGGCGACCTTTGGATTGAGCGCTGCGGCGTACAGGCAGAGCGCTCCGCCGATGCAATATCCCGTTGAGCCGACGACCTCTGCCCCGGCCTTCTCGGCGACAAAATCGACGGCTCCGATCAGCTCTTTCTCGGTCTCTTCGATCGTCATGGCCATCATCTGCTGCTGGGCCTCGTCGGGCTGCTCGGTCGACTCGCCGTGGAAGTGGTCGGGCACGAGCGCGTAGTAACCGGCCTCGGCGTAGCGGTCGGCGATGCCCTTGATTTCGGGCACCAGGCCCCACCATTCCTGGATCACCACCAGCGCCTTTCCGTTGGGTGTTTGCGGTGTCGCGAGATACCCCTCGGCGACCCCTCCGTTGGACGCGAACTCGACCATCTCTCCAGCCATGACACTCCCCTTGAAAAATTCAGTATGCCGGTACTGCGCTTTGCGCAACCTACCAATCTGGCACTGGCCGTATGGCCTACCCCTGTGCTGGGCAGATGGCCACAGCTGCCGAAACCTGTATTGAGCACTGGCGCCGGCAGACGCGCCTACCCGCACAGGGGTGCTCGGCAGACAATTTCAAGGACCCACCCGATGAACTTCGAACTTGCCGACCGCAGGACGCGGTTGTTCGCAGCTTGTACTGCGTTCTGCGTCGTCCTGCTTGTTTCGCTCGGGCTGACCAGGTCTGCATCTGCGGCAGAATGCGTTCCAACGGCAAACGGTTACATCAAGCAGGCGACAAACGTGGTCGCCAAGACCGCGGCGTACAAGAAGGCCAAGGGTAAGAAGAAGCGAGCCAAGGCGAAGCTTGCGCTGAACAAGGCGAAGGCGGCAACAGCGGCGGCAAGAGTTGCGACGACCGCGGCCTGCGCGGGCGTGGTTGGCCCGCAAGGTTCGCAGGGCGCTGTAGGACCACAAGGTCCGATCGGTGCTCAGGGCGCGATGGGGCCGGCGGGTACAGACGGGGCGGATGGCGCCACCGGTGCGGACGGGGCTACCGGCGCTGATGGCGCGAACGGTTCGACTGGCGCGCAGGGGGCCACAGGCGACGCCGGTCCGCAGGGCGCTACTGGAGTAACCGGTGCTTCCGGAGCGGACGGCGCGACTGGGAACGATGGCGCGACAGGGAACGATGGCGCGACTGGAATCGATGGCGCGACAGGCGCGACCGGAAACGACGGCGCAACTGGAATCGATGGCGCGACAGGCGCGACAGGCGCAGTTGGCGCGCAGGGCGCAATGGGTCCCACCGGTGAAACCGGAGCAA
>JAEMRJ010000043.1:0-3570 GCA_016463365.1 Thermoleophilaceae bacterium | reverse complement strand
GCAGGGCGCCATGGGTCCCACCGGTGAAACCGGCGCGACCGGAGCAACTGGAGCAGATGGAGCGACCGGAAGCGACGGCGCAACCGGAAGCGACGGCGCGACAGGCGCAACTGGAAACGACGGCGCGACGGGAATTGACGGTGCCACCGGAGCGACTGGTCCGGTCGGAGCGCAGGGCGTCATGGGCCCGACGGGCGGAGTCGGCGCCACCGGAGCGACGGGAGCCGACGGAACCAACGGCAGCGATGGACTTGACGGATCTACAGGAGCCACCGGCGCGCAAGGAGTCCAGGGCGTCATGGGTCCCACAGGCGACACCGGAGCAACCGGAGCGACGGGCGCGACGGGTGACACAGGCGCGACGGGTGGCACAGGAGCGACCGGCGCAACCGGCCCGGTCTGGTCGAGCATCTCAACGATCGGCGGAGCGGCCTTTGTGCTTCCGACCGCTGCGGGCACCCCTCCCAGTTGTACTGCCGTGCAGACCGTGACCGGAGTGTCGATCGCTGTGCCCGCGAATCCCGCTGGCATCACCGGTAACTACACGCTTCTGGTGCGCGCATCGGCCACTTCAACGGCTACTGCCACGCGCCAGGCAACGATCGGGGTGATGGTTGACGCCACGATCGACACGACCGCCTACCGGACAGAAACCACCACCAACAACACCTTCCAGACGCTGGGAACTGATTCACGCACGACGCAGAGCGCTGGGAGCCCACACACGGTGTACCTGCTGGGCTGCTCCAACAACACCAATTCGTCGCTGGCGGCCGACCGCACTTCACTGGTGGCTGAAATCACCCAGTAAGCAGGCAAGCCTGGCTTGCATCAACGGAAGACAGGGAGTAGGCTGAACCGAAATAGTCGGCGAAATCTGTACCCGAATAAGAACTTGGGAACGCTCAGATGACTACTGCTCTCGGTCTTGTCAGTCCACGTTCAATCGCACTTTCGGCCACGCTTGTGCTGTCTGTCGGGGCGTCGTAGAGCATGGCGCGCACCGCGTGCTCGGCAGACTGCGTACCGACCAACGCAGCGGTCGACGGCGCACTTCAGGCCCGGATCGGGATTTCTCAAGTGTGCTCCGTCTCACGCGCCACCAATGTGAGTATTCCGACCAGCACCGACAATCTTTTCGTTCATGGCCGCCAACTGACCGGATCCCGCGCTCAGATCTGATCGGTGCGGCAACTGCCGCGCCGATCAGTAGTCTGAGCCGATGTCCGACGCGATCCTCACCGAGGTCGATGCGGCGACACACGTCGCCACGCTGACCCTGAACAAGCCCGAAAAGCTCAATGCCTTCGATGCCGAGCTCGTCGATCAATGGGCTGATGCACTCGACCGCCTCGCGGCAGACAAATCGGTCCACGCGATCGTCGTGACCGGCGCCGGAAAGGCGTTCTGCGCCGGCGGCGAGCTCGCGACGCTTGCGACAGATTCTGGGCCGCTGGCCAAAAAAGAGTTCCTGCGCGACCACGTACATCGTGTCCAGCGCTCGCTCCAGCGCGTGCCCCAACCTGTGATCGCGATGATCAACGGCGCTGCGATGGGGGCGGGTTTCGACATGGCGCTGCTGTGCGATCTGCGTGTCGCCGCTGACGAGGCGAAGATCGGCGAGGCGTACGTGAACCTTGGACTCGTTCCCGGGGACGGCGGTGCCTGGTTGCTCACCCATCTGGTTGGTCCGGCCCGCGCGCTCGAGCTGCTGCTCACCGGCAAGGTGATCAACGGAGAAAAGGCCGCCCAGTGGGGGCTGGTCAATCAGTCCGTCCCGCGCGAGGAGCTTTCAGAAACCACTTATGCGCTTGCCGAGAAGCTCGCGACCGGCCCGCAGCTTGCCCAGCGCCTGATCAAGCGCGCTGTCTACACAGCCGAGTCGATGCCGCGTGACACGCATTACGACATGGTTTCGTCCTACATGGCGCTGGCACAGTCTCACGATGACTTCAAAGGTGCGATCAAGGCCGCGCAGGCTGGAGAAAAGCCCGTGTTTGACTCCGGCGATCCGCGTCCCTGAGCGCATCTCACCGATCCGTTAGAGTAAGAAGTCGAACTTCTTACTTCTTACTGGAGCGGGCGTGTACGAGAACATTCTTTATGGAGTTTCAGGCGGAGTGGCGACGATCACTCTCAACCAGCCGGACAAGCGCAACGCGCTGAGTCACGCGATGCTCGACGACCTCGTCGACGCGTTCGCGAATGCCAGGACCGATCCCGAAGTGCGCGTCGCCGTGCTGACCGGCGCGGGCGACGTCTTCAGCGCCGGCGGGGACCTCTCGGGCTTTTCGCAGGACGTGCCGCTTGCGCACAAGCATTACGGAACGGCGCGCTTTCTGGACCTGTTCCGCGCGATTGCCGAACTCGGCAAGCCGACGATCTGCAAGGCCAACGGGCACGTGGTTGCCGGTGGTCTTGGGGTGGCGCTCGCCTGTGACCTGATCGTCGCTTCTGACGCCGCGAAGTTCTCCACGCCCGAGATCAACATCGGGCTCTTCCCGTTCATGATCATGGCGATCATCTACCGCAACGTCCCGCGCAAGAAGGTCAACGAGATGCTGCTGCTCGGAGAGCGGATGACCGCCGATGAGGCGGTGAACTTCGGGCTGATCAACAAAGCGGTCCCGCGCGAAGAGCTCGATGAAGCGACGGACGCCTGGGCGAAGAAGCTCGCAGCCAAGGCTCCCGTCGTGATGCGCCTGGGCCACGACTCGATGATCAACCAACAAGACCTTCCGTATTTCAGCGCCCTTGAGTACCTGCACACGCAGTTCACCGTGGCGCTCGGAACTGAAGACGCGATCGAGGGCGCAATGGCGTTCTTTGAGAAGCGCGAACCCAACTGGAAGGGACGATAAGGAATGAACGACTCCGATGCAACTCAACTGAAGTCGCAGATGGAAGTGCTCGTTGATGAGCTGCTCGCCAAGCGCGAGCACAATCTCAAAGGCGGCGGAGAAGCAAAGATCGCCAAGCAGCACGAGCGCGGCAAGCTCACGGCACGCGAACGGCTGGATCTGTTGATCGACGACGGCACCTGGGTCGAACTCGGCCTGCACGGGCGCCCCCACTTCTCGCAGCGTGCGCTCGAGGGCGTCGACGCCCCGGCCGACGGCGTGATCACCGGCTACGGAAAAGTCAATGGTCGCCTTGTCTGCGTCGGTGCTTACGACTTCACGGTGATGGCCGGCTCAATGGGATACACCGGCGAGGTGAAACTCTCCCGACTGCGCGCACTGGCGTTGAACAAGCGCATGCCGATGGTCTGGCTGCTCGACTCGGCGGGCGCGCGTATTCAGGAAGCAGTTGGATCGTTGTTCGCCGGATCCGGCCATCTCTTTCGCGAGCAGGTGACGATGAGCGGCGTGATCCCGCAGGTCGCTGCAGTCATGGGTCCATGCGCCGCCGGAACCGCCTACATCCCGGCTCTGACCGATTTTCTGCCAATGGTCAAGGGCCAGGGTTCGATGGCGCTGGCCGGGTCGCACCTGGTCAAGGCAGCGACCGGCGAAGACGTCACCGACGAGGAGATCGGCGGCTACAAGGTCCACAACCGCAAGAGCGGCG
>JAEMRJ010000042.1 GCA_016463365.1 Thermoleophilaceae bacterium | reverse complement strand
GCGAGACGATGTCGATGATCGTCACCTTGTCGTAGCCGCGGTCGGCGGCCAGGCGCACGAAGGCCGTGATCAGGCGGCCGCGCTGTGAGGCCAGGACGACGTCGCGTTCAAGCTTGTGGCGGCCGCGCGGCAGCGGGGCGCCGCGTTCCAGATCGAGGTTTGTTGCTGTTGTGCGTTCCATGGCAGGACGTCACGGGACGGTATCGAGTTCGTGCCCTAAACCTTCACGGCATAAAAACCGCCGTGCCCAACCCCGAAGCGGTAGTCCTCGGCGTAGCTGGCCAGCGTCGCAGGGTCAAAACCTGTCGCTCGTAGCGCCTCGAAGACGGCTTCGTGCTCGTAAAGCGCGAGCCGGTGGATCTCGACGTCGACTTCCTCAGCGCGCGTGCTGGTGATCCTGCGCTCGAGCATGTTGGTGCCGGGCGCCTCGATCGTTTCGGAAGTGACCACCCAGCCGGCACCCTCCCACGTCGTGCGCTCCAGCCGCGGCATCGCGCGGCCCGGCTGCGCGACGTCAAACAACAGAATCCCGCCCGGAACAAGCGCCGCGTGAACGCGATCGAAGACGGCGCACATCGAGTCAAAGCCTGCTCGCTCGTCAAAGCGGTAGTTGAAGGCCTCGCCGATCCCGGTCACGGCCACGCAACCGGGGAGCTCCGCGTCGTAGAGCGAAGTCACCTCAAATCGTCCCTCGGGAACCCGCTCGCGCGCCAGTTCGATCATGTCCGGCGACATGTCGTAGCCGAGCACGTCAAATCCTCCGTCGACGATCATCCGCGAAGAGATCCCGCCTCCGCAGGCGAGCTCCACGACCAAGCCTTCGCGCAGTCCGTTCAGTTTCAGCCCGGCCAGCAGCACCTTCGCCGCGCCGGTCGCGATGAAGCCGAAACCGTCGTCGTGGATCTGCGCGAGTGCTGCGCGGTATGGCGACTGCTCCATACCGCGAAGACTAATCCCGCGCGGGTCAGCGAGCGGGTCTAGACGCTGGCAGCGGAGACCACAGACGCCAGCGCGAGCAGGCAGAAAATCAGCGCGACCGTAGAAACTCCGGCGATGATCAGTGAGGTCTTCAGTTCACTTCTGGTCATGGCCTGCAAGCTACGGGCAGGTCAGAACCGCAGGGTGAAAATCCTGCAATCGGTTGGTGACAAATTCAGGCTTTGCTCTCCAGGAGCTCGGCGGCGGCCTCGTCTTCGGCCTGCATGATGGCGATGTTCCGGGCAGATCCGTGCTTGGGAAGAAAGAGCGCAGGGATCGTCATGATGACGACCATTCCGACCGCCCACCAGTATGTGTGGCCGAATGCATCTGCCACCAGGGGCGCAAACTGAGCGCGAAATGCGACCGGGACCGACTGCGCAGCTTCAAGCCCGACCGCCTGGCCACCGGGGACGACGGAGGCCAGGTTGTCAGTCAGTGCGTGGGTCAGGACCACCGAGAGAATCGCGACGCCGATCGAACCTCCGACGCGTTGAATCACGTTCAGCGCGGAGGTGGCGCGCGGGACGTCGTCGTGGCGCATCGTCCCGAAGGCCGCAGACATCGCCGGCATCATCGTCGAGCCCATGCCCAGACCCATCACGAAGAGCACTGCGCAGAGCTCGTAGTAGGAGGTCGCCGCCCCGAGCTGGGTCAGCGCCAGCATCGCGCCGATGATCAGCAGCGATCCGAACGGGACAATCCGGCCGGCGCCGTACTTGTCGGTGATCTTGCCTGCGATCGGCATCATGATCGCCGCGCCCAGGCCCTGCGGAGCGATCAGCAGGCCGGCCATCAGTGCCGACTCGCCGCGGACGATCTGGAAGTACAACGGCATCAGGATCATCGCTCCGAAGAACGCCGCAGCAAGCACGAAGGTGGTCGCTGACGAGATCGCCAGCGTGCGGTTCTTGAACAGCTTCACATCGATCAGCGCGTTGCTGGTCCGGAGCGCATGGAAGATGAACCCTCCGATCAACGCTGCCCCGGCGATCAAAGGGGCCCAGACCTTCCAGGAGTCAAAGCCGCCGACCGTGCCGGTCTGAGCCAGCCCGTAGACAAACAGTGCAAGCCCGGGCGAGAGCATCGCCAGCCCGAGCACGTCCAGGCGCTCGGTCGGACGCGGTTTGTCGGCGTCGAGGAAGCGCTGCGCCAGAAACAGCGCGAGCGCGCCGATCGGGACGTTGACGAAGAAGATCCACTGCCACGAGAAGTCATCGACCAGCCAGCCACCGAGGATCGGTCCGAAGATCGGCGCCATCAGCATCGGCACGCCGATCAGACCCATCATCCTGCCGACGCGTTGCGGGCCGGCGGCCTGGGTGAGAATCGTCATGCCAGCGGGCATGATCATGCCGCCGCCGATGCCCTGGAGCACGCGGAAGAAGATCAACGAGTTCGCGCTCCAGGCGGCGCCGCACAACGCCGAGCCGAGCACGAAGAGCGCGATCGAGACCATGAAGAGCCGCTTCGTGCCGAAGCGGTCTGCCGCCCAGCCGGTCAGCGGGATGACTGTCGCGAGGGCAAGCAGATAGCCGGTGGCGACCCACTGGATGTTTGTCAGCGACGTGTCGAACTCGCGCGAGAGCGTGTCCAGCGCGACGTTGACGATCGTCGTGTCGAGGATCGACATGATGATGCCGAGGATCACCACGCTGGAGATCTGGATCAGGCGACGGTCGAAGAGTTGGTCGTCTGCTGCGGCGATCGGCTGAGCGCTCATGAATCGCGCTCGGCTTCTTTGCGCAGCGGCTCGAGCGCCGAAGACAAGACATTGACCTGTTGGTTGCTCAGCTTCTTGAGCATCGCGTTCAGGGTCGCCACGCGAGTCTCGTAGATCGCGTCCATGCTGCGCGCTCCTAGCTGGGTCGGCTCGATTCGTTTGACCCGGCGATCGGTGGGGTCCTCAGTTCTGGTGGCCAGCGCGTGGCGCACGAGGCCGTCAACGGCGCGGCCCGTGGCCGGAAGCGACGAGCCGATCGCCTCGGCCAGGCGACCGATCGGCTGCGGCTCGTCGGCGTTGCTGAGCGCGAACATCAGCTTCAGCTGGGTGAAACTGAGGTCGTACTGCTCGGCGAACGCGACCATCGGGGCCGAGCTGCTTTTCATCACATGGGTGACCACGGCGATGAAGTCTTCAGCGACGGATGCACTGCTCATGTAGAGAATACTACCACTAACGCAATTATTTTGTTCTCGCAACTATTGCGTAATTGGTGGGCATCCCGAAAAAGCGGTACTCATCGTAAGATCACGCCAAACGTCGATGAACTATGGGGAGACAGAAACATGGCGAACCTCGCCGAAGCACTGACCAGGACCGCCGCCGAGCACCCGAGCGCGATCGCGATCAAGCTCGATGACGTGGAGCTGCCGTATGCAGCCCTGGATGGCATGGCGGCGCACGTTGCCGGCCTGCTGGTCGAGCGCGGCGTAGAGCCGGGCGACCGGATCGGGATCATGTTGCCCAACGTCCCCTACTTCCCCGCGATCTACTACGGCATCCTCAAGGCCGGCGCCGCCGTCGTGCCGATGAACGTGCTCCTGAAGGGCCGCGAGGCGTCTTTCTACCTCTCCGACTCGGGCGCGAAGCAGTTCTTCGCCTGGGAAGGCTTCGCCGAAGAGGCCGAAATCGCAGCAGCAGATGCCGGCGTTCCGCTGACGGTCGTCACGCCGGGCGAATTCGAACAGCAGATCGCCGCCGCCTCGCCGCTGCAGGAAAACGTCGAGCGCGCAGGCGACGACACCTGCGTGATCCTCTACACATCCGGCACCACCGGCACACCCAAGGGCGCCGAGCTGACCCACGCAAACATCGGCAGCAACGTCGGGACCAGCGTCGAGATGTTCGGCTTCACCCCCGACGACGTGCTCTTCGGCGGCCTGCCGCTGTTCCACTCGTTCGGGCAGACATGCGCGATGAACTCGGCGATCGCTGCCGGCTCAACGGTCACGCTGCTGCCGCGCTTTGACGCTGCAAAGGCACTCGAGATCATCGACCGCGACAAGGTCACCGTCTTCATGGGCGTGCCGACGATGTATGTCGGGATGCTTCACGACCCGGGCATCGACGGCGTCGACGCCTCAAGCCTGCGCTTCTGCGTCTCCGGCGGCGCCTCACTTCCGGTCGAGGTGCTGACCGCAGTCGAGGACAAGCTCGACGCCAAGATGCTCGAGGGCTACGGGCTCTCCGAGACTTCGCCGGTCGCGAGCTTCAACCAGCCGAAGAATCCGTCCAAGCCCGGCTCCATCGGCACGCCGATCCCCGGCATCGAGATGAAACTCGTCGACGATGACGGCAACGACATTCCCGAGGATTCGTTCCACGTCGGCGAGATCGCGATCAAAGGGCCGAACGTCATGAAGGGCTACTGGAACCGCCCCGACGCAACGGCCGAGGTCATGCGCGGCGAGTGGTTCCTCTCGGGTGACATGGGCCAGCGCGACGACGACGGTTACTACTTCATCGTCGACCGCAAGAAGGAGATGATCATCCGCGGCGGCTACAACGTCTACCCGCGCGAAATCGAAGAAGTGATCTACGAGCACCCGGCCGTGATGGAGGCCGCCGTGATCGGCGTCCCCGACGAGACCCACGGCGAAGAGATCGCCGCAGCGATCGGCTTCAAGCCCGGCCAGACTGCAACAGCCGAAGAGATTCAGGCATTCATCAAAGAGCGTGTCGCGGCCTACAAGTATCCGCGCCACATCTGGTTCGTCGACGAACTGCCCAAGACGGCGACGGGCAAGATCCTCAAGCGCGAGATCGAAGTCCCCGCCGGGATCAAGAGCTAGTACCGCATCGGATGACGCAGTGAGAAGCCCTTGGTGGAGCGCACGGTCGCGCGCCACCTCGGGCCCTTCTCGCCCGGATACCAGGGCGTCGTGTCAAAACGTACGCCGGCTATCACCATGTAGACATGCTCGCGGTTGGCGTAGATCTGAACCCACCGGCCCGGGCCGCGGGATCCCCAGTTGGCGAGCGTGCCCGAGACCATCGGCCACGAGACGAATCCGCCGGCGCGCAGGATGAAGCTTGTCGCCCCGGAGCAGTCGTAGCCTTTGTCGTACCAACGAACGTGGCCCCCGCCCCAGACATACGGCTTCTTGGTGATCGAGTTGGCGGCGCGGAACATCCGTTTGACGGCAGCGGGCGCGTTCTTGGGTGCGTACGCGCTGCGCCCGTCGGCGCGGATCGTCCCGTGCTTTCCGCCGGGCGGAGCGGGCCATGTCGTGTCGCCGCGGAACGCCGGCTCGGTCGGTCCGGTCGCGCCGGTTGCGGCGGTCGGAGCGAGGTCGTACCGGGGGTTCCTGCAGTCGGGATCGGCGGCGAAGTTCCAGGCGTCGCAGTAGCGGTCCTTTCCAGACCATGCGCTCGCCGAAGACGTCGTCGAGAACGCGAGCGTGACCGCAGAGGCGACGACCACGAGCGTTCTGATTGAGCGGCTACGGGAAAACATCAGACTCCATCGTTAACGGCAGCGCGCGGAAAAGGTCGCAGTCCTCGGCACGGACGAAAGCGCGATTGCGTCTACAGACCGGCCGGGTGGCGCAGCTTGAATCCGCCTGTCGGGCGCACGCTCGCGCGCCAGCGCGGACCCTTTCCACCGCCCGCTCCATACGCAGAAGTGTCAAATCGCAGCCCGGCGATGACCATGAAGACGTGATTCTTGTTGGCGTAGATGCGCACCCAGTTGCCGGCGCCTCTGGCCCCCCACTTTGCAAGGCCGCCCGAGACAAGCGGGTAGCTGAGGTAACCGCCGGCGCGCAGAACGAAGCTTGTCGCCCCGGAGCAGTCGTATCCCTTGTCATACCAACGGCCGTGCCCGCCGCCCCACTTGTATGGCCTTTTCGTGATCGAGTTCGCCGCGCGGATCATCGCCCTGATCGGCTTTGGCGCCGACTTCGGCGCAATCGCGGTGCGGCCGTTCGGGCGCAGCCTGGCGTAGGCACCCTTTGGCGGGGCCGGCCAGTTGATCACTGGGGGTGGCGTCGGCTCAACCGGTTCGGGCTGAGGTGGAGGCACGTACTCGGGGACGCTTTCCGCGGGCACGGTCTCGTCTTCGCCAGTGTCTTCCCAGCAATCAGGATCGTCGACATCGTTGAATGGATCACAGAAGCCGTCGACCGCTTCGTCAGCCACGGTTGCGGCGTGACTGAATGAAGCTGCGTGGGCGGTTGTCGATGCGCCCAGCGCGAGCGCCGCGGCGATCAACAGAGCCGGAAGCGCGTTGCAGAGCAGGCGGAAGTGTCTTTGAGCTTGAGCTGCCACCAGGGAGTTTCTACCGGCTCGAACTGCAAAGCATCGGCGAACCGCAACATCTGTTGACCGGGGTGCGGCAGCGACGACGTGTCGACAACCTCGAAGTCTGAGCCGCTGAGCTGTCCGAGCGAGCTCAGGTCGTCGTTGTCCCAGCGCGGGTCGGGCGCGCCAGAGACGTACCAGGGCGATCCGTTGTCGGCCAGCATCATTCCGTAGCGGCGAAGCGCGGTCAGAACGACCCGGGCCTGCTGCGGGAAACTCGCGATGTTCACGTTTGACTTCAGCCGCAGGCGCGCGCCCATCGGCGGCAGGTCGGCGCCGTCGCCACTGCCTGCCTGATGGCGAGCCGGGTATACGTAAGCCCGGCGCGTGCGCGGCGCCGTGAACCTGAGCGCGTGCGCAATCTCGCCCCTGGCGACCTCGTCGTAGCGGGCCAGCCCCGGGTAGATCGGCAGGCCGGCCGCGTCGGCGCTGGTCCAGCCGGCCGGACGCAGCTTGTTCGACTTCAGATTCCAGATCGCGCCCGAGCCGGCGCTCCAGGACCTGCCGCCGTTTTTCGGATACGCGCGGTAGAGCTCATACAGCTTGCACTTCGCTTTGTCGATCACGATCACGTGGCGGTCGCCGTCGGCGTTCTTGCCGCCTTCGATCGGCGCCTTTTTCGGTACGGGGTAGCGCGCGCGATCAGACTCGTCGGCGTACTCAAAGCTGACGCGGAACTTCTTCTGCTTTCCGCCGACGACCACATACGGAATGCCGATCGGTCCGCCTTCCCACTTTCCCGAGCCGAAGTCGGCGTGGGCGTTGGCCTCGAGCCCGATCGAACGGACGAGGTCGTTGGAATTGCCGGCGACCGGGAGTTGATCGACCCGTTGATTCCACGGGTTGTCGGCCGGGAAGACCGTGCACCTGGTGGCGTTGACCTGTGGCTGGCCGATCGCGGCGGCGGCGAACGCGGCGGTCAGCGCAAGGGCGGAAAGGGCGGCGAAGGCGTTGCGCGGGAGGCTCACGCCTCAGAACTTGCCAGATCCTGTTCGAGCAGGGGGCGCATCGCTGGACGTTTGGCCGAAATGCCGTCCCCCGAGGACGTCCCTTTGATGCGCCGCACAATCCACGGACGCAGGTGCATCCAGAGCCAGGCCGACTCGGCGGCGAGTGCCTTGTGCCTGGCCTGAGCAAGTGTTTCTGGCGTGCCCGCATGGAGCGCTTTCAGCTGTTCGGGCGCATCTGGCAGGCCCAGAGCATCGGCCGCGCCCCACATCAGATACTGATGTCCGAGGTCGTTCGCGTGCAGGCGGTCCGGGCTCCAGCCGCGCGGGTCGTACTCGCTGAGCTCCACGGCCATGTCAACGAGCGTTGCGCCGGTCTGCTTTGCGATATCGCGAATGCTCTGGTTGTAGGCCAGGAGGCGCTCGCTGAATATGCGCGCGACCCGCATCGACGCAGAGAGATCCGGAAGCGTCATCACGAGCACGGTCGTGGCCTTCTCGCGGAATGCCGAGCACATCGTTTCGAGGTGTCCAGCGACGACGTCGACGTCGAACTTCGGGCGCAGCACGTCGTTGACACCGCCGACGACGCTTGCCAGATCTGGATTCATCGCAAGCGCCGGTTCGAGCTGCTCCTCACGAATCTGACCGCTCAGGCGGCCACGGATCGCAAGGTTCGCATACTGGATGCGCGGATTGTCGACTGCCAGCCGTTCTGCCAGCCGATCGGCCCAGCCGCGAAACACCTCTTGCCCGAGCGGATGTCCGGGGTAGGGATCGTCGAGGCCCTCGGTGGTGGAATCTCCGAGTGCGACGTAGCGGCTGAAGACTGGCGGCGCGGTCATTCGTGAGAGCTTAAACGCGCGCGGCCGCCGCGTGAGGTGATCATGGTCATAGTCGCCCTGTTCAAGGCAACAATCTTCCATGCTCCCGTCTCCAAGACGGGGGCATGGAGCGTTTGCCGCTTGCACAAGCGGAGCTGGCCGAGCGGGCCCTCCAGCGCTAGAGGTCTGCGGCCGCAGCCTGATCCAGCAGCACAGTCACGCGGCCGCGCGCCTTGCGCGCGACGATCCCGGCGGGCGTCATCGAGTTCTCGGTGCCAAACGACTCTTTGACCGGAGCCGCCTTGCCCGGGCCGACGACAAGAAAGAGGATCTCCTTGGCGCGCACGAGCGCAGGCACCGTCAGGCTGACGCGCGGCACCAACGGGTCCAGTCCGGGCTCGGGCACGGCCGTCACCAGCAGGTTGCGTTGCGAGATCTCGGGCTTGCCGGGAAACAACGAAGCAGTGTGACCGTCGGAGCCGATGCCGAGCAGCAGCAGGTCAAACGGCTCGGCGTCGTGTTCGAAAATGTCTGCGGCGTACTGGTGGGCGGCCTCGGCCGGGTCGAGCTCTCCGGGCATGCGGAAGATCGCTGCAGGCGGTGCGGCCAGGCGGTCGAACAGCGACTCTTTGGCCATGCGGAAGTTGCTTCGCTCGTCTCCGGGCGGGACGCAGCGCTCGTCGCCGAACCAGACCTTCGCGGTCGACCAGTCGGCGGCCGACGCGAGCTCGTAAGCCTGCTTCGGTGTCGAACCGCCCGCCAGCACGATCGATCCGCCGGCTTCGGCGACGGTCGAAATCCGCGCCGCCGCATCGGAAGCGACGTCCTCCACGATCTTCAGTTCGGTCACTGCTCGCGCGCCTTTGCAATCGTTGCCCGGCCGCCGAACGCGCATGCCGCTTCAAGCGCCGGTCGGAAGAGCGGGTCCGGGATCAGCGCATTGGTCACGCCGTGCGCGAGGATGCCGTCCTCGCCGCGCGACGCACCGAGGATCGTCCAGGCAGACTCTCCGCCGTCGGGCAACTTCCGCGTGGCACGCAGGCCCCCGACGCCACGGTCGAGCGAAAGGCTCAGTCCGTTGCTCGTTTCGATTGTCAGGCCCGAGAGTCCGGGCACGGGCATCGTGTCGTCGTTCTCGAGCAGCAGTTCGATCTGACCGGCAGGGCCGGTCGCGTGGCCGGACTTGTCGTTGTCGGCGTCAAGCTCGAGCACGTGCGGCGTCCACTCGAGTCGCGAGGCGATCCAGCCGAGCCAGAGCAACGCGGCGAGTGTCGAGCCGGGGTGCATGCGCACGACGACGCGGTTGATTGCGTCCAGCTGCGGACGCCAGACGACCGGGTCGAACGCGGCGGCGACGCGTTCGCGCCAGGGGTTTGATCTGAGCCAGGCAAGGTCGCTGACTTCGGCGTGCTCGGAGAGCTCCGCGATCCGCGCGATCGCATCATGCCAGTCGGGGATCTCCAGCGAGTCGATCAGGACGGTGGTGGCCAGGCCGCGCAGCGCGTCCACAGCCTCGGGGTGGCCGTGTGGTGACCAGACGACCGTGCCCACCTCGGTGGCGAGCACCGGATAGATGATCGTGTCAAGGTGGTCGAGCTGGTCGGCCCCGCAGTCGATCTCGATGCGCTCGCGGAACACCGTGTTGCCGCCGAGCTGGTCGGGCTGGTCGTGGATCAGGGTCGCCACGGCGTCAAGTTCTTTTTTGCCTTCTTCGACGACGATGAGAATTGTTCGGGCGGGGTTGTCGCGGTTGATGCGGTCGAGGCGGTTGCTCACCTCACCCTTCCACTCGCGATCGATCACGACCACAAAGTTCAGTACGCGGGCGGGCGCGTGCACCATGCCTTCGTTGGCCTGCTCGTGCATCAGCTTGAGCAGCGCGCTCTCGATCTCTGCCGGGGTGGTGTCGCGGGCGCTCCAGACGCCCGGAGTCGTCAGAGCTGTCGCCATTTTGCCCTGCCCTGGAGCAGTGCGTCGGCTTCCACCGGACCGCTCGATCCAGCCGCGTACTGCGCGGGCTTGGCGGGATCAGCCGCCCAGTATGCGAGCACAGGATCGACGATCCCCCAGAGCGCCTCGACCTCGTCGACGCGAGTGAAGAGCGTGGCGTCACCGCGCATCACGTCGAGGATCAGGCGCTCATAGGCCTCGGGTGATTCGCTCGTGAAGGAGGTGCCGTACTGGAACTGCATGTTGACCGGGCGGATGCGCGTCTTGGCCCCGGGGATCTTTGCGCCCAGCGAGATCGAGACGCCTTCGTTGGGCTGGATCTGGAAGACCAGCTCATTCGGCGGCGGCGGCGCGCCGTGGATCTGGAACGCCAGATGCGGAACGGGCTTGAGCGTGACGACTATTTCCGTCACCTTCCTGGCCAGGCGCTTGCCCGTACGCAGGTAGAACGGGACACCGGCCCAGCGCCAGTTGCTGATCTCGAGGCGCAGCGCCGCGTAGGTCTCTGTCTGCGAGCCCTCGCCCACGCCTTCTTCTTCGAGGTAGCCGGGAACGTTGTCGCTGCCGATCGTGCCCGGCGAGTACTGCCCGCGCACGGCCATGCTTGAGACCTCCGAAAACAGCGGCGCCGGCATCGCACGCAGGACCTTCGCTTTCTCGTCGCGCACCTTGTTTGCGGTCAGCGCATTCGGCGGTTCCATGCAGAGCAGCG
The DNA here is from genome assembly GCA_016463365.1 of Thermoleophilaceae bacterium. Next base: position 5,893 of record JAEMRJ010000042.1, on the reverse strand, counting down.
CAAGCAGCTGGAGCATGTGGTTCTGAACAAGGTCGCGCAGCGCGCCGGCCGTGTCGTAATAGCTTGCGCGCGTGCCGATTCCGAGGTCTTCGCTGGCCGTGATCTGCACGTAGTCGATGTAGTTCGAGTTCCAGATCGGCTCAAACATCGAGTTCGCAAACCTGAAGGCAAGGATGTTCTGCACCGTCTCTTTGCCGAGGTAATGATCGATGCGGTAGATCTGGTCCTCGTCGAGCACCTCCAGAACGTCGCGGTTCAGAGCACGGGCGCTCTCGAGGTCGCGGCCGATCGGCTTCTCGATCACGACGCGGACCTTCGAGTCGGGCTCTTTGTCAAGTCCGACCTCGCCCAGCTGGCGAACAACAGTCGAGAAGAACGTCGGTGAAGTAGCCAGGTAGAAGAGGTGGTTGAGCGGCTCGTCGGCAAGGTGGTCAAGCTCCTCGAGCGCCTTCTTCAGCGTCTCGAAGTCCGCCGTGTTGTCAAAGCTCCCGGTGACGTAGGTCGTGCGGTGGAGCAGGGCGTCGAGCACATCGGGCTTTGGCGCGCGCCTCGAGTGGGCCTCGATCGACTCGGCCATCATCTTGCGGAAGGTCTCGTCGGTGTAGTCCTCGAACGCGAAGCCGACCAGATTGAAGCGCTCTGGGAGCGACCCCTCATGAGCGAGGTTGTAGATCGCCGGGAGCAGCTTGCGGTGTGCCAGGTCGCCGGTCGCCCCGAAGATCACCATCGTCGTGGGATCGACGGGCATGTGCTCAAGACCCGAGGCCAGCGGGTTGGGGAGCGGCGCAGGGGGAACGATCGAATCCGGACTCACCGGCGCCACCATCAGCCCTTGCGCTCGACGGCGTGACCGCCGAACTGAGCACGCAGCGCAGCGTTGACCTTGTTCGCAAAATCAGAATGACCCTGGCTGGAGTAGCGCTCAAACAGACTGAGCGCGATCGCCGGCACGGGAACGCGCTTGTCGTTCGCGTCCTCGACCGTCCAGCGACCCTCGCCGGAGTCGGCGACGACGGGCTCGAGCTGCTCGAGGTCGTTGCCCTCCTGCTCAAACGCCAGTGCCGCGAGCTCGCAGAGCCACGAGCGCACGACCGAAGCCTGGTTCCAGAGGTGGGCGATCTTCGCGTTGTCGAGGTCGTACTCGCAGGCGTCAAAGAGATTGAAGCCCTCCGCGTAGCTCTGCATCAAGGCGTACTCGACGCCGTTGTGGACCATCTTCACGTAGTGACCCGCACCGACCGGACCCATATGACCCCAGCCGGGGCCGTGCTGCTCGGAGTACGGCGGAGCCAGCACGTCGAGGATCGGGGTGAGCTGGGCGATCGACTCATCGGGACCGCCGGCCATCATGCAATAGCCCTCCTGCAGGCCCCAGACGCCGCCGGATGTTCCGACGTCGACGTACTTGATGCCCGTCGGTTCGAGCTTGGCCGAGCGCGCCTTGTCGTCGCTCCAGCGCGAGTTGCCGCCGTCGATGATCGTGTCGCCGGGCTCGAGCAGTTCGCCGAGCTTCTCGACGGTCTGGGTCGTCGCGTCCCCGGACGGGACCATCACCCAGACCATGCGCGGGGTATCGAGCTTGGAGACGAGTTCTTCCAGAGAAGACGCGCCCTCGGCGCCGACCCCTTCGGCTGCGGTCACGGCTTCGGCGTTGAAGTCGAACGCCACGACCCTGATGTCGGAGTCGCGCCTGATCCGGGCGACCATGTTCGCGCCCATCTTGCCCAGTCCGACAAATCCAATCTGCACGCTGTTGTCTGACATCGGGAAACCGCTCTCCTTGATTGTTTGGGGGGGGTCAGTCGAGGCTTGCTGTGAGGTCGCGAACGGCCTGCGCAGGATCCCCGGAAAGTTTCAGTCGGACGACCGGTCGTCCGTGTTCTTTGAGCGCCTGCAGGTCGCCGATCGCCTGGGCGTGCTTCAGCGTCCTGAAGCTGAAGCTGGCATCAGGTATCTCGACATCCTCGGGGCCGTCGTGCACCAACTGCACGAAACTGCCCTCGGGCGGTCCGCCCTTGTGCAGCTGACCCGTGGAATGCAGGAAGCGCGGGCCGTAGCCGAAGGTCGTGGCCGATCCGGTCCTGGCGCGGATCGTGCGCCGCAGGTCGTCGATCGCGGAGTCAAATTCTGCGCTGGGCTGTGAGTAGCTCATGATCGCGATGTAGGCGGGCGGCCCGGCGTCCGCGAGCAGCGCGTTCAATGCGCCGGGATCGTCGAACGAAGCGGTGACATCACCGGACTCAAGCACTCGTGCGGTGGCGTCCTTGGCCTCCTGCACGTTGGGCTGGTCGAAGGGGTTGATGCCGAGCACGTGGCCCACCACTGCAGTCGCGAACTCGAAGAGGAACATGAAACGGCCCAGATCGTCGGGGCCCGCTGAAGCCATGCGGAATACTGGCTGGCCGTGCTGCTCGAGCGCGTCCACGGTGGCTGCGTTGTCGCCGTCTGGATCTGCGGCGTCAGCGATATGTACGAAGACGCGGTCGACGCCGTACTCACCGACGAGGTCGTCGGGAGTGATCGGCTCGCCGGCGACCGGCAGGATGCCCTTTCCGTGTTTGCCGGTGCTCTCCGCGATCAATTGCTCGACCCACAACCCGAAGCTGTCGATCGGCGCATCGACGATGAAGGTCAGCTTGTCGCGGCCGGCCAGCGAAAGCTCGCCGAGCTTCTCGCCCAGCAGCAGGCCGGGGTTGCCGTCGATCAACTTGCAGCTCTTGGCAGCGTCGATCGCGTTTTCCAGCACCCCGGCGAGCGGCACGCCTGCGAGCGCGGCCGGCACCAGGCCGAAGTAGCTGAGCACGCTGTAGCGACCGCCGATGTTTGGGTCTGCCTGGAACACGCGGCGGAAGCCTTTTTCGTCGGCGAGCGCCTCGAGTGGCGAGCCGGGGTCGGTCACGGCGACGAACTGCGCACCGTTGCCGCCGGTCAGTTCGTAGAAGTGCTTGAAGTGGGAGAGCGTTTCGACCGTTCCGCCGGACTTGCTCGAGACGACGAAGATCGTTTTTTCGAGATCCTCGGGCGCGACCACAGCGAGCACCGCGGCCGGATCGGTCGAATCGAGCATCGCAAGCGAGCCGCCGAACGATCGGTTGAGCACCTCGGGGCCCAGCGACGAGCCCCCCATGCCGAGAAGAACGGTGTTGGTCAGCCCGTCGGCGTGAGCCTGCGCGACAAAAGCCTCGAGATCTGGCAGCGCCTCCTGCATGCGGTCGGCGATGTCGAGCCAGCCGAGGCGGTTGCCGATCTCGGGCACGCCCGGACCGCCCCAGAGCGATTCGTCGCGCGCCCAGACGCGCTCAGAAACGGTCAAGCCCTGCTGGGCGGTCACTCGGCGGAGCCCTGATTCTCGATGCCCTCGATCAATCCGTCGAGGGAGTGGACAAATGCGTCGATGCCGGCGTCGAGCAGGTCCTCTGTGACCTGGTGCATGTCGATGCCGATCGCCTCTAGCTCGGCGAGCACGGGGCCGGGATCTTCATCGAGCGTGACGGACGTGACGTCGCTGATGGCTGCCGTTGCCTCGAGTGTCTTCAGCGGCATGGTGTTGACGGTCTCGGGGCCGGCGAGCGTGTCGACGTAGAGCACGTCGGAGTACTCGGGGTTCTTTGTGCCGGTCGATGCCCAGAGCGGACGCTGCACCGGGGCGCCATCGGCTTTGAGCGCGGCAAAACGCTCGCCGTAGAAGATCTCCTTGAACTTGATGTAGGCAGCGCGCGCATTTGCGACGGCGGCCTTGCCCTTCATGTCGGGACGGCCCTTCTCGTCGAGCTGCTTGTCCACCACGGTGTCGACGCGCGAAACGAAGAAGCTGGCGACCGAGTGGACATCGAGCGACATGCCCTCGGCGCGGCGACGCTCGAGGCCCTTGATGTAGGCCTCGGCGACGTCGGAGTAACGGTCAACGGAGAAGAGCAGCGTGACGTTGATGTTGATGCCTTCGTAGATTGCCTGCTCGATGTACTCGAGGCCCTCAGGCGTTCCCGGGATCTTGATCATCAGGTTGGGCGAGCCGACGAGGCCCCAGTACATGCGTGCTTCTTCAAGCGTCCTGCCAGTGGTGTCGCGCGCGAGGTCAGGTGCGACTTCCAGCGAAACGAACCCGTCGTGGTGGTTCTGGTCCTCCCAGACCGGTCGCAGAACATCGGTGGCGGCCTTGACGGTGGAGACTGCGATTTCTTTGTAGATCTCCATGGCGCTCTTTCCGGCGCTGAACCCTGCGGCGATGATGTCGTCGTAGTCGTCACTCTTGAGGACCGCGCCTTCGAAGATCGCTGGGTTGCTGGTCACGCCACGCAGCGAGTACTCGTCGACGTAACGCTTGAGGTCGCCGTTGTCGATCAGGCCCTTGCCGATCTGGTCGAGCCACACGCTGGTGCCGAGGGCGGTCAGTCGGGCCAGACGTTCGTTGACGGTGTTCACGCTCATGATCCTGGTTCTCCCTCTGTGGCCGCTGCCACGCGCTTTCCATGCTCTGCGACCTTTTCCGGCGTGAAGCCGAAGTGCTCATAGAGCGCCGGCTGCGGGGCCGACGCGCCGAAGCTCTCCATACCGATCGAGTATCCCGCATCGCCGACGTAGCGGTGCCAACCGACGGTGCTGCCGGCCTCGATCGAGACGCGCGCCTTCACCTCTGGCAGCAGGACGCTGTCCCTGTACTCCTGTGACTGCTCGTTGAAGCGTTCGAGGCACGGCGCGCTGACCACGCGGGTGGCGACGCCGGCCTGCTCAAGCAGCTTCGCGCCGTCGAGGGCGATCGAAACCTCGCTGCCGGTCGCGATCACGATCAGTTCTGGTGTGCCGTCGCTTTCCTTGACGACGTAGGCGCCCTTCTCGATCGCATCGGCCGGAACGTTGCCGAGGATCGGCAGGTTCTGACGGCTCAGCGCGAACATGCTCGGGCGGTCACGACTGGCCAGCGCGTGCGCCCAGCCGAGCGCCGTCTCGTTCGCGTCGGCCGGCCGGATCACGTCGATGTTGGGCGTCGCGCGCATGGACCACAGCTGCTCGACCGGCTGATGGGTCGGGCCGTCTTCGCCGAGTCCGATCGAGTCGTGCGTGAAGACATAGATGGACGGGATGCCCATCAGAGCCGCCAGGCGCATCGCCGGTTTCATGTAGTCGCTGAAGATCAGGAAGGTGGCGCCGTAGCCGCGCAGGCCGCTGAGCGTCAAACCGTTCACCGCCGCGCCCATCGCGTGCTCGCGGATGCCGAAGTGAAGGTTGCGGCCGCCCCAGCCACCGCTCTGTACTGAGTCAGCGTCGGCGATCAGAGTGAGATTTGACGGCGCAAGGTCTGCCGATCCGCCGACGAGTTCGGGGACGACTGATGCAGCCCACTGGATCACGGTCTCGGATGCCTTGCGCGTGGCCACGGGCTTGTCGTCTGGTGAGAAGGTCGGGATCTCGGAGTCCCAGCCGGCCGGCAGCTCGCCGACCTGAAGGCGGTCAAACTCGGCGGCCAGCTCAGGGTGTTCGGCGCGGTAGGCGTCGAAGTTGCCCGCCCACTCTTTGAAAGCGAGGTCGCCGTGCTCGGCGATCGCCGAGTAGTGCTCTGTCACCTCTGGCGGTACGAAGAACGGCTCGAGGCTCGGGAATCCGTAGGCCTCTTTGGTGAGCTTGATCTCTTCGTCGCCGAGCGGGGCGCCGTGCGCGCCCTCGGTGTCGACCTTGTTGGGCGAGCCGAATGCAATGTGCGTACGGACGATGATCAGCGTGGGCTTGTTCGGCTCGGCCTTTGCCGCCGCGATCGCGGACTCAATGTCGCCCACTGCGATGTCTTCCCCCTGGCGGATCACCTGCCAGCCGTACGCCTCGTAGCGCCTGGCCGTGTCTTCAGAGAGCGCGAGGTTGGTGTCGCCCTCGATCGAAATGTGGTTGGCGTCGTAGAACG
>JAEMRJ010000041.1 GCA_016463365.1 Thermoleophilaceae bacterium | reverse complement strand
GGTCACCGGCAACGTGCTGCGCGACTACCTGACCGATCTCTTCCCGATCCTCGAGCTGGGAACCAGCGCGAAGATGCTTTCGATCGTTCCGCTGATGAACGGCGGCGGCCTCTTTGAGACCGGCGCCGGCGGCTCCGCTCCCAAACATGTTGCGCAGTTCATCGCCGAGAATCACCTGCGTTGGGATTCGCTGGGAGAGTTCCTCGCGCTCGCCGTGTCGCTGGAGATGCTCGCCGAGAAGACCGGCAACGACCGCGCCAAGTTGCTCGGAGATGCGCTCGACCGCGCAACCGGCAGCGTGCTCGAGAACGGCCGTTCGCCCAGCCGCAAGGTCGGCGAGATCGACAACCGCGGCAGCCACTTCTACCTTGCGCTCTACTGGGCGCAGGAGCTCGCTGCCCAGCGCGATGACGCGGAGCTCGCGGCAGCGTTTTCCGGCTTTGCCGAACGCCTCGCCGCCGACGAGGCGAAGATCGTCAGCGAGCTCAATGAGGTTCAGGGTTCGGGCGTCGAAATCGGCGGGTATTACCACTGTGATGAGGCTCTGACGACGGCTGCGATGAGGCCGAGCGACAGCTTCAACGCCGCGCTCGCCGAGCTTTCCAGCCGGGCGGGGACCGCAGCGCAACGGTGATCAGTTCGTAGATATCTGTTGCGATCTGCTTCAGATGCCGTTATACCTAGTTGTGATGTGGACAACTGAAACTGCTTTGCGTGGGAATGGTTTCCTGGCGCAGCGGCTTGAGCGCGTCTTCGACCTGGTGCTGCGGAGGCGTATCGGTATGCGCGACTGGCTGCTTGCGGCAGTCGTCGTGACCACAGGGCAGGTTGCGGGTGTCAATCAGCTGAGCTGGACGTCATACCTCTTCCTGCTGGCGATATGCCTTGTGGCACTGATGCTCTGGGGCTGGGTGTTTCCGCGGCTCGAGCCCCGTCGCGCACTGACGCTCGAGGCCTGGATGGCCGCTGGAAGTGCCCTCGCGATCGCGCTCCTTGTTGCGATGAGTCTGGGGCCGGAGAGTCCCTACGTCTTTTTCTATGCGCTGTTGATCGTTTACATCGCCACGTTCGTCGAACGCGCGAACGTGCGCCTGGCACTGATCGCCCTTGCGTCGGGCTGCGCCCTTGCGCCGATCGTCTATGACTGGGACGAAGCCCTCAGCACGAATTACATCCCGACGATCATTGTCGCGGTCGGAGTGTGGTTGATCGCAGCCGCCCTGATCGCGCTCAAGCGCGTCTCGGCGATCAACGCCGAACTTGAGGCGCGCAGGCTGGGCTACGTCGACCAGCTGACCGGAGCCGCAAACCGTCACGCCCTCAATCAGTACGTCGACGAGCTGGCGGTGACGACCGTGCCGTTCGCCGTGACGATCGTCCGCATTTCGGGGATTGAAGAGATCAACCGCACCTTGGGTCATTTCGTGGGCGACGAGACTCTGCGTCGCGTTGCCGGTGCGATGCGTGATGCCAGTCTCGAGGTCGACCAGGTCGGTCGGCTCGCGGGCGCGGAGTTTGCCGTCGTGCTGCCCGGCGCGGACCTGCCCGGCGCAGAGCGCTGGCGCAGCCGCTTCCATGAGCGCCTCGAGATTGTCAATTCATCGGTGGACGAGGGCGCTCGGGTGTCGGCGAACGCTGGTTGTGCGGCCAGCGTCGACGGCAGCGACAAACTCAGCGACCTTCTCGTGATCGCCGAGGCCGATTCAGAAGTGTTGGCTGAGCGCGCGCTCGCCGTGCACGTCGTGCCCGCGAGTCCGGTCGATCGGGCGCAGCGGTTGCGGGAGCAGATGGGGCACCAGCACGAGGAAGAAGACCGGCCAGGCATGGCGAGCATCGACGCGCCGACCAGACCGGTCCTTTCGATCCCTGTTGCCGTCCTGCTGGGCGTCGCAATTGCTCTGACCGGGGGCGCGTCGAGCGTGCTGCTCAGCGTTTCGATTCTCGTGGTCGCCTACTTCGCCACATTCGGAACTCGCAACGAAACGGTGCTCGCGGCCGCGGCGATGCTTGTTTCGGCGCTGGCTGCGGTGATCGCGAACGCGCCGGTGACAAACACAGATCAGACGCGCGCCTTCACGGTTTTCGTGGCGATCGCCGTGATCGCCGACACGGTGCAGCGCAACAGTCGGAAGCTGGCGGTCTCTGAGCGTCGCGCTGCAGAACTCTCGCTGCTAGATCCGCTGACGGGCCTGGCCAACAGAACGGCCTTCGAGCGCGATCTGATGATGATGATGCCGCGCAACGCGACAGCCCAGCAGTCGCGCGAGTTGAAGATCGACGGACCACCCGCGGTGGTCGCTCTGGAAATCTCTGACTACAAGTTCGTCCGCGGCCGACTCGGTCACGCCGGCGCGGATCTGCTGCTCCTGGAAATCGCCGAGGCGCTGCGTGACGCGCTCGCGGGTGTCGGCGCGGTTTACCGCATCGGCCCGGACGAGTACGCGACGATCATCCGCTCCCACCACACGCATCACGTGGATTCGGTCGGCGCGCGCTGCGCTGAGGCGCTTCGCGCACTGGACGGTGACGGGAGGTACGCCGAGCAGGGAGTCGTGATCGAGTGCCGCGTCGGCGGAGCGACCTGGAAGGACGGCATCACCGCTGCGGACCTGGCCGCTGAGGCAGTCTCCCGGCAGACGTTGGGCTCTCGGACCCGCGCCTTGCAGTCGGTCGTCGGCTGAGCCGCACTGCAGCGCCGCGAGGGGCGGTGGGGTGGCAGCGGCTATCGCGCCCGCGGGATGCTGGGGAATCGCGAGTAGTAGGGATCGACGCCGGCCTGCACCACCAGGGCGCGGCCGGAATCCTCGCTCGCCAGTACGCGCAGCGCCGCTGCCGCGACCGCGCGTGGCTCGATGATCGGAACTCCGGCAGCTGCCAGTGCCGCGCGGACCCCGGTGATGATTGCCGTGTCGGCAAAACCGGGGCAGATCGCATTCACGCGGATGCCTTCGTGCGCGTGGGCCGGGCCCAGTGCGCGGGCGAGCGCGACGACCGCCGCCTTGTTTGCCCCGTACACAGGCTGCGGCGCCATCGCCGCCAGCCCTGCCAGGGATGCCGTCGCCAGAACCGACCCGCCGCCCGCTGCGATCAGGGCGGGCCGGGCAGCGTGAAATCCGTACACGACAGCGTCGAGGTTGATCGACATGGCGCGGCGATATGCCACGGGGTCAAAGTCGTCGCCGAGCGAGAAGGGACTCTCGATACCGGCGTTCAGCATGAGCAGGTTCAGTCCGCCAAAGCGTTCGGTCGTTCTGAGCACGACGTCCGAGTTTGCCTGAGCGTCGGTCACATCCAGCGGTTCGAATGCGCAGCCGAGCTCTTCGGCGGTCGCCCTGCCATTCGGCTCGTCAATGTCGGCGATCATCACGACTGCGTCCTGCTCGAGCAGTGCCTCGGCGAAGGCGCGGCCGAGCCCGTTCGCGCCGCCGGTGATCAGGGCAACTTTTCCGCTGAGAGACCCTTCCGCAAGCTCGGGCGGTGTCTCGATTTCACGTGTGGTTGACCCCCCGGCTTCCATTGCGCAGATACTACGCACGGGTGCGCGTGGACGGCTGCGCCGACTGCGCGGATAGCGTTCGCCTCCTGTGATCTCGCGAGCTTCAGCACTCGGTTCTCTGGCGGACCAGCAGTTCGACGTCCTTGTGATCGGCGGCGGGGTGACCGGAGCTGGAATCGCGCTGGACGCTTCCAGCCGCGGCTACGACGTCGCGCTGATCGAGCGCGACGACTTTGCGTGTGGCACGAGCAGCAGGTCCTCGAAGATGGTGCACGGTGGACTGCGCTACCTGCAGAACTTCGACATCGCGCTCGTGCGCGAGGCCCTGATCGAACGACGGATCCTTTCGCGCCTGGCGCCGCATCTGGTCTGGCCGACTCCGTTCCTCGTGACCGCTTTCGAGGGTGAGCGCATCGACCGCAAAATCGGCGTGGGCCTGAACATGTATGACGCCATGCAGCGCGGGCAGGCCAGCAGCAAGTCCGATCAGCAGCGCCGCGCCGAACTGGCCGGAATCTCGCTGAAGGCCTACCGGGCAGAGTTCGAAGAGGCCGAGTGGACGCCCGAACGCCATCGCGTGATCGACGGCGACGAGGTCAAGCAGCGGGTGCCCGCGCTGGCCGGCCGCGACCCCAGGTCCGCCTATCTCTTCTACGACTGCCAGACCGATGACGTCCGCCTGGTGCTGACGATCCTCGGCGAGGCAGAGCGCTACGGCGCACTGCTTGCCAACGATGTCGCGGCCGAAGGAACGCTTGAGCTGGACGACGAAGTCGTCGGCGTCAGCGCGCGCGACACGCAGACCGGGGCGGAGTTCGAGATCCGCGCGCGGCACGTCGTGAACGCGACGGGCGTGTGGGCGGACCAGCTGAAACCGACGGACGCCCGGGAGACCGATGTCCCCGTGATCAAGCCCAGCCGCGGCACCCACCTGACGTTCGCGAGTGCTGATCTGCCGCTGCGGAAGACGGCTCTGGTCGTACCCGCAGGCGAGGGCCGGATGATGTTCACGCTTCCGTGGATGGGGCGGACGCTCGTAGGTACAACCGACGTCGAGTACGACGGCGACCTGTCACACGTCGCGCCGCCGATGGACGACGTCGACTACATCCTCGGCGCGCTGAACGATTACTTCGGCATTGAGCTCACGCCCGGCCACGTCACCGGGGCTTACGCGGGGGTGCGCCCGCTGATCGCGACCGGAGACCCGAAGAAGTCCGTTGACATCTCGCGCACATCCGAGATGTACGAGACCCCCAGCGGGATGATCACGATGACCGGCGGAAAGCTGACGACCTGGCGCCCGATGGCCGAGCAGGTCGTCGACCGCCTGGTTGCGCGCGACCGGCGCGAGGCGCCTTCGCGCACCGAAGAGGTGCCACTTGGTCTGCCGATTGCTGCGCAGGACCTGCCGGTGGCGCCGGGGATCGATGAACGAACTGCCGAGCATCTGGCTGCGCGGTACGGCTTCGCCGCGGGTCAGATCATCTCGATTGTCCGCTCGGATCCCGCGCTCGCCGAGCCGATCGTGAGCGACATGCCCGATCCGCTTGCAGAAGTCCTGATGGCCGTCCGCAACGAACAGGCCCAGTCGATCGGCGACGTGTTGCTGCGCCGCACGCGACTGGGACTGCTGAGCGCGCGCGAACTCGTCGCCGGCGGCGGCGACGTTCCGATGGCCGTCGCGCGGGTCTGCCGCGTGATGGGCGATGAGCTTGGTTGGGATGAGGCCCGCCGGGCCGCTGAGTGTCAGGAGTGGGAGCGGGTCGCAGCTGCCGAAGGGATTCTGCCCTGACGGTCCTGCCCTGACGGTCCTGCCCTAACGGTCCTGCGAGGTGCGATTCCAGAACTGGATCGCAGGCACTTCGTGTTCAAAAGAGAGCGAGCTGGCGGCCGCAGTCGACAGCATCAGTCGCTCGCCAGCCGTGATCGGCTGCCGGCACCAGCGCGCCGCGAGCGAGCGCAGGAGGTGTCCGTGTGCGAAGACGATCGCGTCGCCGGTCCCGCCCGACGCCTGAGCCAGCAGCTCTTCGACGATCTGGTCGCACCGCGCTGCGACTGCTTCAGGTGATTCGCCGCCGGGGCAGCCGTCGCGCCAGAGGTTCCAGCCGGGATTGAGCTCGCGGATCTGTGGAGAAGTCAGGCCTTCGTAGTCGCCGTAGTCCCACTCACGAAGCTCCTGGCGAATCTGGGCGCGATCGCCCAGCCCGACGCGCTCGCAGGTCTCGCGGGCGCGCAGCAGCGGGCTGCTGAGGACCAGGTCGTACTGGTGCCCGCCGATGTGCTCGGTCATCGCGGCAGCTTCCTGTTCGCCGTGCTCGGTGAGCGGGATGTCGCTGTTGCCGGTGTGGCGGCCGTTGATGCTCCATTCGGTCTGGCCGTGGCGCATCAGCACTGCCTGAAACTTCGGTTCGCCGCTCACGCGGGCAGCTTCACAGAGTCGACGGACAGCCGCGCCGGGTGTTTGCCGTAGAGTGCGCGGGAGATGCCCGCCGAACTGCTTGAACCCTCGCTTCGCGACCACCTGGGCCTGATTTCCAGGCCGCGCTGGCGCCCGTATCTGATGGGCATCGTCAATGCCACGCCCGACTCGTTCTCAGACGTTCCGGGGCAGAAGAGCCTCGACGAACGCGTCAAGCTGGCGCGGCGGCTGATCGCTGACGGCGCCGACATCATCGATGTCGGTGGGGAATCGGGCGTGACCAACAAGCCTGCCGTCGAGGTGGCCGAGGAGATCGCCCGCGTCGTCCCGGTGATCGAGGCTGTTTCGGCTCTGCCGGGCGCTGTGGTGAGCGTTGACACATACAAACCGGCGGTGGCGCGCGCAGCGATCGCAGCCGGAGCGCGCATCGTCAACGACGTCAGCGGGCTGGCCGACGACGACCTCGCCGCCGCCGCGGCCGAGGGCGACGCAGCGATCGTGCTGATGCACACACGCGCCAGGCCCAAGCAGAAGCATTTTCCGCACTACGACGACGTCGTCGCCGATGTCCGGTCATTTCTTTCTGACGCGATCGATCGGGCGACCGCCCGAGGTGTTCCGCTCGATCGCGTGATCGTCGATCCCGGTCCAGACTTCGCCAAGACGCCGGCGCAGACGATCGCGACCCTGCGCGGGCTCGACGACCTGGCTCAGCTCGGCCGGCCGATTCTGCTGGCCGCCGGTCGCAAGGATTTCATCGGTGCGCTGACCGACCGCGGACCGCGCGAGCGCGAGGCCGGAACGCTGGCGGCGCTCGGTGCCGGCGTGGACCACGGAATTGCGATTGCGAGGCTCCACGACATCGCCGCGGCGGCGGATTTTCTGACCGTTCGCGCGGCGCTGAGCGGCGAGTTGGCGGTCGATGATGACCTGGCGCTCGCCGAGCACAAACGCAGGGTGGAACTGGTCGCAGAGGGCTGATCGGCCCAGTCGTTTAGGATTCCGCCCGCATGAGCGCCGTACTGGACATCGACAACCTCCTGGAAAGCCCGCTGGCCGACCTTCACGCCCTTGCCGGCGAACTCGACATCGAGGGCTACCGCCTGCTGACCAAGCCTGACCTCACGGTCGCGATCCTCGAGACGCGCGGCGCGATCGGCGACGAGATCAGACCGGCAGTCGAAGCCAAGTCCCAAGAACTTGCGGCGATCAAGGCCGAGCGCGAGCGTGAGCTCGCTGCTCAGGAAGCCGCCGAAGAAGACGCACGCGAGGCCGCCGAAGCCGAACGCGCCGAGAAGGCGCGCAGCAGTCGCGGTCAAGGTCAGCGCGGCGAGCGTCCAGAGCGCGGCGAACGGGGCGGCCGCAACCGTCGCGGTGGTCGCGGCGGCGAGCGTTCGCGTCAGGGCGAAGGCCGCAAACCGCGCGAGCGCGGTGGCAACGAGCCCGCCAGGACCGGCGCCGCGAAGTCCGAGGCCAAGCCAGATCCCAAGCCGCGCGACAACGAGCCGACCACGCCGCTCGCAGGAGTCTTCGAACCGGGCTCGGGTGGCGGTGGCCGGTTGCGCACCGACCTCACGCGTCGGGTCCGTGGCGACGCCGATGTGCCGCGCGGCGAAGTGCGTCGCTGGAACCTTCAGCGCGGGGACCTGCTCGCCGCCCAGGTGAAGAAGGCCCGCCGCGGTCGCACCGATTTTGTTGTGGCAAACCTCGAGAGTGTCAACGGCCTGGGCCAGGAAGAGCGCAAGAAGCCCGGTCAGCCCTTCGAGAAGCGCGAAGCTGCGCCGATCGCCGGGGCGTACGCCAAGCGCACCTTCAAGCACGCCCCGGTCGGCGCAGGCTCACGACTGGTGATCACCGGACCGACCCGCGCCGCTGCATCGGAAATGCTCAAGAAGCTTGCCGGTGAACTCGCGGGCGATCAGGTCGTCACAACAATTGTGATCGTCTCGGCCCGCCCCGAGCAGTCAGAGGTGATCAGCGGAGTGGAAGTCATCACCGGTGACGCCACGAAGGCGCCCGATGACGTCCTTCCGGCGCTCGAACTGGCGCTCGAGCGCGACAAGCGCCTCGCCGAGTCCGGCCGCGCGACCGCGCTGCTGGTGGACGGCCTCGACCTGCTGCCCCAGGAAAAGGCGGCCGAAATCTTCAATGCAGCCCGCAACCTCGCGCAAGCTGGATCCCTCACCGTCGCAGCAGCCGGCGGAGCAGGCTCACCACTGGAAGCACTCGCAAGCTCAATCGGCGTAGTAGCCGGCGGCCGCAAGCTCAAGCTCGACAAGAAGTCAAGCTGGACCGCCCGCTGACCCGCCCGCTCCTCCGATCCGCCAAACAAACCCCCCGCCTGCTGCTGCTGCTTCTGCTGCTGCACACCTGTGGTGTGCAATCGATTTGGTCGCCGAGAAACCGCTCAGGTATCAGCACGCTTGCTGCGCACCACGGGTGTGCAGCAGCAGCGGCAGCGCCAGCAGCAGCGCCAGCAGCAGCGCCAGCAGCGACAGCGCACCGATCGTCAAAACCCGTGGGGCAGTCGCCGGTTAGATCCCCTTGAACGGATAACGACGAGGATTGATTCCCCAGTCAATCAGCTTCCGTTTCACGATCGCTGGTCCCCGCCGGTTCATGTACTCCCGATATCCCTCAATCCCGCCAAAGACTCCAAGCACGAACTCGGGATCAAACCAGTCACAGTCAAGGTTCCCTGCGATCACCTGGTAGCTGGCAAACGGAGTTTCGAACTGTTGGATCGGATCGTTCAGCTCCACGTAGGCGATCATGTCCTTGATCTGGGTGGGATCGATGAACTCCTCGAAAGGCTTCGCACTGAATCGGGTGAAGACGGCCCCACGCCAGCCGGTCTTCTTGTTGAATGATTCTGCCTGCCGAGCCATCACACGCGACATCAGTCGGGTGATGCCGTCCGCGGTCGTCTGGTGCGAGACGTTGTGCAGGTGATTGTCCATCGGATTGAACGCGAGAGTCTTCACTTCGTCATTCAGCTTGAGGTAGGGCCGGCGCCATTGGTTGTAGGTGGGTTCGGGGCTGAGGTGATTTCTGAAGCGGTCCAGGAGTTCAGCCTTCTGTTCGGCGGTCTTGAAAGGCTGGAGATTTCCGATCGCGCGCGTCGTTGAGTGGTAGCTCTTGTTGGCGGCGAAGTGGTTTCGGCCAGGTCTGGGTTGATTGCTCATACACCTTTAAGGGTTTGAGCGAAGGTTGTTTACCCCCCGTGACCGAAGTTTTTTTGCTGCGCACCACAGGTGTGCAGCAGCAGAACCCATGAACAAGGGGTTTTTGCCGACAGGATTCCGTTGCGCACCACAGGTGTGCAGCATGGCCACCAATCTTCATTGCGCACCACGGGTGTGCAGCAACGGCGGAGGGGGAGGGCTTACTGGTGGTAGGCGACCTGGCGCCAGGACGGGCCGGTCGCGAGGATGATCGGTTCGTAGCCGCGGTCTGGCTGGGCGTAGAGGAATTCGCCGCTTTCTTCGTCGAAGACGATGTCCAGTTCGCCCTCGATCACCCGCTGATCCAGCCAGGCGCCACGGAAGACGAGGCGACGCAGCCAGTGCACCAGCGAGCCCTCATCGTTGCCGCTGAGTTCACACCAGCACTCGTTGATGTGCAGGCCCAGAGCAGAGACCGCGTCATCGACCTCACCGTTGACCACGAGATTCACGAGGTCTTCGGACTCCTCGAAGGCGAGCCGGCCCTCGATGAAGCCGAGCTTCGTCGCTGCCTGTTCAACGCGTTCGCAGAAGTCGCGCTCGTTGAAGGTGAAGCGGAGCTCGCCGTACTCAAGGACGTAGTCCGAGCCGGAGTCGTAGTTTTGTCGGCGGTAGGGATCCATCATCTGTGTGGGCGCGATGCGACCCGACGTCGGGAGATTACGGCTGATTCCTTCCCCCGCGCGAGCGGTGCAAAGCGCCTTGCACTCCCGCCCTGAACGGAGAGGTTTTACAAGATCACCCATTTGGGGGAGTAAGAAACCGACCGTCAATCCCTTAACGGTGCATGGGAATTATCGCCGAACGATGGCTGATCGACGAGTGCGTGCACTTGTCTGTGCACCGCGCAACGGGGATCCGCAAATTGACCGGGATGCTCGGGCGCGAAGAACTTGCGCCCGGCGCAGCTCTGCGCCTCACACGCTGTCGCTCTGTGCACGGGTTCGGGATGAAGCGCCCGCTGGACGTCATCTTCGTCAACTCCCACGGCGCCGTCACCTCGGTGCGGGAGCTGGCTCCCTGGCGGATGATCGGCGATCGCGCGGCGGCCGAAGCGTTCGAGTTTCGCCGCGGCGAAGCAGCTCGCATGGCGATCCGACCCGGAATGCAGTTCCACAAATCGACCCGAGGAGAATGATGAATACGTCTGTAGACAACAGCAGCAGCCGGCGCAGCAGCCAGCTGCTGATCGTCGATGACGACGAATCCGTACGGCTGCGGTTGGTCGAGGCCTTTGAACTCGACGGCTACTCCGCAGTCGGAGCGGCAGATCTCGAAGCAGCCCGGAGCCAGCTGCGAAGGGGCACTTGCGATCTGGTGCTGCTTGACGTGAATCTCCCCGACGGAACCGGCTACGAGCTCCTGCGCAGCCTGCGCAATGGAAAGCTGCGGCCGCCCGAACACACGCTCGCGCAGCTGCCGGTGGTGATGGTCAGCGGCCGCGGCGCAGAGATCGACCGCATCCGCGGCTTCGAATTCGGCTGCGACGACTATGTCACCAAGCCGTACTCATTCGGCGAACTGCGCGGCCGCATTGCTGCGGTGCTGCGCAGGGCGGCCACCGTCGAATTCGACGACCCGCTCCTGCTGGGGGAGCTCGAGATCGATCCTCGCAAGCGCGATGTTCTGCTCGCCGGGCGACGGATTTCGCTGACCCACAAGGAGTACTCGCTGCTGATCGCACTCGCCAGAGAACCCGAGCGCGTCTTTGAACGCGAGCGTCTGCTGCGTGACGTCTGGGGCTACACCGGTGCCGGATCGACGCGCACGCTCGACGCACATGCCTGCCGGCTGCGCGCAAAGCTCAGCGGCGGCGATCGCACATATGTGCTGAACACCTGGGGCGTCGGTTATCGCCTCTACGCCTCAGAGCCGCGACCGGGGGCATGAATGCTCACCGTGATGATCATCTGTTGGCTTTGCGGATCGCTGGCGATGCTCGGCTTCATCGCGCTGGCGCGCCGACGTCGGGGTGCGCTTTCGCGAGAGCTCCATGAACTGCGCGGCGCGCTGACGGCGGCCCGTCTGGCGGTCGACCTGATGCCTGTGTTGAACCTCGATCGTCCGGGCGTGTGTCAGGCCGCATCCGACGAACTTGAGCGATCGTACGGCCGGCTCGGCGAATTCGAACGCCTGCTGCATTCGCGGCTGGTGGCGCCGACGCTTTCGCGCGCTCAGCTGGCTGATGCCGCGGCGACGCGCCGGGCGCGGAAATCGAGGATCGATGCCCACGCCGAACTGGAACGACTCGCGCTGATCTGGGGCGAGGCGGCCCGCCGCTGCGGCCGCGATTTCAGCTTCGAATGGGAGGGTCCGCAACTGGGCATCTTTGCCAACGGACCGCAGCGCCAGTTCGTCGAAGTGGTGGCGAACCTGCTCGCCAACGCGATCCGCCATGGCGAGGGTGAAATCGTGCTGCGCGCGCGCGTCCGCTGCGACTCACTGCGTGTCGAAGTCTCTGACCAGGGGCCGGGACTGCCCGGACCGCTCGCAGGGATCGCCCGACGCGCATCCACCGGACCGCACGGCCACGGGCTTTCAATCGCGCGTGACTCTGCGCGACGACTCGGTGGAAACGTCTCGAGCGCGCCGTCGCCGGGCGGCGCGAAACTTGTGTTCACCGTTCCGGCGTTGCACGATCCATCGAATTCATCTGCGGTGCTGATCGGTCCCGACCCGCTCGACAGAGGATCGGTGATCGAGTGAGCCGCGCCGGCGGCTTCGCGCTTGCGGCCGCACTCTGCGCCCTGCTCGCAGGGTGGATGACCTTCAGCTACACCGGGAGCGCAGCTCAGAAGGACGGACCGCTGCGGGACGTGCTTGTCGCCGAAGCTCCGCTCGAGCAGGGTGCTCAGCTCGATACCGGCCGCGCGCTCGCAGTCCGACAGGTCCCGAGCAGATTCGCCCCGCCCGACGCCTTGAGTGATCCGTCCGAAGCAGTCGGAGAGCGCCTGCAGGCGCCGGTCCCGGACGGCGGGTTCGTGACGCGGTCGATCCTCAGCGGCGGGGCATCGGCCACCCCGCGCTTCAAATTGCGCGCGGCCGAGCGCGCCCTCACGGTCGATGCGGTGGTCTCGCCCATCGGCGAGTCGCTGCAGGTCGGCGACCGCGTGGATCTGTACGCGAGCGGATTTGGCGGCGCGCAGCGCACGGAGACCCTGATCAGCGGGGCTGAAGTTCTCGCCGCGCAGGAGAGTGCAGCCGCCGGCCGGACGCGGGCGACGCTCCGGCTCGCGCGCAGCCAGACTGCAGCGGTGGTGCGGGCCGATGTCTTCGCGCATGAACTGCGCGCGGTGGTGGTTCCATGACCAGCTCGGCAACCTCGGCGCAGCGTCCAAAAGCCACCTAAAGGGTTTCCATGAGGCGGTCGATACGGGGAGGGCGCAACTCCGCACTTGAAAGGCGCATTCCCCGATGAGCTCTATCCGTAGACACGACACTTCTGTTTCTCGCACGACGACAATCGCGTTCTCGATCGCATTCGTCCTGCTGCTCGCGCTCACGGCGCTCGCCCCAGTTGCCGACGCTGCGAAGTCACGCACTTCAACCACAAAGAGCGCGCTGCCGAAGATCACCAAGGTTGACCCGCTCACCGACGTCTACGTCGGCCAGACACTGAAGCTGACCGGAAAGAACTTCGTCAAGGGCAAGAAGACCCTCGTGGTGATGTTCCGGCGTGACGGGAGCACCCGCAAATTCACGGCGCGCGGAAGCGCCACCAGCACAACCCGCGCAACAGTGGTTGTTCCTGATGTCACCGGCGACCTGGTGCGCTCCACGCAGACCACCGGCGGTCCGCTCGACAACATGTTCCGGCTGCGTCCGATCACGAAGTTCGGCGCGGCGAAGGCCTGGACGGGAACCTCGATCTCGCCACGGATGGCCAAACAGTCAGCAACGTCGATCCCGACCGACACGGGAACGGACGGCGACTGCGACAAGGACGGAATTCGCAACGGACTCGACCCGGATGACGACAACGACCTGCTTGACGACATCGGCGAGCAGTCAATCGGCACAGACATCTGCAATATCGACACCGACAACGACGACGCCAGCGACTTCTACGAGTACACGGTCGCCTTTGACTACAACGGCGGACCGGTGCTCCCGTACCCGGCGCTGCGTCCGTACCCGAATCCGCTGGTTGCCGACTCGGGAACTGACTTTGACGGAGACGGCCTCACGACGCACGGCGAATACCGCGCCTGGCAGTACACCGGACTGATGGCGCGCTTCTACAGCGACGCCGATCAGGACTCTGACGGCGACGGCAAGATTGACAGCGCTGAAGATGAGGACCATGACCTTCTGCCCAACTATGTCGAGCTCAAGGCCTTCCAGAGCGGAAACCCGGTACGTGACCTCAACTGGCTCAAGACGGACACTGACGGCGACGGTCTGTGTGACGGACTCGACGATCAGGACCACGACGGCCCGCCGACCGCGCTCGCCGTTGCAGACTGCAGTTCGATCGTCCCCAACAACGGTCCGGGCGGCACCCCGCCGACGTCGGCGATCGATTCGGCGCCCGGCGGCGATCCCGACGGGTCAAGGATTGACGGCGACGACAACCGCTACAGCAACTTCTACGAGTGGTACACCTTCGGTGCCGATCCCAATTCGCCGGGTGATTCGTACGACCCGTGCATGCCCAGTGTCTACCCCGTGAGTCCGTACTGTCCGGCTCCGTGGAACCCGCTTCCGACGCCGGACCCGTAAAAAAAGTTTCCCAGAGGGGGGTAAAAGTACCCCCGCCGGACCCTTAACTAGTTATGGGTCCGAATTCTCGCCACCAAGAGTCAGAGCTCGAGCGGTTCGCCGCCGAGCTGCGCGACCGCGCGATAGCCGACGCCCGCGCCCGTCGGATCTCAATGCGTGGCGACGGCGACTCCGTGCGCGATCACATCCAGGGACTGGTCGATCGCGAGGCACCGGCGCTCTCGGAGCGGCTCAGGCAGGAGCTCGTGGATCGCGTTGTCACGGCATCGACGGGCTTCGGGCCGCTCGAGCAGTTGCTGGCCGACGAAAGCGTGGACGAGATCATGGTCAACGGCCATCAGCAGGTCTGGGTGGAGCGCGGGGGAGTGGTGTCGCCGACGGATGTCGCGTTCGACTCGGCTCTTGAACTCGAGGATCTGATCGAACGGATGATCGCCCCGCTCGGTCGGCGCGTGGACGAGGCTTCGCCGATCTGCGACGCGCGGCTCCCTGACGGCTCGCGCGTGAACGTGGTGATTCCGCCGCTCGCCCTGGGTGGCCCGGCGCTGACCATCCGTCGCTTCAGGCACTCGCACTTCGATCCGGCGGCGCTGGTCGAGAACGGAACGCTCTCTGAGCGCGCCCATGACTTCCTGGCGCTGGCAGTTGCGCGCCGGCTGTCGCTGCTGGTCAGCGGCGGCACGGGTTCGGGCAAAACGACGACACTGAACGCCCTCTCGGCCTTTGTGCCCGAGTGCGAACGCATTGTCACGATCGAAGACGCGGCCGAGCTTCGACTGCGTCAGGGGCATGTCGTGCGCCTCGAAGCGCGTCCGGCAAATCTCGAGGGGCTGGGGGAGGTCACGATTCGCGCGCTCGTGCGTACGGCGTTGCGCATGCGGCCAGATCGCATCGTCGTCGGCGAAGTGCGCGGCGGTGAGGCGCTGGACATGCTCGCGGCGATGACCACCGGACACGACGGGTCATTGACGACCGTCCACGCCAACTCACCGGCGGGAGCGCTCGAGCGCGTGCAGACGCTGGCGTTGATGGCCGGGGTGGACGTACCCCACGAAGCGGTTCGCAGGATGGCGGCTTCTGCGATCGACCTGGTTGTGCACCAGGCTCGCGTTGTGGGCGGCCGGCGCTGTGTCGCTGCGATTTCTGAAGTCGGCCTCGGCGAGCAGGGTGCGCTGGAGGTGAACCCACTGATGGCGATCGATCATGCAGGCCGCGAGCACTGGAATCCCGCACGCGAAGCGCGCGTGGCCAGCGTGATGCGGGAATCGCCTTGACGGCGGCGCGCACGGCGGCAGTCGTGCTTTCTGCTGCGGCAGCCGCGATGGCCGTCTGCGGGGTCGGCGCGTTGCTCGCCGACGTCACCCGTGTTGCACGGCTCGGTGGCAGCAGGCAGCGCGCACGGCTGATCGCCCGTCAGCTTCTCGACGAGGGCCGCATCCACGAATCGTTTGGTGGGCGACGGTTCTTCGCCGGATCGTTGCTCATCGGAATAATCGTCGGGTTCACGGCGCTCGGCGGCTACGGCATCCCGATCGGGATGGCGCTTGCGCCGGTCATGCTGCGCGCTGCGGTTCGATCCCGACGGCGGCGCTACGCGGCTCGAATTGATGCCTGCGCCGCTGAATTCGCGCTCGCTCTGGCATCGTCGCTGGCCGCCGGGCGCTCGGTGCGTGGCGCGCTGCTGACGGCCGGCGTGGCCACGCCGGGGCCACTCGCGGATGAGCTTGACCGTGCCGCCGTCGACCTCACTCTCGGCGGCGGGATCCCTGACGCGCTCGCGTCCCTGCGCTCACGCACCAACTCTGCCCGGATCGAATCGCTCGCCGGAGCGATTGAACTGCACCGCGGGAGCGGCGGCGATCTCGTCCGCCTGATGCGCGAGCTCGCGGACGCATTTCGCGCTCGCGACCGCGCGCTCCGCGACGCGCATTCGGCCAGCGCGCAGGCACGATTCACGGCGATCGTCGTCGCGGCGATTCCGATTGTGACGGCGGCCGGGCTCGAGCTCTTCGCGCCGGGACTCGTGACCGGGGCGCTCACTCTGCTCCCGACGGCGATGATGCTTGCGCTCTCGCTCGCGCTGATGGCTGTCGGCGTGCTGCTCGCGCACCGGCTGGGCGGAGCAGCGTCCTGATGCGTGCCTCGGCGGTGGTCCTTGCCGCGGTCTCTGCGTTGATGGCGGTCGTCGCTCTGCGCGAACGGCGCCCGAAGGCCGCTCGCGACAACAGCGTGGTCGCCGGCGTCAGCGCGGGCGCAGTGCTGCTTTCGGCGCTCGGGCAGCTGCGTCGCCTGATGCCGTGGCTGGTCGGCGTCTTTGCGCGCCGCGACGCGCGCCTGGCGATTCAGCGGGCGGGACTCGACGGTCAGATAACTGCCCGTGACGTCGCCGCTGCGCGCGTCGCCTGCGTGCTGGTCGCCGCGATGCTCGCTCCGCGTATTGCGGCGGTGCTGCCGCTGCGCATGCTCCCCGTCGCGCTGCCGGCGCTGTTGTGGGGAGCATCCGAACTGCCGTTGCACCTCTTGGCGCGCCGCGCGAGCCGACGTGGCGCTGCGCTGCGCGAGGCGCTTCCGGATGCCCTCGATCTGATGCGCGCATGCCTTGCCGCCGGACTGCCGCTGCGCCGGTCACTGTCGCTTGTCGCCGACCACTGCGCCGAGCCGGTCGCGGCTGAGTTCGCCTGCGTCGCCGCAGAGACTGCATTCGGAATCCCGCAATCGACCGCGCTGGACGGCCTGGCGGCGCGCAACCCGGAGCCAGAGGTG
>JAEMRJ010000153.1 GCA_016463365.1 Thermoleophilaceae bacterium | reverse complement strand
CCCGGCGGCTGCTGCGGAGCCTGCGCCGGTTTCTGTTGTGCGGACTGCCCAATCCGTGGGATGTTTGGATCGTCAGCCATGACTTCCCGTCAGGCTCTGAGCGCCTGAGGGTCCATATTTCTCTTTCAGTTCGCGAACTTGAGGGATCGGCCATCCGGCCAATTTCATGGAGATTTATCGGCCCAAGGGCCCAGAACCTTGATGGAGTGAAGGCCCCACCCCATGTTTGAGCCGAAAAATTGCCACGGTCTACCCCGCACGCTTACCTAAGCGAGAGCCGCGCGCATGACGTCCAGCGGGGCTGGGCGATCGAACCAGATTTCGAAGCTGAGGGCGCCCTGGCGCGCAAGCAACTCATTTCCATCGATGACCGTCAACCCGGCCGCTTTCGCTGCGGAGGTCAACGGACTACCCCCTGCGCGGTACACAAAGTCCACAACCACCGCCGACGAAGAGACAGACTCAAGATCCAGCCCAAGCGCCAACAGCGCCTCCTCTTCACTGGTCCCCTCATCCATCCCGACGCTCGTCGTGTTCACAACAACCTCAAAGTCCGACCCTCCAGCAGGATCCAGCACCAGCGCAACCCCAAGGTCATCAGCCAGCTTCGCCGCCCGCTCAGTGGTCCGGTTGTAAACAGAAACCTCCGCGCCGGCGTCCTGCAAAGCCCAGGCAGCAGCCCGCGCAGTCCCGCCGGCGCCGAGTACCAGAGTCCGCAGTTTCTGAACCGGCCGCGCAATCGCGCTCATCATTCCCGGCGCGTCGGTGTTCTCGGCGAGGATCCGGCCGCCTTCGAAAGTCAGAGTGTTCGCCGCGCCGACCGCCTCGACCGTCGGCGAGACTTCGTCCGCCATTTCGGCCGCAGCGTGCTTGTGCGGAATCGTCACGTTGATCCCGTGGAATCCAGATCCCGGCAACGCCCGCACGGTCTCCTCGAACAGCTCCGGCGGGATCGGCAGCAGCTGGTACTCCGCGTCGACCCCCAGTACGCGGTACGCGGCCTCGTGCATCGCGGGCGAGCGACTGTGGGCGACCGGGTATCCCGTCACCCCGAAGCGCATCGGCGCTGCGGCCTCAACAGCCATCGGGCTGCTTGCCGCCGGCCGCTTCGCGCGCCCGGTTGTAGCGGGCCGCGGCTGCCTCGAACTCTTCGTAGGTCTTCGTGAAGGTATGGGTGCCCGGCTTACAGGGGTTGGCGACGTAATACAGGTAGCCGGTGGTCGCCGGGCGCGCGGCGGCCTTCATCGCGGCCAGACCGGGACTGCCGATCGGTCCCGGCGGCAGGCCCTTGTTGATGCGCGTGTTGTAGGGCGTGTCCTTCTGCAGGACAGCGTTCGTCAGCGGCTCGGTCCAGTTGCGGGTCTCGAAGCGCGAGGTTGCGTCGATCCCCAGCGGGATCCCCTGCTTGAGTCGGTTGTAGATCACGGCAGCGACCAGCTTGCGCTCGCTGGCAACAGAGACCTCGCGGTCGATCAGCGAAGCGATCGTCACCACATCAAAGACTGTGAGGTTCTTCTTGCGCGCGTAAGCCATGTTGACTTCGCCGATGTTGCGCTTGAAGGCGTTGACCTGCTGCGGGACGAGGCGGTTCACGTTTGCGCCCGCGGCCAGTTCGTAGGTGGCCGGAAACAGAAATCCTTCGAGGCTTTCGGTGCCGCTGGGCGCGCCGTAGCGGCGCAGGTTGATCGCGCGGCTTGACTCACTGGCGGCCATGTAGTCGCCCTGCAGGCCGAGTTCCTTGACCTGTTGCGCGGTCTCCCAACGCGAGCGGCCCTCGGGTATGGAGATCGTCGTGGTGCCGGCGTTCGGCCCTGAGACCAGGAGATCGATCGCCGCCGAGTAGCTCATCCCCCTGCCGAAGGTGTACCGCCCGGCCTTGAAGTCCTCGGACTTCCCGGACCAACCCGCACGGCGGTCAAAGATACGCGCACTGGGGATGACTTCCTTCGCGGCCAGCAGTTCACCGATCGCCGCGACGTTGCTTGCTTTCGGGATCGTCACCGGAATCTTTCCTTCACCCTTGCCGTCACCGGCGAACGGTTGAAAGACTCTCAGCGCAAACCACCCGCCGAGCAGCAGGACAGCGGCGAGTCCGAGGATCAGCACGTTGCGCGCCATGTGTGCGTGCGAGACCTTCTGCGGCGGCGCTGGTGGCGGCTCGAAGTGGTCGGCAAGGTGCTGCGGATGCTCCTCGACGAGCGCCGAGACGGGATCAAAATGCTGCGTCTCGGTCTGCCCGTCCCAGGTTGGGGGCATCTCCGGTGCTTGTTCAGGCTCCAGGACCGTCGGCTGTGGCTCGGGCGCGGGCGAGGGCTCACCGCGCTCTGCCGCGCGGCGGCGCTCGCGCTCGAGCCGCGCGCGCTCGCGCTCTTCCTCTGATCGATCGCCCGGGCTCAAGTCTGTTCTTTCGTCGATCGCTTCATTTCTAGATATTCCTCAAGCAGGTGGGCTGCGGCGAGCGAGTCCTCATCGGAGCTCGCACCAGCCGCGAGGCTTGCCTGCGCGAGCTTCGTGGTGAAGCGTTCGTCGTAAAGCTCCACCGGTACTTCGATTTCAGCGGCGAGCCTACCGGCGAAGGAGCGCACGGCTGCAGCTTGCTCGCCCTCTGCCCCACTCTGGAGTCGTGGCAGGCCGATCAGCACAAGCTCTGCCTCAAGTTCTGAGACCAGTGCAACGAGCTGAGCGCGGCCGTCTTTTGAATCGGGCTTCCTGACCGCGCCGACCGGCCGGATGATCGTCCCGCTCGGGTCGCTGATCGCACAGCCGCAGCGAGCGGACCCGTGATCGAGCGCGAGCACGCGCATCGCAGCTACCCGGCCGCGGCGGCGACTGCGTCGCGTACTGCCGCGAGCGCGTCAGGGAGCTTTGTCGCGTCCTTGCCGCCGGCCTGCGCGAGATTGTCCTTGCCTCCTCCACCCCCGCCCACCGTTTCGGCGGCGAGCCTGGCCAGCGCTCCGGCCTTCACGCCGGCCGCGATCGCGGAGGGCTGAGCGACAGCGGCGATCTGAACCTTGCCTTCCAGGGTTTCGCCGATCACGACGACATCAGCGCTGAACTTGTCGCGAAGTCGCTCGGCGAGCGACCGCAGGTCCTTCACCGCGTCAGCGCCCACGGCATCGCCGTCGAGCTGGACGACGATCGATTTCAGCCCGGCGACCTCCGTTGCCTGCGCCCCGAACTCATCGACCTGCGCGTCGCTCACGCCGCTACCGGCCGACTTGGCCTTCTGAAGCTCCTTGAGCTTGACTTCACGGTCGACCACCGCGCCGAGCGCCTGGTCGGGTCGCGTGCGCAGCTGATCTGCGATCGCCTTGAGGTCGCGCTCATGCGCGCGAAGCTGACGCGCGGCGGCCGGGCCCGCGAGCGCCTCGATACGGCGCACGTTTGCCGCGCTGGAAGTCTCGACCGAAATCGTGAAAACGCCGATCTCTCCGGTCGAGCTGACGTGCGTCCCGCCGCAGAGTTCGCGTGAGACGGCGACGATGCCGTCGCCGACCTCGACCATGCGTACCTGATCGCCGTACTTCTCGCCGAACAGCGCCATCGCGCCCAGCTCTTCTGCGGCGTCCTTGGTCGTGACGACCGCATGAACATCGTGGTTCTCAGCGATCCAGCCGTTGACGCGATCTTCGACCGCCGCGATGTCCTCGGCGGTCATCGGCGCGCCGTGGTTGAAGTCAAACCGCAGCTTGTCCGGGCGCACCGCCGATCCGGCCTGGCGCACGTGCGTCCCGAGGCGTTCGCGCAGCGCGGCGTGGAGCAGGTGCGTGGCGGTGTGATGGGTCGCGGTCGCAAAACGTGCGCCCTTGTCGACTGTCGCTGTGACCTGCTGGCCGGGCGAGAACTCACCTTCGGTGACCTTGACGGAGACAACCTGGTCGTCACCCACGCGGTAGACATCGACAACTTCGCCGGCTGCGCCGTCGCCGACGATCATGCCGTGGTCGGAGACCTGGCCTCCGCCTTCGGCGTAGAAGACGCTTTCGGCAAGCTTCAGGAGCACCTCGCCATCGGCACGCGGCTCGACCGAGATCACGGTGGTCGCGTGCTCGAGATCGGCGTAACCCACAAACTCTGTCTGGCGACCTGACCCGCGCGCGAATGCCTGAACGGCTTCGTGTCCGCTGTTGTCTGCATCGGCCTTTGAACCTGAACGCGCGCGGTCGCGCTGCTCGTCCATCAGTTCCTCGAAGCCGTCGTCGTCAACCG
>JAEMRJ010000040.1 GCA_016463365.1 Thermoleophilaceae bacterium | reverse complement strand
CCGGCACCTTCCAGACCGACATCCTCAAGGAGTACATCGCCCAGAAGGAGTGGTGTTTCCCGATCGACGAGGCCATGCGCCTGGTCACAGACCTGATCGAGTACTGCACGCGCGAGATGCCTCTGATGCACCCGGTCTCGATCAGCGGATACCACATCCGTGAAGCGGGAAGCACTGCCCAGCAGGAGCTGGCATTCACTCTGGCCGACGGCTTCGCGTATGTCAAGGCCGGAATTGAGCGCGGCCTCGACGTCGACGACTTCGCGCCGCGCCTCTCCTTCTTCTTCAACGCGCAGATCGAGTTCTTCGAAGAGATCGCCAAGTACCGCGCCGCGCGCCGGATCTGGGCGCGCGAGCTGCGTGACACGTACGGCGCGAAGAACCCGAAGTCGATGTTGATGCGCTTCCACACGCAGACCGCCGGCGTATCGCTCACGGCCCAGCAGCCCGAGGTCAACCACATCCGCACCGCGATCGAGGCACTGGCCGGCGTGCTCGGCGGAACGCAGTCGCTGCACACGAACTCGTTCGACGAGGCGCTCGCGCTTCCAACTGAGGACGCCGTGCGGATCGCCCTGCGCACCCAGCAGGTGATCGCCCACGAGACCGGCGTCACGCGCACGGCCGACCCCCTGGGCGGCAGCTACTACGTCGAGACCCTGACCAACGAGATGGAAGCCGCCGCCTACGACTACTTCCGCCGCATCGAGGAGCTCGGCGGGATCGTCGAGTCGATCAAGCGCGGCTTCCCGCAGCGCGAGATCGCCGACGCGGCGTTCAGGTACCAGCTGGAGGTTGACGCCGGTGAGCGCATCGTCGTCGGCGTCAACAAATACAAGCTCGAGACCGACGATTCGCCTGAAATTCTGCGCATCTCGGCCGAGCTTGAACGCAAGCAGGTCGATCGCGTGAAGGCCGTCCGCACCGCGCGTGACGCTGCCGCAGTCGAAGAGTCGCTGAAGGCGCTGCGCGCGGCGGCAGCGACGGACCAGAATCTGATGTACCCGATCCTCGACTGCGCCCGCCTGATGGCCACCGAGGGCGAAATGGTCCACGCGCTGCAGGATGTTTTTGGGACCTATCGCGAGGTTCCCGTCTTCTGATCGGACGGAGTCCCGGTGCGGTTACGTAACCTCCGCTGCCAATGCTCCTCGCCAAAACCTCAGAAGCCGCGACGTCATCGGGCGCCTCCGCGCCCACATGGTTGTGGATCGGCTTCGCCGTCTCAGTCGTCTTCTTCCTATTCCTCGACCTGTTCGTCTTCCACAAGGGGGCGCACAAGGTCGACATCAAGGAGGCGCTCTGGGCCAACGTGCTCTGGGTCGCGATCGGGCTCGGCTTCGGCCTGATCGTCCTCTGGGAGCTCGGCAGCACCAGCGCCAGCGAGTACTACGCGGGCTATCTGCTCGAACGGGCGCTGTCGGTCGACAACGTCTTCGTCTTCGCGGTCATCTTCGCCTATTTCAAGGTTCCGCCAAAGCTGCAGAACGGAGTCCTGTTCTGGGGGCTGATCATGGCGCTGTTCATGCGCGCCGGCTTCATCCTTGCCGGCTCCGAGCTGATCGAAAAATACGACTGGGTCATCT
Source organism: Thermoleophilaceae bacterium (assembly GCA_016463365.1). The sequence goes on along the minus strand of JAEMRJ010000040.1, from coordinate 15,107 downwards.
ACTTCTTCGGCATCCTGCTGATCGCCACGGGTATCCGCATGGCCACCCACGACGTCGGCGAAACTGACCCTTCAAAGAACCTCGCCCTGCGCTTCCTGCGCAAGTTGATGCCGGTCAGCCACGAGTTCCACGGTGAGAAGTACTTCATCAAGCCCGAAGATGTCGGCGCGCACGAAGAGTTCGACGCAGGTCGCAAGCCGGGCCAGAAGGGCATCTTCGGCGTTCTGGTTGCGACCCCGCTTGCGGCAGCAATTCTTGTCGTAGCTGCCACGGACCTGGTCTTCGCGATCGACTCGATCCCGGCGATCTTCGCGATCACCAGCGACAAGTTCATCATCTATACCTCGAACGCCTTCGCGCTGCTCGGCATGCGCGCGCTCTACTTCCTGCTCGCCGACGCGATGGACCGCTTCATCTACCTGCAGATGGGGCTCGCGGTCGTGCTCGTCTTCGTCGGAGTCAAGTTCATGATCAGCGAGATCTACCACGTGCCGATCGGAGCATCGCTCGGTTTCATCGTGCTCGCGGCAGGTGGCTCGATCGTCTGGTCGCTGCTCGCGACGCGCGGTCAAGGCCCACTGCTGCCGGGCGAGCCGGTCGAGGATTTGTCGATGGAGCCAAGACGCGATCCGCTCGATCGCCCGCCAGGCTTCGAGGACGACGAAAAGTCGTAAACAATTGTTCAAGATTGCGAATGGCGATTGTTGGATACTGGCCACATGAATTCGTCAGGCAAGACCTCATATGCCGTATCCCTCGCCGCCCTGCTCACACTGATCGGAGCGCTTGCGGTTGCCGCGGTGCCGGCCTCAGCCGACCATCAGCAGGCCGCGGCGAGCGCAGTCAGGGGCGTCACCGTCGGTGACAGCTTCTTCTCACCGTCCTCACTCTCGATCGCGCGCAACGACACGGTTCGCTTTCGTTGGAACGGGACGTCTCGCAGGCACAACGTCTCCGTTCGGACCGGGCCGGTCAAATTCAACTCCCAGACCAGGCGTGGTTCCTACAACTACACCCACAAGTTCACCCGCAGGGGCACCTACAGCCTCTACTGCACGATTCACCCCAACACGATGAAGGCGACCGTAAGGGTTCGCTGAACGTCAGGGCCAGATTGTGAACGGCCCGGGGGCTAATCTCTGCATCTCCGATGAGCGAAACAGCCACAACAGCAACCCCCACCTCGAAGAAGATCCGCGTCGTCGTGGCCAAGCCCGGCCTGGACGGACACGACCGCGGCGCCAAGATCATCGCCCGCGCGCTGCGCGACGCCGGCATGGAGGTCATCTACACGGGCCTCCATCAGACGCCCGAGCAGATCGTCGAGACCGCACTCCAGGAAGACGCCGACGCGATCGGCCTTTCGATTCTTTCCGGCGCGCACATGACGCTGGTGCCCAAGATCATGCGGCTTCTGGGCGAGCAGGACGCCGACGACATCCTTGTCTGCGTCGGCGGGACGATCCCGGCGGATGACATCGAGCCGCTGAAGGAGCTCGGCGTGGCCGGCATCTTCACGCCTGGTTCGCCGACGACTGACATCGTCGACTTCATCACCGGCGCCGTCGCCGCGTAGTCCAGGATCGGGCGCCGTCATGGCTGCCACCGCGCCGTTTCACCTGCTCGCAAAGCCAACGGGCGCGGTCTGCAATCTCGACTGTGCCTATTGCTTCTTCCTCTCGAAGGAAATGCTCTATCCGGACAGCGACTTCCGCATGTCCGACGAGGTCCTGCGGGCTTACATCGCGCAGACGATCGCTGCCCATTCCGGCCAACCGGAGGTTCAGATCGCCTGGCAGGGCGGCGAACCGACGCTGATGGGGCTCGAGTTCTTCGAGCGGGCGGTCGAGCTTGCGACCGATGCCGCCGAGCCCGGGCAGGTCCTCGTCCACACGATCCAGACAAACGGCACGAAGATCGACGCTGCCTGGGCCGCGTTCTTCAAGCGCCACGACTTCCTTGTCGGGATCTCGATCGACGGTCCGCGTGAGATTCACGACGCATACCGCGTGACCAAAGGCGGACGTGGCAGCTTTGACCAGGTGATGGCCGGCCTCGATCAGTTGCGCTCAGCCGGCGTCGAATGGAACGCCCTGACCACGATCCATGCCAGGAACGCCGATCGCGGACGCGAGGTCTACGCCTTTCTGCGTGATCAGCTCGGCGCCCGGTTCATGCAGTTCATACCGATAGTTGAACGCGTCGCGGAGGCCGACGAAGACGGTGAAGTTCCATGGTCCTCATGGCGCGATCGCCCGCTCTACAGGCAGGAAGGCGATGTCGTGACAGGTCGGTCGGTCACCGGTGAGCAGTACGGCCGCTTTCTGATCGACATCTTCGAGGACTGGGTGCGCCGCGATGTCGGCGAGGTGTTCGTGCAGATGTTCGACGTCGCGCTGGGCAACTGGGTGGGCGCTCCGCCGTCGCTGTGTGTTCACGCGGAAACCTGTGGACGCGCGCTGGCGCTCGAGCACACCGGGGACCTCTACTCCTGCGACCACTTCGTCGAGCCTGAGCACCGCCTCGGAAGCATCCTCGAGCTGCCGATGGCCCAACTTGTCGACTCGGAGCAGCAACGCGCCTTCGGCTCAGCCAAGCGCGACACGCTGCCCCAGCAATGCCTTGAGTGCGACGTGCGTTTCGCCTGCCACGGCGGTTGCCCGAAGGATCGTTTCATCGAAACTGCCGACGGCCAGCCAGGTCTGAACTATCTCTGCGACGGCTATCTCGCGTTTTTCCGACACATCGATCCTCCGATGCGGCGGATGAAGGCGCTGCTTGAAAGCGGCCGCGCGCCCTCAGAGCTGGTGACCGACTACGCGGTCGCTGACGCGGAGCGAGGCAGGAACGATCCCTGTTCCTGCGGCAGCGGACGCAAGTGGAAGCGCTGCCATGGGGTGGCGGCAGGCGGGATACAATCAATCTCAGGCAAGTGACTATTGAGTCACTTAGCCCGACCGGATACCAAATATCCACTCGCCAACCCCCGCATGAACGTTCGTAAACCCGCTAACTTTCACCCGCGCGTATCCGACCGTCTGGAACGCGACCACACAGGCTTTCATCTGACCCGAGAGCTCTCTTTTGTTCTGGATCCCAACCCAGACGCAAAGTGTTTGTCATGACCACCAATCCGTCCGTGCCCAGTTACGGCCGAACCCCTAACAGGAGGACATCTTGAAGATCGCCGTCCTTGTCAAGGAGGTTCCGGACGCCGCAGTCGAAAAGCGCCTCGATCCCAACACGAAGCGCATCGACCGTTCCGGCGAGAAGAACCTCAACCCATTCGACACGCACGCCCTCGAGGCCGCGGTGCAGCTCAAAGAAGGCGGCGCCCCGGTTGAGGAAATCGTTGCGGTCACAATGGGGCCCGACTCATCCGTCCGCACGCTGCACAAGGCAGTCTCGCTGGGCGCCAACCGTTCAATCCAGCTGACCGACGACGTACTCGCCGGCTCATGCGTGAACGCCACCGGCTACGCACTCGCAAAGGTGCTCGAGTCTGAGGCACCTGACCTCGTCCTCCTCGGACAGCAGTCGGATGACGGCGAGAACTACACGATCGGCGCCGTCGTTGCCGACCACCTGCAGTTCCCGTCGCTGACCCAGGTCGTCGACCTCAAGCTCGAGGGCACGACGCTGACGATGAAGCGCCAGGCAGAGTACGGCTACGACACGGTCCAGGTTGACCTGCCGGCTGTCATCTCAGTGGGTGACGCACTCAACGAGCCGCGCTACCCGTCGCTCAAGGACATCATGGGCGCCAAGAAGAAGCCGCTCGAGACCAAGTCGGCTGCTGACGTCGGAATCGACCCCGCACAGGTCGGCGAGGCCGGTTCAAAGACCGAAGTCCTCGCGATCAACCCGCCCCCGGCCAAGGAAGCCGGCGAGCTCATCGAGGACGCAGACGCGGACGTCGACGCCACCGTCGCACGCATCGTGTCCTTCCTCGAAGAAAGGAAGCTGATCTAAATGGCAGGCATCATCGTTTATGTCCTGAACAAGGACGGCGAATTCAACAAGAACTCGCTCGGCGCAATCTCCAAGGCCGCGCAGTTGGCCGGCGAGATCGGCGGCGAGGCCAGCGCAGTGGTCGTCGGCGAGAGCTTTGACGACGCGAAGCTTGCCGAGCTCGGCAAGTACGGCGCCGCGAAGGTCTTCAAGGTCACCGGCCCGGATGGCGTCGCGCAGCCCGTCGTCGACGCGATCGAGAAGATCGCCGGCGAGAACGACATCAAGTACGCGCTGTTCGGCGGAGGCCTGCTCGGCTTCGAGATCGGTGCTGGACTGACCGCTCGCATGAACTGGGGCGTCACCGCTGAAGCCACCGGCATCCGTGCCGAAGGTGGAAAGCTGATCGTCGAGCGCCCGGTCCTGCAGGACTCAGCGATCGTCGACGTTGCCTACAAGGGCGACGGCGGAGTGATCGTCTCGCGTCTGAACGCATTCGAGCCCAACGACGGACTCGGCGCCGCTGGCGAAGTCATTGACACACCGGTGGACTTCAAGGACTTTTCACTGCGCGCCAAACTGGTCGCACGTGGAGTCCAGGAGGGTGCTGACGTCAACATCGAGGACGCCGACATCCTGATCGCCGGAGGCCGTGGCCTTGGCGAAGCAGCGAACTTCTCGATTGCCGATGACCTGGCGGCATCGCTTGGTGGAGCCGTCGCCGCGACCCGCGCCGTCGTCGACGCCGGCTGGTTCCCGTACGCGGGCCAGATCGGTCAGACCGGCAAGACCGTCGCACCGAAGCTGTACCTCGCACTGGGAATCTCCGGCGCGATCCAGCACAAGGTCGGTATGCAGGCATCAGAGAACATCGTCGCGATCAACAAGGACCCGAACGCGCCGATCTTCGAATTCAGTGACCTCGGAGTAGTTGGCGACCTTCACGCCATCGCGCCGAAGCTGACCGAGGCCATCAAGGCCAAGAAGGGCGCGTAGCCCATGTCCGGTCACGGCGTCAAGCCCAGCGATTACCCGCCACCTGTTGATCAGGTGGCGGAGTACGTTGGCGCTCCCACCGATCCAGAGGATGAGCGGATCGAAGTTGGCATTGCGATCGTCGGCGGTGGACCCGCCGGCCTCGCAGCCGCCATCAAGATCATGCAGATCCTCGAGAAAGACCCTGAGCTGCTCGAGTCGCTCGGCGAGGTCCCTGTCGCCGTGATCGAAAAGGGCAAGGCCTGCGGAGCGCACACGCTCTCGGGCGCGAACATGCGTCCGAGCGCGATGCGCGAGCTCTTCCCGGACATGCCGGAATCCGAGTGGCCCGTCTACGGAGAGGTCCACAAGGACTCGACCTACCTGCTCACCAAGAAGCGCAAGATCAAGCTCATGCCGCCTCCGCCGAACTTCAAGAACCACGGAAACTTCGTCACCTCGGTGGCCGAGCTCTCCCGCTGGCTCGCAGAGAAGGCCGAAGCGATGGGCGTCTACGTGCTCACAGAGACCTCAGCGATGAAGCTGCTGGTCGAGGAGGGCGAAGTCGTCGGTGTCCGCACCGGAGACCGCGGCCAGGACCGCGACGGTAACCCGATGGGCAACTTCGAGCCCGGCGTTGATGTTGTCGCTAAGGCAACGATCATCGCCGAAGGCACGATCGGCCACCTCACGATGGCCGCCCAGGAGTTCTTCGACATCCAGCCCGAGCAGCCGCAGCGCTACGAGCTCGGCGTCAAGGAAGTCTGGGAAGTCAAGGAGCCGCTCGACCAGGTCATCCACACGATGGGCTGGCCGCTGCGCAAGGGTGCTCGCTTCAACGAGTTCGGTGGATCGTTCATCTACCCGATGGGCGAGGACAAGGTCTGCATCGGCATGGTGATCGGCCTCGACTACACCGACGCCACGCTCTCCTGCCACGACCTGCTCCAGCAGTTCAAGACGCACCCGCTCCCGAAGAAGATCCTCGAAGGCGGCAAGCGAGTCGCCTGGGGCGCAAAGACAATCCCGTCCGGCGGATGGTTCTCGATGCCGAAGTCGCTTTCGGTGCCGGGTGCTGTTATCACCGGAGACGCTGGTGGAATGGTCAACATTCCCTACCTGAAGGGCATCCACTACGCGATGCACTCCGGCATCTACGCAGCAGAAGTCATCACCGAGCAGCTCAAGAAGGGCTCCAACGACTTCGCTGAGTACGACAAGAAGGTCCAGGGCGGCATCATCGGAGACGAGCTCTACACCGAGCGCAACATGCGCCAGGTGTTCAGCAAGGGATTCTTCGTCGGTGGCGCACTCGCTTCGATGGGAACGGCCACAAAGGGCTACCTGCCGTTCGGAAAATGGCTCACAGTGCCTGACGCCGAGGAGCCGATGTTCATCGGCGACCGCTACGACAAGTACCCCCAGCCCGACAATGAGCTCACGTTCAGCAAGCTCGACTCGGTGTTCGGGTCCGGTAACGCAACGCGTGACTCGGCTCCCAACCACATCAAGATCCAGACGAACGTCCCCCGCGAGGTAGCTCAGACCTGGGTCTCACTCTGCCCCGCGCAGGTCTATGAGATCCCAGAGACCGAGCCCGCTCACGGAAATGTGAATGTTCACGTCACGCCGTCCAACTGCGTGCAGTGCGGCGCGATCACGGCCAAGGGTGGTCGCTTCACGCCGCCCGAGGGTGGCGACGGCCCGCTGTACCAGATCGTCTGAGTCGAAATACGCCTGACTGACCATGAAACGCCCCGCCCAGCGCGGGGCGTTATTGGTTAAGCGTGCAAAACTTCTCTGACCCCTGGTGGTTAGTACTACTGATGCACGGAATGCAACGCCCGCTTCTCAAAACGCTCACGCTCACTCTCACGCTCGCGATCGCCGCGTCGGCGCCTGCGACTGCCACGGATGTGGCCGTGAGCACTGTCCCGGACGCCCGCGCCGCCGCATTCGTGCAAGGCGCAAAACCGCCGGCGACGATCAAGGTGCGCACGTGCCGCAGTGGTAGCTACTACGACAACCGCCTGATCACGTTCCGCGTGCGCATGGGACGGTTCACGGACACAGGCTCGCCCCAAAATCTTCAGATGCGCTTCGAGGTGCTCCAGCGCTTCAACGAAAACGCCCGGTTCAAGAAGTTGAAGGCCGAAGGGCTCGGAGACTGGACAAGCTCTGGCAGCAGCGCCACCGTCTACCAGCGCGATCTCTCGCTCACCAACATCGAAGCCGCCGCGACCTACAAGGCACGCGTGAGTTTTCGCTGGACCGCCCCGGACGGCCATGTCGAATGGCGCCGCGTGCTGGTTTCAAATCCATGCAAACAGCGTCACAAGCTCCCAAAGCTGAAGCTCACGAACGTCACTGCTGTGCCGGTCGTCGGAACGACCGACCTGCTGCACACGGTGACTGTCGTCAACGACGGAGGGTCCGAGGCGGCGAACGTGCCGATCGCCATCTACGTCGACTCGCTGGCGCCGGTGATCGCACCGATTGATTCGATCGGCCCCGGGCAGAGTCTTGACATTGCGCTGAGGGCGCCCGCATGCGCGGTCAGCGCTCGCGCCGTGATCGATCCGCTGCGCACAATCGTCCGTTTTCCGCAGCACACGCGCACACCGTTTCCGATCGCTCGCTGCCGCTGATCGCTGCACGCTGAGGACCGTCTAAGCTCCCGTGGATCATGAAGACTGAGATCCACCCCGAATACCTTGAAGCGAAAGTCACCTGCAGCTGCGGGAACTCTTTCACCACGCGCTCGACCAAGTCAGAGCTGCACGTCGAACTCTGCTCAGAGTGCCACCCGTTCTACACCGGCAAGCAGAAGCTCGTGGACACCGGTGGACGCGTCGAGCGCTTCCAGCGCCGCGCCGCCAAGTCGGCGAAGCGCTAAAGCGTTTTTGAACTGAGGCGCAGATGGCGTCCGAAAGCGTCACTGCTCCCGAGCCGGATTCAACGAACGGCTACTCCGACGGCCACGTTGACGTGGGCTCCGCAGGAGTCCACCACGGCAGCGGCGACCTGACGGCAACGCGCGACGCTCCCGTCGGCGGCCAAGCCGTCATCGAAGGCGTGATGATGCGTGGCGTCCGTCACTGGGCCGTAGCCGTGCGCAAAGAAGACGGCACGATCGACACCGAGGTCCACGACTTCGAGAGCGCCGTCAAGAAGAACCGTTTCTACAAGCTGCCGGTCGTGCGTGGGGTCGTCGCGCTCGTCGAGTCGATGGGGATCGGCATCAAGGCGCTCGGAATCGCCGCGAACAAGCAGCTCGGCGAAGAAGAGGAAGAAATTGGCGGCATGACCTGGGCGCTCACGGTCGCTGCCTCGCTGATCTTCTCTGTCGCGTTCTTTTTTCTGCTCCCGCTGGGCATCATCAGTCTCGTCCAGGGCGACAACGGCAGCGATATCCAGTTCGTGCTGTTTGAAAAGGTGATGCGCATCGCGATCTTCATCGCCTACCTCTGGGTGATCTCGCTGCTGCCGGACCTGCGACGGGTGTTCGAGTATCACGGCGCCGAGCACAAGACCATTTTCAACTACGAGTCCGGCCTGCCGCTGACCCCAGAGAACGCCCAGCGCTTCACCCGTTTTCACCCGCGCTGCGGAACGAGCTTCCTGCTGCTGGTCTTCATCGTCTCGATCTTCGTGCTGCTGCCGCTCGGCCGTCCTGAGTGGTACATCCTCTTCCCGTCGCGAGTGCTGGCGGTGCCGATCGTCGCCGGGCTCGCCTTTGAACTGATCAAGCTGATCGGCAAGCACCGCACCAAGGCCTGGGCCCGCGCGATCATGTGGCCCGGGTTGCAGCTGCAGCGCCTGACCACGCGCGAGCCTGATCTCGAGCAGCTGGCGGTGGCGATCGCCTCCCTCGAGGCTGTGCTTGAGAAGGAAGATCCCCGCGAGGCGTTGCAGGACGACGAAATCGGCATGGAAATCGTCGCGTAAGGCGATCCTCCGATCGCGGTCACGTGTTACGAAATGCCCATCATCGGGGGTTGGGGCCGGTAGTAGGGAATCCGTAACGCCTTTCCAAGCCAGATCCTTTCCAAGGCACCGCCCCGTCCGGCGGCGTCAAGGAAAGCACCACCCCAAGCCCCGAACAGCTCCTTCTCACCGTCCGGCCGCGAAGCGGCCCACCTCCACTGCCTCTCGCGCACCTAGACTGAGCGCCGCATGATCTCCCAGCTCTTAGACCAGATCGAACAGCGCTTCGCCGACGTGCAGGCGCAGATGAGCGACCCCGAAGTGATCAACGACCGGGAGCGCTACGCCGCGGTTGGACGCGAGTACCGCCAGCTCGAGCCGGCGCACGAACTGGTCGTCGAATACCGCCGTGCCGAGTCCGACATGGAGGGCGCCAAGGACCTGATCGACGAGGACGCCGAGTTCGCCGAGCTCTACGACGCCTCGAAGGCACGAATTTCCGAACTCGAAGAAGAGATCCGCATGGCGATGATCGACCGGGACCCCAACGACGACAAGGACGTGATCATCGAACTTCGTCCCGGCACCGGCGGGGAAGAGGCAGGGAATTTCGCCGCCGATCTCTACCGCATGCTCACGCGCTACGCCGAGCGCCTGAACTTCAAGTCCGAGCTGATCGAGGCCGACGACGGCGGCCACTACACGCTCGCGATCAAGGGCGACGGCGCCTTCAGCATCTTCAAGTATGAAGGCGGCACGCATCGCGTCCAGCGCGTGCCCGAGACCGAATCACAGGGTCGCATCCACACTTCCACGGCAACGGTCGCAGTTATGCCCGAGGCCGATGAGGTTGATGTGCAGATCGATCAGAACGATCTTCAGATCGACGTCTACCGCAGCTCTGGGCCCGGCGGTCAGTCGGTCAACACCACCGACTCCGCTGTACGTATCACGCACAAGCCCACGGGCGTCGTCGTCTCGATGCAGGACGAGAAGTCGCAGCTGCAGAACCGCGAGAAGGCGATGCGCGTGCTGCGCGCACGACTCTTCGAACGTGCCCTTGAAGAGCAGCACGCCGCCGCCGCCGCCGAACGCAAGGCGCAGGTCGGCACCGGCGAGCGCTCGGGCAAGATCCGTACCTACAACTTCCCGCAGGGCCGCGTGACCGACCACCGGATCAAGCTGACAGCACACAATCTCGACGCAGTGCTCGCCGGCGAACTCGACGAGTTCACCAGCGCGCTGCAGGCCGACGAGAAGCGCCAGATGCTCGAGGCGCAGACCGGCAGCACCAGCTGACCGCGCCCACGATGGCCGCCTCTGCAACTGCCCGTGCTCTGATCGACGACGGCGAGTCCCGCCTGGCCGCCGCAGGCATTGACACCGCGCGCCTTGACGCCGAGCTCCTGCTTGCCGCGGCGGCGGGAGTCACGCGGTCCGAGATCGTCGCCGGACTGGTCGATCCGCTCGCAGGAGCCGAGCTCTATGAAGCGTGGCTGAGCCGCCGCGCCGAACGTGAACCGCTCGCCTACATCACCGGCCGTCAGGGCTTTCGTCGCATTGAGCTGCGCGTCGACCCGCGCGTGCTGATCCCGCGCCCGGAGACCGAACTTCTGGTCGCCGTCGCCAAGGTCGATCGCCCGTGCGGCATCCTCGACGTCGCCACCGGCAGCGGCGCGGTCGCGCTCGCGCTCGCCGACGAGTTGCCCGACGCGACGATCACCGCGGCTGACATTTCAGCGGACGCGCTGGCCGTCGCACGCGCGAATGCCGACGCCCTCGGTGCAGCCGGCCGGGTGACCTTTTTCGAGTCGGACCTGCTCGACGAAATCGAGGGAGTGTTCGACGCGATCGTCGCCAACCTTCCGTACGTGGTCGCCGACGAGATCGACGGTCTCCAGGCCGAGGTCGCGCGCTTCGAGCCACGCCTGGCCCTGGACGGCGGCCCGGACGGATTCGAGCTCGTGCGCAGGCTGGCCGTCGCCGCGCCGGCTCAGCTCAAGCCCGGTGGCACGATCGCGCTGGAGATCGGCCAAGATCAAGCTCTTGAAACAGAGGCGATTCTGCGCGCCGCGGGGTTTGTCGACACAGCAAGGCACGAGGATCTGAACGGCATCGAGCGAGTGGTCAGCGGGAGGAAACGCAGGTGACAGCAATGAATTCAGATACCGGAGCGGATTTTCAGGCGACGATCGAGAACGGGGAGATTGCAGTCTTTCCGACCGACACGCTCTACGGAATCTCCTGCGACCCGGACAACGCCGAGGCCGTCGAACGCATTCACGAGCTCAAAGGCCGGCCGCCGAAGAAGCCGTCGGCCGTCATGTACTTCTCGCTCGAGCACCTGCTCGCGGACATCGGCGATGACCTCGACGTCGCAACATTGAATCTCGTCGAGCAGCTCTTTCCCGGCCCGTTCACGTTGGTCGTGGCCAATCGAGGCAACCGCTTCCTCCCTGCGTGCGCCGGTACTCCCGAGAAGCTCGGACTCCGCGTACCGAAGCTCGGCCGGGCGATCGAGCCGCTCGGCACCGTGCAGGTCCCGGTCATGCAGACCAGCGCCAACATCAGCGGCGCGCCGGATGCGACAGCGATCGAGGACATCGATCCGGCGATCCTCGCCGGGGTGGACCTGGTGATCGACGGCGGCCCGTTGCTCGGCTACGGCTCGACCGTCGCGGACGTCTCAGGGCTCGAACACGGAAACTGGCAGCTGCTGAGGGCTCCGATGCCGCGCACGAGTGCTCGCATCAGCGAATTGATCGGCTTCCCGCCGCAACCCGAAGATCAGGCGGTGAGCCCGGTCAATGTCCAACCCTGATCGCAGATTCACTCGCCGAAAAGCGTTGACAATCGGTGGCGCAGGGGTCGGTGTTCTGCTGGCCGCGCGCTACGCCCGTCTTGACGGTGGCTCTACGGAGCTGGCGTCGCTCCAGACCGCGGGGGCTTCCCGGCGTGTTCCACAACCGACTGATTTCGTGCGCACTCGCTGGGCCGCGGATCCATGGTCGTCGGGCTCATACAGCTTCCTTCCGGTCGGCGCAACGCCTGCCGACCGCAGAGCGCTCGCCGTTCCTGTCGGTGGTCGCGTGTTCTTTGCCGGCGAAGCCACGGCTCGGCAGAACCCGGCAACAGTCCATGGCGCGGTCGCCTCGGGCCGCAGGGCCGCCGATCAGGTTCGCGCGGAGGCTGCGGCTGGTGAGCGGATCGTCGTGATCGGAGCGGGGATGTCAGGACTCACGGCGGCGAGCATCCTCCGAAGTTCGGGGTTCGAGGTGACCGTCCTGGAGGCGCGTAACCGCGTCGGCGGACGCGTCGACACCGTGCAGCCCGCCGGTTGGTCGTTTCCGGTCGAGCGCGGAGCAAACTGGGTCCAGGGCACCGCGGCATCAGATCTCGACGAGCGTCTTGCCAGGTTCGGCGTGAAGACGGCGCCCTTTGACTACACAAGAGCAGTTCTGGGGGCGGATGATCGCCGCGTCAAGAACCCCGAGCGCCTGTTCTCTCCAGCTGAAGACGCTGTCGAATACGCCATCGACTGGGCTGACGGCCGGGACCGCGACCGGTCGCTGGCGCGGGCTCTCTCCAGGAGCGGCGCAGGCGAGAAGGTCGATCCACGGGTCCTGGCCGCATACACCTACAGCGAAGTCGCCACCGAATACGGAGCGTCCAACTCCGAGATCTCGGCGTGGTGGGGATTCTCGGAAGGCACCGAGGGCGACGACCTGATCGTGCTCGGCGGCTACGGGACGCTCGCGACCGAACTCGCCAAAGGCCTGGATGTGCAGACCGGTCGAGTCGTTCGGAGCGTCCATCGTTCCGCGAGATCGATTCGACTCGACATCGAGGATTTCGACTCGTTGACGGCTGATCGTGTTGTCGTGACCGTGCCGTTGGGCGTGCTCAGGGCGGGGCGGATCGCTTTTGACCCCGCGTTGCCGATCGGTCATCGCCGTGCAGTTTCACGCCTGCGCATGGGACTCCTGGACAAGCTCTGGCTGCGCTTCGACGAGCCGTTCTGGCGCGAAGAGGCCGAGGTCTGGAGCACCCTCAGCAGCGCTGGCGGGATTCGCTTCGAGTGGTACAACATGCAACCACTGACCGGCGAGCCGGTGCTCATGGCGTTGTATGGCGGAAGCGACGCAAGGGCTTGGACGGATCGCTCTGATGCCGCAATCAAGCGGGCCGGGCTCGCCTCGCTGCAGCGGTATGTCGACGCTGGCTGGTGATCCTCGCTTCGGTTCTTTGGAGCCATAGAAATCGTTCATCCAGGGGTTGAGGTTTGCGCGCAGCAGCCGATAACTGAATGTACGTGGATGAACGCAGTTCCACGTGCCCGTATCGGTCCAGCCCAGCTCACTAGTCCACCGCATGCAAGATTCGATCGCTCATTTCGTTGCACTTGGCTTCGCAGTAGTTGCTGCGATCGCAGGGATCTCTGGCGCTCGGCGGGCAGGGGACGGCTTCAGTTCGCGCTCTGCGACCACATACACGCGAGCCGCGATCTGCACCGCACTGGGCTTCGGCGTAGGAATTGCTGTCGACAACGAGGCGGTCTTCCTGGCCGGAGCATGCCTTGGAATGGCATTCGTCGCGGTGGGTCTTGCCATCCAGTCCAAAGAGCGCGAGGTCTTCGTGAAGATCGCCTCCGAGCAGCGCGTTGACTTCATCAGCGGCCTGCCCAACGAACGCCTCTTCTACGAGCGCCTGCTTGCTGAGCACTCGCGCACCAAACGCACCAACCAGCGCTACGCGATCGCCGTGTTCGAAATCGACAACTACGACCTGCTCAGTGAAGCCGACAAGACCAATGGAATGAAGCTGCTGGCGGAGTCGCTCGATGAGTCGATCCGCAACACCGACACGCTGGGTCGCGTAGGAGATCATCAGGCCGCCGTGCTGCTTGTCGACACGATCGCCGAGGGTGCGACCATCGGATGCGATCGCGCCTGTGAGCGCTTCTTCTTCCAGAGCTGCGGGCACAGCGACAATGCACACGTCACGCGTCCGCTCACTGTTTCAGTGGGTATCGCCGCGTATGACGACGAAACGATCGACCCCCACCAGGTCGTCGACAACGCAAAGCTCGCGCTCAAGCGCATGCACGACGAGATGGACTCAGGCATCAAGGTCTACGACCGCAACGAGTTCGTGCGCCAGACCATCAACGACCTCGAGGCGCTCAAAAGCGCCTGAAATCGCCGTGATTGCCCGACCCTTTCCGTTGCTACGGTGAGGGGGTGAAGATCGCAATCGCATCCGACCACGCCGGCTTCGAGCTGAAGCAGCAGATCGCCGCTGCACTGCGGGCCGAGGGGCACGATGTCAAGGACTTCGGCACGGAATCGGAAGCCTCCGTGGACTACCCCGATTTCGCCGAACCGGCAGCCCGTGCGGTCGCCGTCGGCGACGCCGAGCGCGGCGTGCTCATATGCGGCAGTGGGGTCGGCGTCTCGATCGTTGCCAACAAGGTCGACGGCGTGCGCGCGGTCCACGCCCACGACTCCGAAGAGGCGGCCATGAGCCGCCAGCACAACGACGCAAACGTCGTCACCCTGGGCGAGCGCACCACCGCTTCGGACGCCGCGATCGAGATTGTCAACACTTTTCTCTCGACCGAGTTTGAGGGCGGCCGCCACCAGAGGCGCGTGGACAAAATCGCGCTGGTCGAGGGACACAACACCACGGAAGCATCGGCCAAGGAGATCCACTCGTGAGCGAACTGCCAGAAGACTTTTTCAACGCCCCCCTCGAAGAGGTCGACCCGGAAATCGCTCAGGTGCTGAGTGACGAGCTCGGGCGCCAACAGAACACGCTCGAGATGATCGCCAGCGAAAATTTCGTCCCGCGCGCGATCCTCGAGGCGCAGGGTTCGGTTCTGACCAACAAATACGCAGAGGGCTACCCCGGCAGGCGCTACTACGGTGGTTGCGAGCACGTCGACGTCGCAGAGCAGCTGGCGATCGACCGCGCCAAGGCGCTTTTCGGAGCAGAGTTCGCCAATGTGCAGCCGCACTCAGGCGCGCAGGCGAACACCGCCGTCTACCACGCACTTCTCCAACCGGGCGAGGCGCTGCTTGGCCTCGAGCTTTCACACGGCGGGCACCTCTCGCACGGCATGAAGATCAACGTTTCCGGTCGCCTCTACGACATCGCGGCCTACGGCGTGCGCAAGGACGACTACCGGATCCACATGGAAGACGTCGCCAAGATCGCCGAGGAGCGCAAGCCCAAGCTGATCGTCGCCGGCTGGA
>JAEMRJ010000152.1 GCA_016463365.1 Thermoleophilaceae bacterium | reverse complement strand
GACTTCGGCGAGGCGCTCTACCGCGACGGCGACTACTTCGGCGGCGCGATCAACATGGCCGCCCGCGTGCTCAACCGCACCGACGTCGGCGAAGTGCTCGCAACCGAACAGGTCAAGGAGCGCGTGAAGAACCGCAAGGCACTGGGCCTGCGCTTCGTGTCGATCGGAAAGGTTCGGCTGAAGGGTTTCGACGACGTCGTCGAGCTCTTCCGCGTCGAGCCTCGCGATTAGCCCTGGCGCTAGCGGCGCTTCTTTGCGCTGAGCACCGAGATACGCCCGTTGCTCGAAGACGACTTCGTCGCCGTGGTGGTGTTGCCCTCGGCGTCGATCGCCACGACGCTCCACTTGAGCCTGCCCGCCGGAACCTTGATGCGGGCGTGCGTTCCGCGGACCTGCGCCCGGACTTTTCCGTTGACAACCACGTCATAGCCGATCAGGTCGGTGTCGCTGGCCCTGCTCCAGCTGAAGCGCACCGTGCCTCGCTTGCCGCGGATCCTCACGTGCTTGCCGGGCTTGCGCAGCTTGAACTCGCCGGGGGATGCGCCGGTGCCTGTGGACGTGATGCCCGCGCCGAGCGCGTTGAGCGTGCCGGCTGCGTCGGCGACGCCGCCGGTCTTGACCTTGCCGGTGAGCGCCGAGCTCTTCTGGGCGCCCGACCTGATCGATGAGATCACCGTCGACGGGGCAAGGCCCGGCTTGAAGCTGCGCGCCAGGGCGGCGATGCCGGCAACGTGCGGCGCGGCCATCGAGGTGCCGCTCATGTAGGCCACGCCCACACCCTCGGTGCTGACGATCTCGACGCCCGGGGCGGCAACGTCGACGCCGCTGCCGTAGTTCGAAAAGCTCGCGAGCCTGTCGCGCCGGTCGCTGGCAGCGACAGCGATCAGGTTCGGGAGGCTGAAGGCGGCCGGGTAGGTGGGGGATGAGTCATTGCTGAGTCCGTCGTTGCCGGCGGCGGCGACGAACGTGAGGCCGGCGGCGCCGGCGCGCGCGATCGCGTCGCGCAGCGGCGGCGAGAAGTCGGGGCCGCCCCAACTGGCGTTGATCACGTCGGCGCGGTTGCTGATCGCGTAGTCGATACCGGCGATCGCATCGGCGACGGTTCCCGCGCCGTTGCCGTCCAGGAAGCGCAGCGGCATGATCCGCGCGCCCGGCGCCACGCCCGACGCTGCGAAATTGTTTCCGGCGGAGGCTGCGATCGTTCCGGCGACATGGCTGCCGTGGCCACCGGCGTCGTTGGGGGTGCCGTCACGCTCGACCCAGTCTGCGCCGTTGACGTCGTCGATGAATCCGTTGTTGTCGTCGTCGACGCCGTTGCCTGCGATCTCGCCGGAATTGGTCCAGAGGTTCGCCGCGAGGTCGGGGTTTGCGGTGTTGACGCCGCTGTCGAGCACCGCGACAACCGCGCCGCTGCCGTCGGCCGAAGGCCAGGCGTTCAGAGCGTGGACCCGCATCAGGCCCCAGGCACTGCCGTCGGCGATCAACGGGTCTGCGGCAACCGCCGAGGCGCGAACCGTGAAGTTCGGCGAGGCGTAGCGCACATCGTCTTCGGCCTCGAGCTGATCTGCCACGCCGGCGATGTCTGCGCCCGGCTCGACATCGATCAGGGCAGATCCGCCCGGAAGGCGACGCACGATCGATGCGTCGGTGTCGTTGATGATCGAGCTGCTTTCCGAGCGCGAGGTGCCGTTGGCGAATCCGACGATCAACTGCGTGGGCGCGGCTGTGGTGTCGACTGCTGCGCCTGCGGCTGATGCGACGGCGAGCATGGCGGTCAGCCCGGCTGCGAGCAGCACAACGACGCCGAGAAGGCGAATCGTTCCGCTGCTGCGGGATACTGTGCTGACACCGTGCACGAATGTGTTGTCGTGCACGCGCGCGTGACTCCCTATAAGGGTCGGGATAGATGGACACGTGTTCTATGGACGTTTGTTCGATGGATCAACGAAAAGCTTCAGCCAACGAGATCGAGGTCGAAAGGGTCGTCCGCGAGGCGCTCGTCTCGCTTGGTGCCGATCCGGCTGAAAACCCTGCAATTGTCATGCTTTCGGGCGGGGGAGATTCGACCGCGCTGCTGCTCGCAATGGCGCGGATCTACGCGCCGGGACAGCTCATCGCGCTCCACGTGAACTACGGCCTGCGGGGCCTTCAGAGCGAGGCCGATGAAGACTTCTGCCGTGACCTCTGTGCGCGCTTTTCGGTGCCGATCGAGGTCCGCCGGGCGCCCGCTCACAAGGGCGGAAATCTTCAGGACTGGGCGCGTGATCTGCGCTACGCGGCGGCCGAGGAAATGGCGCAGCCACGCGGCGAGGACGCCGTTGTCGCCGTCGCACACAGCGCCGACGATCAGGCCGAGACAATTCTCTACCGGCTCTTCGCATCGCCGGGCCGGCGCGCCCTTCAGGGGATGTCCGCGCGTCGCGGCCGGATCGTGCGGCCGATGCTCAATCTGCGCCGCGCAGAGCTGCGTGGGTGGCTCGTCGGCCAGGGCGAAATCTGGCGCGAGGACGCAACAAATGAAGACGATCGATTTGCCCGCGTGAAGGCGCGGCGCCTGCTGGCAGATGCCGAAGCGCTGCATCCGGCTGCAATCAACAATCTGCTTCAGACCGCTGAGGATCTGCGCGTCGAAGGGGCCGAGCTCGGCGAAGTGGTGGACGGCCTGACCGCCGGGCTCACCACGGACGACGGCGCGCTCGACCTCGACGGCCTGGCCGAGTTGCCCCCGGCCCTCGGCGGAGCGGTGCTGCGCAGATACGTCGAGGAACGGCGGCCTGTGCCGGTGCCCAAGGCCGCGCGCGTGCTCGATGAAGCCCTGCGCCTTGGTCGCTCCGGCGAGCTCCGCGAGTTGCAGGTCGAGGGTGCGCGACTTGCGATCCAGCGCGGGCGCGCCCGCGTCCTACACTGACCCGTAAGTGCTGGCCAGTGAACAGATCGGCGAGATTCTCGTGCAGTCGGATGACCTGCGCCAGCGCATCCGCACGCTCGCGACGCAGATCAACGAGGACTACGCCGGCAAGAACCTTCTGCTGGTCGGCGTGCTCAAAGGCGCGGTCTTCTTCCTCTCGGACCTGATGCGCCAACTCGAGATCGAATGCGAACTCGACTTCATGGCCGTCTCTTCGTACGGATCAAGCACAGAGTCCTCGGGCGTCGTGCGAATCCTCAAGGACCTTGACACGCCGATCGAAGGGCGCGATGTCCTGATCGTCGAGGACATCGTCGACTCCGGCCTGACACTTTCGTACCTGATGAAAAACCTCGGCTCGCGCAATCCAGCCTCGCTCGAAGTCTGCTCGTTGCTCGTGAAGCCCACTCGCTTCAAGGTCGATCCAAACCTCCGTTACGTCGGTTTTGAGATACCTGACAAGTTCGTCGTGGGCTACGGCCTGGACCACGCGCAGCAGCTCCGCAACCTTCCCTACGTTGCGGCGCTCAAGACCTAGCCGTCAGATACCGAATCACTGGTAGCCTGCATTTTTCAAGGTTTTCCAGCTTATGAATCCAATGTTCAAACGGGCGCTAGTCCCGATCCTCTTCCTCATTCTTGTCGTCTTTCTGGTGACAAGGCTGATCGCTCCGACGCCCGACAAGCAGTCGCAGTCCTTTGGCGACTTCAACCAGCAGCTCGCCGCCGGCGAGGTCCAGAAAGTCGTCATGGACACGGCCAACAACGGCCTCCAGGTCACGCGCCAGGAAGACGTCCCAAAGGATGAGCGCACCTACAAGACGGCCTACCCCCCTGAGTTCGCAACTCAGCTGACCAAGGACATTCAGGCCCAGCAGAAGAAGCAGGGCATAAAGAACCTCACCTTCGACGTCCGCCCGAGCAACCGTAACTCGATCGGAAGCCTGCTCACGCTGTTCCTTCCGATTCTGCTGTTGCTGGCCTTCTGGCTCTTCATCTTCGGCCGTATGCAGGGCGGAGGTGGCTCGCGCGTGATGAGCTTCGGCAAGAGCCGCGCCAAGCGCATGACTGCAGACACCCCGAAGATCACGTTCAAGGACGTGGCCGGCGTGGATGAAGCCGTCGAGGAGCTCCAGGAAGTCAAAGAGTTCCTCGAGGACCCGCGCCGTTTCCAGGCGCTGGGGGCTCGGATCCCCAAGGGCGTTCTGCTCTACGGACCGCCCGGCACCGGCAAGACGCTGCTCGCCCGCGCGATCGCCGGCGAGGCAGGCGTGCCGTTCTTCTCGATCTCAGGATCGGACTTCGTCGAGATGTTCGTCGGCGTCGGCGCAAGCCGCGTCCGCGACCTCTTCGAGCAGGCCAAGCAGAACAACCCCTGCATCATCTTCATGGACGAGATCGACGC
>JAEMRJ010000151.1 GCA_016463365.1 Thermoleophilaceae bacterium | reverse complement strand
GACAACGTCGTGATCATCGCCTCGATCGAGAACATCGACCCGATGGGCGTGCACACCGGCGACTCTGTCACCGTCGCCCCGCAGCAGAGCCTGACCGACGACAAGTACCAGGAGCTGCGCGACCAGGCGATCGCGATCATCCGCGCGATCGGCGTCGAGACCGGCGGCTCGAACGTGCAGTTCGCAGTGAACCCTGCGAACGGCGACATCGTCGTGATCGAGATGAACCCGCGCGTTTCGCGCTCATCGGCGCTGGCGTCAAAGGCCACCGGCTTCCCGATCGCCAAGATCGCCGCACGCCTGGCAGTCGGATACACGCTCGAGGAGATCCCCAACGACATCACCGGCAAGACCGTCGCGTCCTTCGAGCCGGCGCTCGACTACGTGGTCGTCAAGTGGCCGCGCTTTGCCTTCGAGAAGTTCCCGGGCTCTGACGACGGCCTGACCAGCCAGATGAAATCGGTCGGCGAAGCGATGTCGATCGCCCCGACCTTCAAGCAGGCCTTCGAGAAGGCCTGGCGCTCGCGCGAGCTGGACCGGCCCCCGGTGCTGGACAAGCCCAAGGAAGAACTGCTCGAGCTGCTCAAGCGACCGACGGCCGACCGCTACGAGGTGCTCTTTGAGGCGATCCGCAAGGGCGCAGGGATCGAAGAGATCAACGCTTCAAGCAACATCGACCCCTGGTACCTGCGTCAGTTCGT
This sequence comes from Thermoleophilaceae bacterium, assembly GCA_016463365.1. Next base: position 3,627 of record JAEMRJ010000151.1, on the reverse strand, counting down.
CGAGCTGGTCGAAGCGGGCACGGCGATCGAGCCCGGCCACGAACGGGTTTATCGCGCCGTCGACACCTGCGCCGCCGAGTTCGAAGCCGGCACGCCGTATTTCTACTCGGGCTACGAGCAGCCCGGGCCCGACGGCCCCAAACACGAGATCGATCGCGGGGACAACGCCAGCGTGATCATCCTCGGCTCTGGCCCCAACCGCATCGGGCAGGGCATCGAGTTCGACTACTGCTGCGTACATGCCGCGATGACCGTGCGCGAAAGCGGCCGTGACGCCGTGATCGTCAACTGCAACCCCGAGACTGTGAGCACCGACTACGACATCTCCGACCGGCTCTACTTCGAGCCGCTGACGCTCGAAGACGTGCTTGCGATCGTCGAGGTCGAGAAGCCCGAAGGCGTAATAGTTCAGTTCGGCGGCCAGACGCCACTGAAGCTTGCGCAGGGGCTTGCCGATGCCGGCGTGCCGCTGCTGGGCACCGGCGTCGACGCGATCGACCACGCCGAGGACCGCGAGCGCTTCGGTGCGCTGCTAGACCGGGCGGGAATCGCCTGTCCGCCGTACGGCATTGCCAAGAGTTCAGACGAAGCGCGCCTGATGGCAGAACGCGTCGGCTTTCCGCTGCTGATCCGCCCGTCGTATGTGCTCGGTGGTCGCGGGATGATGATTTGTTACGACCACGAGCAGCTTGAGGACTACCTGCGCGTCGAGGCCGCATCGCTGGGCCTGGACGAGAAGGCACCCGACGGCGAGCGCGAACAGGTTCTGCTGATCGACCGCTTCCTCGAGGATGCGATCGAGATCGATGTCGATGCGCTCTGTGACGGCGAAATCGTCAAGATCGGCGCCGTGATGCAACATGTCGAAGAGGCCGGCGTGCACTCTGGCGATTCTGCCTGCGTGATCCCGGCGATGTCGATCGGCCCCGAGGCCTACGAGACGATCCTCAGGCACACGCGCACGATCGCTCTCGAACTTGGCGTGATCGGCCTGATCAACATCCAGTACGCGGTCATGGGCGATGAGGTTCATGTGATCGAGGCCAATCCGCGGGCGTCACGAACTGTTCCCTTCGTCTCGAAGGCGACCGGCATTTCACTGGCCAAGATCGCCTGTCGCCTGATGCTCGGAGAACGACTGGCAGACATTGACGTGCCCGAAGGCGGGACAGACCACGTCAGCGTCAAAGAGGCAGTGCTTCCGTTTCAGCGCTTCCCGGGCGCCGACGCCATGCTCGGCCCGGAGATGCGCTCAACGGGCGAGGTCATGGGTATTGCTGACGACTTCCCGACGGCCTTTGGCAAGGCTCAGGCGGCAGCCGGGGCCGCGCTGCCGGACGCCGGAACGGTATTCATCACCGTGCATGACCGCGACAAGCCGGCGGCCACGCAGTTTGCCGCGAGCCTGCACGACCTTGGCTTCAAGATCATCGCCACGGGTGGTACCGCACGCTCGGTCCGGCGAATGGGCATCCCGGTCGAGGCGATCAACAAGATCGGTGAAGGATCGAACAACGTCGTCGAGTGGATCGAGCGCGGTGATGTCCAGCTTGTGGTCAACACTCCCTCGGGCAGTGGCGCACGCGCGGACGGCTACGAGATTCGCATTGCTGCCACCGCCCGTGGAATTCCCTGCATCACGACGATGACCGGTGCGAGCGCTGCGGCCCGCGCCATCGGTGCGATGCGCGTCCATGGAGACGAAGTGCGCTCGCTACAGGAGCTCCACGCGTCGCGAAGCCCCGAAGGGGCGACTGCTTGACCGCCCCTGTACGGCCTCAGGCTCCTTTCGGGCGCCGTTCGGTAATCGTGACGGCGCGGCGCACGGCTGGTCCTTACGTGGCCCTGACGGCGCTTGATCGCGGCGGTCCGGTACCGCTGGCCGGGCAGTTCTACATGTTGATGACGCCCGCAGGCTGGGGCGGGGGTGCGGACGGGCGGCCCTATCTGCCGCGCGCGCTTTCTTTTGCCCGGGCAGTCCCGGGCGACGACGGGGCCGCGCTCGACTTTCTGTTTGAAGGGGTCGGCCCGGGCACCGGTCGCCTGACGGAAGTCGCCGTCAGTGACGAGCTTCTGATCACCGGCCCGTTCGGCAATGGTTTCGCCTTGGTCGGAGACCGCTGGCCGGTCCTGATCGCGGGCGGAATCGGACTGGCACCGATCGTCGCACTGGACGACGAGTTGCGCAACCTCGACGGTGTGCGCTCGACGACGTTCGTCGGGATGCGGTCAGGCGAGCACGCATCCGCAGCTGCGCTCTATGACCTCGAACACCAGCTGGCCACCGAGGACGGATCGGCCGGGCACAGGGGTTACGTGACCGACCTTGTCGCGCCGCATCTGAACAAGCACGGGGATTCCATTGTTTACGCCTGCGGGCCACCGGCGATGCTCGAAGCCGTCCGTGCGCTGTGCGCTGAGCTGGAGGTTCCCGCTCAGCTGGCTATGGAGTCGGGAATGGCCTGCGGCTTTGGAGCGTGTTACGGCTGCGTCGTTCCGACCAGGAACGGCTTCAGCCGTCTCTGCGTTGACGGCCCGGTACTTGCCGGTGAGGAGCTCGACACGGCGATCGCTCCAGGGGTGGCGCACTGATGGCCGTCGAGTTCTGCGGAATTGCGCTGGAGCACCCCGTGATCAACGCTTCGGGCACCTATGACGCGCTGGCTGCCCGGCAGGTTTTCGGTGACGCGTTCGAACGCAACTTCCCATTTTCTGCCTACGTCTCAAAGACGATCACGCTCGAGCCGCGCGCCGGGAACCCCCCGCCGCGGATCTGGGAGCTCGGGCAGGGCATGATCAATTCGATCGGGCTCCCGAACAAGGGGCTCACGCGATTCGCCGAGGAAGATCTGCCGCAGTATGCGTCGCTCCCTGCGCCGTTGATCGTCTCCGTGATGGGATTCAGCACTGCTGAACTTGTGACCATCCTGCAGACGCTGGACCGCTGCGAAGAGATCGCAGCCTTCGAACTGAACTTCTCCTGCCCGAACGTCAAGACCGGCAACATCGTGGGCTCGGATCCTGTCGAGTGCGAGGCGATGATGAGCCAGCTCCGAGCGCATTCAGACAAACCGATGATCGCCAAACTCGCGCCCTCAACGTCGCGGCCCGATCTGGTCGCGCTGGCGGCCGAGCGCGCCGGTGCGGACGCAGTCTCGCTGATCAACACGCTGCCCGGGATGGCTTTCGCGCCCGGTACCAGCCAGCCATGGCTCGGCGCCGGCAGCGGCGGCATCTCGGGCCCCGTAGTACGGCCTGTCGCCCTTGGACAGGTGGTCCGCGTAGCTTCGAGCGTTCGCGTGCCGGTGGTCGGCATGGGCGGGGTCGAAAACGGTCGCGACGCGCAGGCACTGCTGGCCGCCGGCGCAACACTCGTTGCGGTAGGAACAGAAAATTTTCGCGATCCGTCCGCCGGCAATCGAATCTCGGCCGAGCTGGTCGCAAGGTCGGTCGAAGCCGGAACTCCGGTCTGACAGCGCAGCCCGGGTGCCTTCCGGCCACGATCCGGGGGTAAAGCAACGGTGAACTCGCGTGAACCTCAACCTTAGGTCGAGGTGAATCGGCAAATTTCCTGTTGTAGACCGGCCCAAACCTGCCTATCATTCCCGCCATGCCGCAACCCGCCAC
>JAEMRJ010000150.1 GCA_016463365.1 Thermoleophilaceae bacterium | reverse complement strand
GCGGGCGCGAGTAGGTGAGGTCCTTCTCGCGGCACTCAGCGATGCTGTGTACGGCCTCTTCAAACTTGATGTCGCCGAAGACGACGCCGAGGTTTCCGGTGTAGTCCTCGATCGGGGAAACGTCGTTGATCGTCTCGCGGAGGCCACCCTTCTTCGGCTCCACAAGCCAGTCGAATGACTGCTTCTGGATGTCGATCAGGTTGGGTACATCGAGTTTCTTGTCGAGACGCGCGAAGGTGCGACGTGTACGAGGTGCAGGCGCAGATGCCAAGGTGAAACAACTCCTGGGTCGGGTGGCTGGCGAAAGTATGGATTCACGCTTGCCGGGCGTGAGTCATTGTTCAAAGCTGGATTCTTCGGGGGAAAACGATTCAGGGCGAAGGCCCTGAAAATATGCACCGAACCCTCACGGACCCCGGACAATGTGCGTTAGGCACCATTGCGCGGCTGCGGATATAGGCGTTCGAACAATCGACTATAACACGAGGGTTGACGGAAGTGGACGGTTGTCCGGATCCGCGGGCGCTGAGTTTCAGCGCGCGGGCGCGCGGAAGTTGCGCGAGGCCCTTGTCGTCCCGGACGCTGACCTGAACTCAGCGACGACCTTTGTGCGCAGTCCCGCGATCCGCCACACGGACACGCGCCGCGTGGCGCTGAACGTGCAACTGGAGCCGGCGGCTCGCAGTTGCGGCCTCAGTCCGATCCGCTTCTTCCCACGCAGCCGGACGCTCAGCCTGGTCGTGCCGGTGCAGTCGCCCACGAGCGAACCAGAGATCGTGATGCGCGCGCGGCGGTTCTTGCGGTAGGTCACGACCGGACGATTGAGCCGGATCAGCGTGGATCCGGTGGACGTTGCTGTCGGGCCGGAGGCGCCCGTGCCGCCGGTGCCGCCCGTCGAGCCGGTGGAGCCTGTTGGACCGGGGGAACCGGTCGGGCCGGATAGTCCGGGGCCGCTCGGCGGTGCGGGAGGCGGCGCGCAGGCGCGCGAGACCACATTGATGCTGCGCGCGATCGTCTGCTGATTTCCGACTCCGTCTTCCAGACGGATCGAGTACGTGTGCGGGCCGCATTCCTCCTGCAGGAGGTCGGGCGCGCGGTGCGGCACGCCCCAGCCACAAAGCTTGTACGGGGCGCCATCAATCGAGATCGTGCAGCGCCAACGCTCGCCGTAGTCCGAAAAGAGCAACGCGAAGACGCGCGGGGACTGATCGATCAGCGGCCAGATCGGATAGGCGTCGGGCGGCGTCGTGTCGGCGATGCGAAAAATTGAGGTCGCGGTTGTCTGACGACCTTCGGGGTCGGTCACGCGCACGTCCTGGATGTAGTCGCCGTTGGCCTGCGGGTGCGAACTGCCCCAAGCTGCCGAGTCCGGCCAGGCCGCGCCGGTCGGTGAGTGTGCGCCGCAGGGTGCGAAGGCCGCGGGACGAATCCGACACTCAAGGACGCCCGGGCTGTGGCGCGCGAACAGATACCAGTCGGCGATGTCCGTGTAGATGCGACCGTTCTGGGGATGTTCGACCACCACGGTCGGTGCCGTCGGATCGGCGACGGTGAAGTTGGTCACGGTCGTTGAAACGTTCCCGACCATGTCCACCGCTCGCAGGGTGACGGAGTGGGCGCCGTTCTTCAGCGGCAGCGGAGCAGTCTGGTTCGGTCCGTGTCGGTAGGTGCGGTCGTCGCCTGTGCAGTTGCGCACCCGGACTCCGTCAACCCAGCAGAAGACGCGGGCGCGCGCCTGGCTGACCCAGAACTTCACCAGCACCGGACTGTCATCGGTGGTCGAGGTGTTGGTCGGCGTGAGAACGTCGATTCGCGGACCCGCGCCCCTGGCCGCATAGACCCAGCGATCGGCAATGCCCCAGCGGTGGTTGGAGTCCATCGCACCGAAGCTGAGCCGGTGCCAGCCGGGCGACAACGACAACGGCTGGAAGTAGGCCGTGACCCAGCGCTTGTACTCGGTCCCCGGAGCCGGCCCGCAAGGCTGGTTGCGACCGTCCACGCGGCAGCGCCAGAAATTTCCGCCGGAGGTCAGGAACTTGAACGGCGCGGCGTCGCCGCTGACCACCTGGGCGTCCGCCACCAGCGGCTGGATTCGTGGCCAGACGCGGTCACGGACCTGAACGTGGAACGCCCCCGTGGCGACCTGCTGCGGACCGGACGTCGTGTACGCGATCAGTCGGATCCAGTGCTTGCCGTTGGCGACGTCGGCGTGCCCACGCTCCGGATCGCAGTTGAAGGTGCTGTCGCGGAGCCGGTTGTTCACAAGGCAGACGACGCGGTACGGCTGGTTGAGACCGACCACCTGGAACTTGAACTTGAAGGCCGAGTGACGGAGCACCCGGTCTGACGGCGGTGCCTGTATTTGAATAATCGCCGCCCTTGACTCACCCGCGAGCAGCAGCGAGAAGCCGAGCAGGACCGTCAGGGCCAGGGCAAAGCCTGCCCATCCCGAGCCGGGCGTGTATCTGTGACTGACTGATTCTTTGACTTTGTTGCGCATTCAGTTGCGCTTCCAGGTCCGAGTTTGCCGAGTATGCCGAGTTCGTGCGGTCAACTTCGCATGCACGAGGTCGCACGATTATCCGGTCCACGGGTGCTCATCAAGTGAACGTCGCGTTGCGGAGTGGTGACAAACCCGAAAAGGCAGCTCGGCAGCTGCTGGCCGCCACGCGTTGCGCGCGGCGACCAGCGCCCCACTGCCGTTCCAGCGCGCCGTGGCTGGAAAAATGTCGCTCGTGAGAGCGGCCGATCCGGGCCGAGTCTCCACAATCCGGGGTCTCGAATGTCCCTTCAACAGGACAATGCGAGTCGTCGGAAAATCTATGCGGAAGTTTTTCAGGGAATGATTCGCAGCGCGACCGTCTTGGAGCTTCCCGAGAGGAACGGCCAGTTTCCTTCACGGTTGGCGCGCACCTGGAAGTAGACGGTCGTCGGTCGCTTAGCGCTCAGCTCAGGCCAACGCACCTTGAAGCGGCCCTTCTGGTCGACGCGCGGCGTGGCGATCGGGTTCCAACTGCGCTTGCGCAAGTAGTAGATCGTGACGATCTTCCCGCCTTCAGGGGTTCCCATGTCGCCGCTGAAGAGTCGCCCACTGAATGTGAAGGACCTGCCAGATCGCACGCGGCGCGGGTTGACTTTGAGGCTGAGCGCGGCGCGCACGCGAATCGTCGCGATCGCGCTCGACGGGCGCAGGCGGTCTGAGCCGTCAAACCGGACGGTGAAAGTGCGGGTCGGTCCGTTGACCAGGCGGATGACAAATTCGCCCGCCGCGTTGGTGGTCGCTTCGCCGAGCTGTCGCTCTGCGCCGAACTCCGGGTCTTCGGCGATCGTCAGCCGGGCGCCCACGACTGGATCTCCGCCTCCGTCCTGGAGTGTGCCCACCAACGCAGCTCGAGAGCCGAAGCGGACCGTGCGATCCTGAGCGGCGCCGGACCAGTTGATCAAGGATCTCCGACCAACCGTTCCGATCGCGGCCGAAATCGTCGACTGCGCGCGGAGTGGCAGATTGACCTGTTTGCCCGGCGACGCTTCTGACCAGTTGCCCGCCACGTCACGCGCCGAGACGCGGATCTCATACCGGCCCGGCGCAAGATCGCCGTCTGGAATCTGCTGCGAGAGGACCGCATCCTTGCGTCCCTCCGGCAGTACGGCAGGGCTGCCGCCAAGGGCGTGCCACGCGGACTCGCCGGCGCTTGCGCCTTCGTCGGTACGGCGTATCTGCAGAGCCGCGGTGGCAAGTCCGGAATGCGCGTCCGCGACGGTCGCGTTGACCAGATTCGGACGCGCGAGATCATCGGGGAGAAATTCAACGGTGGGGCCGGTCCAGTCGGCTTTGATTTCGCGTGACTGCAGTTCGGAGCGGTTCCCGACGTTGTCAATCGCGCGATATGTGAATGTCGAAGCGCCTTCTGGCACCGTCGCTGCCGCTGCAGAACCGGGGTGCAACTGCAACGCGGACACACCGGCGAAACCGAACTCAAGCGCCGCGGTGCCCGAGCCGGAGTCAGACGCCGAGACCGAGAAGTTTGGTGGCGTGGTCATCCAGCCGTCAGCTCCGAGGCCATGCAGAACCGGTACCGGGGCGCTTCCGTCGACATTCACGGGGGCGGTCTCGGTCGCGGAAGCCTTGCCGTTGCAGGCGACCGCGCGCAGGTGGGCGAAGTGACGACCCTCGCCCACTTCAGCAGGCACCCGGGCCCGCGTGGTCGGCGCGAGCACGTTCGGCTCGGGCGACGGAATGCCCAGCTGTTCGTCGTCGACGTCAAACGAGTATCCGCAGATTCCGGATTCAAGTTGCTCGTCGGCCGGAGGCGGGGTCCAGGTCTGATCGATCCCGGCATAGAGG
>JAEMRJ010000039.1 GCA_016463365.1 Thermoleophilaceae bacterium | reverse complement strand
CGGGCTCGGTGATGGCCATCGCGGCCCACTTGCCCTTGAAGCGCTTGAGCTGCTCTTCGTTGGCAACCGCAGCGATCGCTGAGTTGCCAAGGCCCTGGCCCGGCATCGTCAGCGTCAGGCCGACATCGCCCCAGCACATCTCGATGATGCTGAGCATCGTGGAGAGGTTGGTGCCGTTCTTGTTCTCATCTTCGTCAGTCTGAACGAGCGTGTCGGCCTGACCGACGCCAGCAGCGCCCGCGCCCTGGCCAGCGCCCTCTTCCATCCCGTCGATCAATGCGCGCAGCATGTCCAGCTCGACCGGATACTGGTGGTCGAAGTTGTCGTACTTGCGTGAGTTGGGACGGAGCAGCTCTTCGGCGACCATGTGGGCCTGACCGATCAGCGGCTTGAACTTCTTGGGTGTTTCGAGATTGATAGCCATTAGACGAGAAGTACGCCCTCCATCAGGCCGGCCGCGCGAAGATCGCGGTACCAGCGTTCAACCGGGTATTCCTGCGTGTAGCCGTGGCCACCGAGCATCTGGACTCCGTCGGAGCCGATCTGCATGCCGTACTTCTGGGTCAGCTGGCGGACGAGCGCTGACTCGCGCGCGAAGTCCTTGCCTGCGTCGGCCAGAGCAGCGGCGCGGTAGGTGGCCAGGCGGATGCCCTCGAGTTCGATCGCAACGTTGCTGATCGTGAACGCGACGGCCTGGCGGTAGGCGATCGGCTCGCCGAACGCCTTGCGTTCATTGACGTAGGGGATCAGGTAGTCCTGGACCGCGCGGCCGCAACCAGCGGTCACTGCGCCCCAGGCGATACGGGAGAGGCGAATCATCTCTGTGTAGTCGGCGGGTTCGCCGAGCAGCGCGCCCTTCGGGAGCTTGGTGCCCTCGAAGCTGAGCGTGCCGGTCGCAGCCGGGCGGATGCCCATGGCCGGCTCCGGAGTCACCGAGATGCCTTCGTACCTGCTCTCAACGATGAACATGCGCGGTGCGCCGTCGAGCTCTGCCGCAATGACGAAGAGCTCTGCTTCGCCAGCACGCGGGACGAGACTCTTGACGCCGTTCAACGTGTAGCCGCCGTCGGCGTCCTTGGTCGCCCTGGTCTGCAGCTTGAAGGGGTCAAACATCGGAGTCGGCTCCATCACGGCCAGTGCCGCGGCGGGGACATCCTCGCCGACAAATTCCGGCAGATAGGTGCTCTGCTGATCCGCGTCGCCCCAGAGGCCGATCGCAGTCGAGACCGCAGCGGGAGCCAGGACGGCGACTGCCATCCCGAGGTCACCCTTTGCGAGCACTTCAGAGATCAGAACGCTGGTGACGGCCGAGCGCTGCTCGACTGCGCCGCCGAGTTCCTCGGGAACGCCGATCATCGTCACGCCCAGCTCGGTGCTGGCCTTCAGCACTTCCGGCGGCGTGATGCAGTCGTTTGATGACTTCGTGGCGATCGGCAGGAGTTCGCTCTGTGCGAAGTCGCCGAACGCTTCGATGAGCATCTCCTGCTCGTCATCTGGCGTCAGGTCGAACTTGCCCACGCCGTCAGCCTTGGGCTGCCGTGCCGGCTTGTCCTGCTTTGACTTGGCCGAGAACTGGCGACCAGCGGCAGCTGCGACTTTGAAACCGTTCTTCGAGCCGTGAAACAAGGCCTTCTCGGTTGACTTGCGCAGTTTCAGCTTGTCGATGGTGCTCGAGCTGGCGAGGTTGTTGAGCCAGCGCAGCCCAAGACCCATGCTCTTTTCAGCAGGCGTCTTGGCTGACGTTTTTGTCGGTGTGTTCTGTGACATAGGCCTTCAGGTCGTGGGATGATCCCGAGGATGAAGAAAGTGCTGTCCCCACTAAGTGACTATCCGGTCACTTAGCTGACACGGCGAAGCTTAGCCAGAAATGCTCGCGTTGTCAAGTGCATGTGATGAACTGCACACATGCATGATGACGCACTCGCAGTTGATGTCTCGAAACTCCTCGCTCCGTACGACGCTGCACTGGGGGCCGATCGCCCCGGATACACCAACCACGTGATCCGCGTGCTGCTCTTCTGTGACCGGTTGTTCGAGCGCTCGGGCGGCACCGGCGAGCCGCCGAGTCGGCGCGTCGAATACCGGGTGACCGGCGTCTTTCACGACCTCGGAATCTGGACTGACAAGACATTCGACTACCTCGTGCCGTCGATCGAGCTGGCGACCGAGTACCTCCAGCACGAGGGACGCGAAGACCTCAGTGAGCTGGTTACAGAGATGATCGACCAGCACCACAAGCAGCGTGCGGCGGGGGCCGTTGACGATCCGGTGGAGGTCTTCCGACGCGCCGACCTGATCGATGTCAGCCTGGGCCTGAGGCGTTTCGGGCTGCCACTCAAAGACGTGCGCGCCACGCAACGCGCCTATCCGAATCGCGGCTTTCATCGTGGTCTGCTCGTTTTGACCGCGAGGCGCACGATCGAACACCCGACATCGCCGCTGCCGATGATCAAGTGGTAGGTACGGCAGCGGGGTAGAACAAACGTCCAGTCGCCGGGCGCACATTCACCCTTCCCCCTGCTCACTGTCGATTCAGTTCGAACCCGTGGGTAACCGGGCGAGAACCAATGATGCAAGGACGCAGACAAACCGACCCCGGACCGCGGGCGATGGCCGATGGGGGTGGCAATCCGCTCAGCGAGCGCTTCCTGAAGACCACCGCCGGAGTCGCGCTGTTCATGGCCACGACCGGAATCATCTTTGCGGTTTCCTTCCTGCCCGTCGTTGCGCCGTCCCAGGTCAACTTCTGGCGCATCGCGCTGGCGGCGCCGGCGATCCTGATCACGATCGCACTCGTGCTGCTCGGGCCGCGCTTGAGCTCCCGGGCCTTCCAGGCCGGGATCGAACTGATGGTCGTCCCGATCCTTGGCGTCAATCTGATCCTGCTTCTGATTTCGCCCGCGACCATCGCCGTGCTGTTCAACATGCTGGCGACGATGATCTACGCCGGGTACTTTCTGCGTCGCTCTGCCCTTGGGATGACGCTGGCGCTGGGCATCGGGATTTCACTTTCAACGCTTTTCTTCGAGCCGGCAGCCAGCACGCCGCACATCGGCGCGTTCCTGGTGGTCTACATACCGACCTTCGTGCTGATGGCGCTGCTGCTGCATCTGCAGAACACAGAAACCCTCAGCGCCCTGAACCTGGCGCGGCGGCGCGCGATGGAGGATCCGCTGACCGGCCTGGGAAACCTTCGCGCGCTTGAGCGCGAGGCCAGGAAGCGCCTGACGGTCAAGTCCCGCAGCCGCACGTCGGGCGTCACGGGCCTGTTGCTGATTGACCTCGACAACTTCAAGAGCGCGAACTCGATGCACGGTCACATCGGCGGCGACCACGCGCTGCGAATGGTCGCCCACCAGCTGATGCGGGTTGCGCCGAAGGACGCCGTCGTCGCGAGGGTCGGCGGAGACGAGTTTGCAGTTCTGACCAGTGCCGGTTCGCGGGCCGGCGTCGAAGAAAAGGGAGAGATCTTCCGCGGGGCAGTACGCGCGGCGAGCTCAATCATGGAGATGGACGGCGTCGCAATTGACGCGGCCGTCGGCTGCGCCGTCTACCCGGACGACGGACGCGACCTCAGCGAGTTGCTCGACGGCGCCGATCGCGCGATGTACGCAGCAAAGGGTGCAAAACACCACGAACTCCCGGATCGCGCGACTGTCGCCCCTGATCCGACCGTCCGCCCAGCGTGGCTGGACGCCGAACTGGTGCCAGCCACCGCAGAGCCGACGGGACACTCGATCCTCGAATCGATGACCGGCGGCAACAGCGCGCGGTTCGGCTCGATTTCGCTCTACGCGAGGACCTCAGCGATTGCCTGGGCCTTCGGCTCAGTCGTACTTGGAATCAGCCTCTTGATGCCGGACGCACCGGCCTCGCTACTTCCCTGGTGGCTGGTTCTGTTCGGCGGCCTGATCCTCTCGGCCGGAATCCTCAAGGTCAACGCCAGGCCACGCTCATCACTTCACGGATTGTTCGACTGCGCGGCCCTGGCCGGCCTGGCCGGACTGATCGCCCTCACGGGAGGGCTGGAGAGCACGGTTCCTCCGTTGCTGATTCTGCTGGCGGCGTCCCAGGCCTGGTTCTGGAGCACCGACGGAGTTGTCCCGCGCATCCTCGGCCCCGTTGCCGTCGCCCTGTCACCGCTGCTCTACGACACGGTGGGCAGCGGCGATCAGGCCTGGCTCACGGGCGTGATGCTCTTTTCCGAGTGCTGCCTGATCATCGCGATCGTCGGCGCCATGTACTACAACCGAATCCTGCTGAGCAAGTTGCAGAATCGCGCGGAAGAATTGGCCACCACGGATCCACTCACCGGAATCAGCAATCGTCGCGCCTTCAGCGCATTCGTCGAGGATCTGCTCGATGACGAAGAGCACCAGCAGTTCGCAATCGTGATGCTTGATCTCGACAACTTCAAGCAGGTCAACACGGCGCGTGGTCACCGCGCCGGTGACTCGGTGCTGGTCGCGATCGCCGCGGCCCTCAACACAGTGGCGCGTGCAGACGACTGCGTCGCGCGTGTCGGCGGCGACGAGTTTGCCGCCGTGCTTCCGGGGGTCGGCGTGGACGGGGCGCGGGCCCTTGCCGAGCGCCTCGTTCAGACAGTTGCGGACACCCCTGAGGCGCGCGACGCGGGCGTCGGCGCAAGCGCAGGTTTTGCGCTTCACCCACTGCACGGCGAGACGGTCGATCAGCTCACCTTCACCGCCGACAGCGCACTGATGGCCGTCAAGGCTTCGGGTAAAGGGAGCGCTCGAGTGGCTCGCGTTGTCTCCGCTGTGTGAGCCAGACGCCGCCGGCAAGCAGCAGACAGGCAACGATCCCGACGTAGCCGGTTGTGTTCACCGCGTGCGCGATCTGCGTGTCGTTCTCGATCCAGCCGTAGTGCGTGAAAATCGTGTTCCAGTCATGTTCACCGCCGCCGAGCAGCGGCAGCGCCTCGGTGCTGGCGTCTGCCATGTACCAGGCGATGTAATGCAGATTCTCAAAGAACCAGACGCCGGCGAACGCCGCCGAGAGCGCAGAGCGCTGGTAGATGAAGGCGGCGGCGGCCACGCCGGGAACCAGCAGCTCCATCAACGTTCCGCCCCACCACTGCGGCCATTCGCCAAAGACTCCGAAGATCGGGTGCCCGGCCTCGTGGATGACGAGGTTGATGTCGTCGACGATGCGCAGATAACCGTCGGTGTCGGTTGACATCCAGCGCATCAGCAGCAGCGAAAAGACGACGAGGGCGATCAATCCTGCAGTCGCCACCGGGTGCCAGGCGGAACCATCCTGCGTTTTTGGGCGCGGCGGCATGGGTGTTGTGTCGGCAGCGTCGCCGTCTCAACTTGAGCACCATGAAATTTTCTCGCAGGATTCGAGAATTTTCGGTCAAACTATCCGCCATGAAATTCAAAGCAACCCTCCTAATCACCCTCCTCGCACTCGCGGCATTTGTCGCCGGCTGCGGAGGCGGCGGTGCGAGCGTCTCTGACGTCAACACGACCGCTGCGCCCACCTCTGAAACCACGAGCACCGAAGAAGAGTCCTCTGAAGAGTCTTCTGGCGGCAAGACAGTCCAGCCGAAGGTCTCCGGACCGCTGGACAGGAAGCCCGAGATCAGCGACGCCTCCGGCGACCCGCCGACGAAGTTGATCGAGAAGGACATCAAGAAGGGCTCCGGCAAGGCGGCCAAGAACGGCGACCCGGTCACCGTCAACTACGTCGGCAAGAACTGGTCCAACAACGAGGAATTCGACACCTCGTGGGCCAAGAAGGAATTCGAATTCACGCTCGGCGAAGGCGGCGTCATCAAGGGCTGGGACGAAGGTGTCGTCGGCATGAAAGAAGGCGGCCGCCGTCTGCTGATCATCCCGCCGGACCTCGGCTACGGCGCTCAGGGGCAGGGTTCAATCCCGGCCAACGAGACGCTCGTGTTCGTCGTTGACCTTGTGAAGATCGGCTAAGCGACAGACTTGTTCGACTTCGTGGCGATCAGGCGGTCCGTGCAGACACGGATCGCCTCTTCGCTCGAATCGATCAACGTGTAGCGGCGGTCGAGTTTGGCCGCCACCGCTCCAAGCGTTCCGCTGCCGGCGAAGAAGTCGAGGCAGCTGTCGCCCTCGGTCGTGGAGGCCAGCACCATCCGCCGCACGATTCCTTCAGGCTTCTGCGTCGGATAGCCGGTCTTCTCTGCGCCGTTGGTGGGCACGATCGTGTGCCACCAGACGTCGGTCGGGAGCTTTCCGCGCGCGGCTTTCTCTGCTGTGACCAGGCCCGGGGCCATGTACGGCTCGCGGTCGACCTGCTCAGAGTTGAAGTGGTAGCGCGCGGGATCCTTCACGTACACCAGGATCGTGTCGTGCTTTGCTGGCCAGCGCGACTTTGCGCGGGCGCCGTAGTCGTAGGCCCAGATGATCTCGTTGAGAAAGCACTCACGGCCGAAGATCTCATCCAGCAGCAGCTTGCAGTAGTGCGCCTCGCGGTAATCGATGTGGAAGTAGAGCGTGCCCTGCTCGTCGAGCAGGCGACGGGCCTCTTCCAGTCTCGGTGCGAGAAAACTGAGGAAGTCGTCGAAACTGTCCTTGTAGGAGGACTCTGCCAGCAGGCGCGTCCTGTAGCTGCGGCCGGCAAAGCCGATGCGGGCGCCCTGGTCGTCGGCGACGGTCTCGAGCGTCTGGCGGGTCTGATCCTTGCCGGTGTTGAACGGCGGGTCGATGTAGATCATCCGGAAGGACGCGTCCGGAAACTGCGCGAGCAGTTCCAGGTTGTCGCCGTGCAGGATGTTGTCGGCGGCCGGGTCGATCACGTCTTCACGGTACGCGCGCTCGCGGCGGCGACGCTCTCGGCCAGCACGCGGGCCTTGTCCATCGTCTCCGCGTACTCAGACTCTGCGTTCGAGTCGCTGGTGACGGCGCCGCCGGTGTGCAGGCTCAGCTGAGCGCCCTGTTTGATGATCGTGCGGATGACGATGTTCAGATCCATCGCACCGTCGTCGCCGATCCAACCGATCGCGCCGCTGAAGATGCCGCGCCGAGAGCGTTCGACCTCGGAGATCATCCGCATCGCCTCGATCTTCGGCGCGCCGGTCATCGAGCCACCCGGAAAGCACGCGCTGATCACGTCGGTCGGGCGCTGGCCCGGGCGCAGTCTGCCGCGAACCGTCGACACCAGGTGATGCACGCTCGCGTAGCTCTCGACGATGCAGAACTCTGGAACGACAACACTCCCGGTCTCGCAGACGCGGCCGAGATCGTTGCGCGCAAGGTCCACGATCATCGTATTCTCGGCGCGATCCTTCGGCGAGGCGGCGAGCGCCTCGCGCAGGTGCCGGTCCTCGGCGGGATCGCTCGACCGCGGACGGGTGCCCTTGATCGGCCGGGTCTCCACGTCACCGGCCGCGCTGACCGAGACGAGCCGTTCGGGCGACGTGCAGAGAACCTCCAGTCCATCCATGCGCAGGTATGCGCCCATCGGCGCAGGATTGCGCGCGCGGAGCATCGCGTAGAGCTCGCGGCCGTCTGCGCTGCCCGCTGCGCGGAACTCCTGGGTGAGGCAGACCTCAAAGAACCGGCCGGCGGCGATCGCTTCGCGAGCGCGGTCAACCAGCGCGCGGTATTCAGCGGGCTCGGTGACTGGCTCCAGCCCACAGGCGCGCAGCTGATCAAGCCCGAACTCGCCCGTCGCGCGCGGCGGAATCGGCAGGTCGGCCCGTGGCGGCGCAGCGTCCACAAGCTCCGCGGCTGCAGAGCGGTGCGCCGGATCGTCGGCGCAGATCCAGGTGCAGCCCTGCGCCGAATCCACCGCGATGATCGCGCCGTAGCGGACAAAATGCGCAAGCTCTCCCGCCGGGGCGGGCGCGCTTGAGCGCGGCACGCCCGGTTCGACCGCGTGGAGCAGCTCGTAGGCCAGGTAGCCGATCAGCCCGGAGCGGAGCGCTGGACCTTCGCCCTTGTTGCCAGCAGCACGAGTGAGCGCCGCGATCCTGCCCAGCGCATCGCGAGGATCCTCTGACTGCCCGACCCGCACTTCCTCCTGCGGGAAGAGGCCAAGGTAGGAAGTGCTTCCAAGCCGGGAGCCGGGGCCGGGATTGTCAAGCAGCGCGACGCGTGAATCGTTGACCTCGCGGGCGATCGCCCAGAGGTCGACTGCGCGGTCGGTGCGCGTCAGGTTCAAGCGGCGTCTTCGGCGTAGCGGTCAAGCAGCGCTCTGCGCAGCTCGGCGATGCGCGGGCTGGCAGCACCGAGGTTTGTGACGGCGCGCAGTTCGATCAGCGAGTTGGTGAGGAAGACGCCGTCTGAAGACTCAAGTTCAGCGGTCATCACCGTTCGCTCTACGGGGTTGAGCCCAACGTCGCCCGCGAGGTCGAGCACAGCCTGTCGCGTGATCCCCGGAAGGCAGCGACCCAGGGCCGGTGTCGCAAGCTCGTCGCCACGGATCACGAAGATGTTGCTGGTGGCACCCTCGATCAACTCGCCGCCGTCGGAGATCAGAACCTCGTCGAACCCCGCAGCCCGGGCGCCGCGAAGTGCTGCGGCCTGCCACTGGTAATTGGCCGATTTGTGGGGATAGGCGTAACCGGGAATCTCGATCTGGTCAACGGTCGCGTCTTCTCCGGCTGCGCTTGACGTGATCAACCTGGCGGTGATGATCCGGGTCGTGCTTTCCGGCTCGGCGGTGAGCCCCGCTTCACGGACCCCTCGAGAGACGGTCACGCGTATCCCGACTTCGCCCTCGCTGAACTCGTTCACAGCGGCGGCCACTTCGGCTTCGAGCTGCGACGCCGAAGGGGGATCGGGAAATCCGGCGAGCTCGATCGCAGACTCGAGCCGCTCAAGGTGTTCTGTGAGTAGCGCGGGGCGACCGCCGTAGGTGCGCAGGGTTTCGAAGTAGGCGTCACCGTGGAGCACGGCGGCATCGAACACCGAGATCGCAGGCGCCGACGGATCGACCAGCTTTCCGTTGACGATTGCGATTCCGGCCACGGCCACTACCCCTGGCTCATGCGCGTCCGCAGGTGGTCAGCGGCCTGTGAGATTTCGTCCTCGAGGATCGGGCCACGGCGCATGACGTGCTTGGCGATGTTCGCGGCGGTGTCGATCCGCACCCCCAGGCTCTCGCGAACCGGGGTGCGGTCGACCCCCTCGACCGACTCAAAACAGAGCGCTGCCGCGACGGGAACTTCGAAGCCCAGACCGCCCGCGGCGATCAGTTCTTCCAGCGCCGTGCGTTGCTCGATGGCAAGGCTCACAAGATCACGCATGTTCCGCCCGCCGGCAAGCACGTTTGCCGGAATCGAGGTTGAAGCCCAGCTGACAAGGGCTTCGATCTGGACGGCCGAGGAATAAGCCCGCGACCCGACGATGGTCACGCCGGCGCGCCCGACGACAACATGGTCAAAGCCCGCCTCGAAGGATTCGAAGTCCCTGCCGGACAGCACCTGCATGTAGGTGCCTTCGACGGCGTTGTCGAGAACGTTGCCGACCAGCAGCGAAGCGTCGTAGGGGCTGAGCGTCGGCTCGCTGCGCGCCGCAGGCTTGCGACTGCTGCTGCGACCGCTGGTGCTGCTGCGCCTGGGCGCGCTCCCGCTGCCGATCATCAGTTCGCGTCTGTACTCCTGAGCGGACCGTGTGGGATCGGCGCGGACCTCGTCCCAGCACTTGATGCAGACGCGCGATCGATCGATCTGAATCGACTGCTGACCGGCGAGCAGAAGCCGTGCGCACTTGCTGCACTGCGTTTCGCTGCGCACGCTCGCGCGCTTCCAGTTGAGGTCCGAGAGCATCCGACCGAGTCTATTTGTGAGGACCGGTGGACGGACGGACTTGACAATCGGCACGCCGTTCGTGATAGTCAATAGTAGGTATGCAATCGGTGATCATGAATCCCACGCCAGGCTGCCCCGAGCTGAGCGATGAAGCGCCACTGGTTCCTGTGGTGCTTGTCCACGGCGCGTGGCACAGTCCGGCGATCTGGGACCCGGTCACCGAGCTGCTCGAGGATCGCGGCCACCGAGTTTCAGTTCCGAACCTGCCGATCGCTTCGACCACGGCAGGCAGCGCAGATTTTGCAGACGTGATCGCAGCGGCCTGCGATGGCGACGATCCGCCGGTGATCGTCTGCCACACGACCGGGTCACTGACAGCGCTGCTGGTGCCAGAACGACAGCCGGTGAGGCAGTTCATACACGTGAACGGACTGTTGCCGAAAATCGGGATGAGCTTCAGCGAGCAGACAAGCAGCGACGATTTCGAGTTTGGCGAGGACAGCGGCCGTCGATACGACCGCGAGGCGCGCAGCTTCTGGGACGACAGATCAAAATTCGACGAATTGCTCGCGCACGACTGTGACGAGCCGACCAGAGTGCGATTGTGGAATCAGCTGAGGCACCAGTCACGCAAGACGATCAGGGAGGTCAGTCCTCTGACCTCGTGGCCGGACACGCCGACCGCCGCGATTCTCTACAGCAACGATGTCGATCTTCCGATCGAATGGCTGCGCCGCACCACGCTCGAGCGGCTCAAAGTCGAGCCTGTTGAGCTCCCGGGAAGTCAGCTCGGTTTCAACGCCAGACCGCGGTTGTTTGTCAAGACGCTGCTGAAGCTGATCGCGGCAGCTCCCGTCAGCCCGAGCGCTGACCGCGCAGCAGCGGCCATGAAATTGCCGCAGCGACCAGCGCAGTGATCGCTGCCGTCGTCGCAACATCATTGACACCGTCGACGATGCCGGGCAGCGCGCCGCTGGCGGCCCGCACGCGCGAATCGAACAGCGCGCCGAGCCCTGCGACTCCCATCGCGATCCCGAGTTGACGGAAAGTGTTGTTGATCCCTGATGAGAGCCCGCTGCGCTCGACCGGAAGCACCGCCACCATCGCGGCTGCGAGCGAGGGGCTGATCGCCCCGATGCCGAGCCCGCCGAGAATCATCCCCGGAAGCAGCGCGGTCCAGTCGTCCTCGGGCGTGAGTCCGCGCATCGCGAGCAGCGCGGCGCCCAGCAGGACGAGGCCGGTGACCAGCGGGACCCTGAGCGGGTAGCGCCCTGTCAGTCGACCGGCGAACGGTGCGACCAGAAGGATCAGCAATGTGAGCGGCAGCAGCCTCAGGCCGGCTCCGACCGGCGAATATCCGAGCCCGTCCTGCAGATAGATCGCCAGAAAGAAAAGCAGCGGATAGATCGCAATCGACTGAGCGAAGGCGACCAGCGCCGTCCCGGTGAAGGCCGGTATGCGGAACAGCTCGAGCGGCAGCATCGGCGAAGTGGTCGCGCGCTCGACAGCCACAAATGCAGCCAGCGCGGCAAGCGCACCGATCAGCGCGGCGAGGATCCACGGGCTGTCCCACCCCGCATCGTTGCCCCGCGTGAGCCCGACTGCCGCGAGCAGGCAGACGAGTCCGAACAGCAACGCGCCCGGGATGTCGACGCGATCCGGGTCCGCAGCGCGTGATTCGGTCACTGAGCTGAAAGTGATGCCCAGCAGCAGCGCGCCGATCGGAACGTTCACGAGGAAGATCCACCGCCAGTCGAGCCCCTCCACAACGATCCCCCCGATCAACGGACCGACCGCCAGCGCAACCCCGGTGATCGCGCCCCAGATGCCGAGCGCAAACCCGCGGTCCGCTCCGCGGAAGGCGTCCGCAAGCAGGGCGAGCGAGGCGGCGAAGATCGCGGCAGCGCCGATGCCCTGGATGCCTCTGGCGATGTCAAGGAAGAGCCCTGAAGTCGCGACGCCGCAGAGCGCCGATGCCGTCGAGAACACGATCACGCCCCCGGCGAACACCCGGCGGCGACCGATGCGATCGGCGATCACGCCGGCAGCGAGCAGCGTCGCCGCCATTGCAACGGTGTAGGCGTCGATCACCCACTGGACGCTCACGAAGCTCGCGCCGAGGTCTGCGGCGATCGACGGAAGTGCGACGTAGACGATCGTCACGTCCAGAAGCAGCATCGCGGTGCCCAGCGAAGCTGCGATCAACGCGCCCCACTGGGCACGCGTACGCCTGACGTTCACGCTAACGCGGCGACACCCAGATGGTGATGTCGGCATGCACGACCTCGTTGCCGGATTTGTCACAGATCGACACCGGCACCACGAGCTCTGCGCCGTCGCCGATCGCGTCGAAGTCCGGAATCGCCGCGAGCTGGGCCGTCGCCCGGAGGCCGGTCGTCGCCTTGGCGAGGTACTTCGTCTGCATCGACTTGGGAATCCATCTGTGGGTGGTCGGCACCGTCGCCTCGGCCAGCATTCCCATGGCGGTTTCGGCGAGATTGCACGCCGCGATCGCGTGAAAAGTGCCGAGGTGGTTGTGCACGCCCCACCACTTCGGGGCAGTCACCTCGCACCGCCCGGGCTCAAGAGCCACGACGTGCGGCAGGATCGTGGCGAAGTAGGGAACTCGCAGGCACATCGCGAGCGAAAAGATCGTCGAACCAAGTCGGTTGTCCGGAAGCGTGCGCCACGCGCGGTAGGTAGGGGTCTGGGTCTTCATCGCAGCTGCCTCATCAATGTTTGCGCGCACGGAACTGCGGGTCGGACTTGGAGAAGTTGGCCGCGCGGGCGATCTTGTGGTTCGCGCCTCGCAGCAGCCGGAGCTGCAAGCGGCTCTCGCTCCAGAATGCCGCTCGCGGAGATCGATGCCAGGTCTTGTGGAGCAGCTCTTTGGTTGCCGCGACGGAATCGGGGGAGCGGGTGGAGATCTGCGCGATCAACGTTTCGGCGTCACGTAACGGCTGGTCGCTCACTTCGGTCACCAGGCCCAGCTCTTTGGCGCGTAGTCCGTCAATCGACTCCGCGGTCATCGTCAGCCGTTTGGCGACGTCCATCGGGACCAGCTCGCGCAACGTGACCGAGCCGGTCATGTCGGGGATCAGTCCCCACTTCCCCTCCATGATCGAGAACTCGCAGTCCGGAGTCGTGATCCGGAAGTCGGCTGCGAGCGCGAGCTGCATCGCCCCGCCGTAACAGCGCCCATGCGTGACAGCGATCACCGGCACGGGCAGTTCGCGCCATTCCCAGCAAGCGCGCTGAAAGAGGTTTGTTGTCTGCCCGGGGAATTTGAAGAAGGCGCGCGCGACCCGGGCCGGTTGCTTGCCGACCGCGGCAAAGTCCAGTCCGGACGAAAACGCGGCGCCTGCCCCTTGAACGATTGCCGCGCGGATCTCGCGATCGGCGGCGATCGAACGCGAGGCGTCAACGAGGCCTTTGAGCATCGGTAGATCCAGCCCGTTGAGCTTCTCCGGGCGGTTGAGCGTCACGTATGCGACGTGATCACGGACCTCAAGCAGGACGCTGTCGCTCACGACGGCTCCCGGCTGGCGATGACTTGGCCGATCATGCGGCGGAGGTTAGTCGTGGGGTCGGGGCAGATGGGCGCGGCGGGTTTCGAACCTGCGACCTCTCGCGTGTGAGGCGAGCGCTCTCCCACTGAGCTACGCGCCCGAGTCAGATCGCGGAGCCGCGATCCGTCGGAGCGTCGGAGTCTAGTGGTCTCCCTTCTCAGACAAGCGGGAAATCCTCCACAGTCCATCCCAGCGGGATCGACTGTGGATTAGATCTGGCTCAGCTACGCGAGCGCTGCACCGAGCCAGCCTGCCGGTTACCATCGGACTCCGTCTCAAGAGTCGTGCCTGAAGGCGCGGCGGCATGCGGACATCGGTGTTGACTGCCGGGTCCCACGCGGCGAACGCTCGCGAACCAGGTCAGGTCCGGAAGGAAGCAGCCTTAAGTGATGTCGTTCGGGCGCCGTGGGCAAGCCTGGCCCGAGCAGGTGTCCGCTTGCGGCCGCGCAGCGGGCGGCTGGCGGACCGAAGGACTGGTCGCTTGCGGCCGCGAAGATCAGGCGCGTCACGTACCGCGCCGTCGCTCATCCCGGCTCGCGGCACTGCCGATGCCTCTGAGATGCTTCGAAACATGTCGACTCGAGTCGTTCGCGCATGCCTGGCGGTGTCCATCTGCCTCCTTGCCTCTGCTGCCTCAGCCACCGCGGCGACCCGCCCGCTGTTCTCGTCGCAGCAGCTCGGCGCAACCGGTCTGACGCAGTACTCGATCGACCTCGAGACCGGTGCCCTCACGCAACAGGGCGCGATCACCCCGAGCGGAGTCACGCCCACGGTCCCGGGAATCAGCCCCGACGGATCGCGCATCTACGTCTCCGGGTACAACGACAACCAGATCCACGGCTTCTCGATCGCCGCCGGCGGCCTGACGGCGCTCGCCGGCTTTCCGGTGAGCACCGGCGGCGGCCCCAATGAAACTGTCGTAGCTCCTGGTGGCGGCGCGCTCTGGACGGCCAACAACCTGGACGGGTCAGCAAGCGCATTCACGCTCGACGCGTCCGGCGGCCTGACCGAAGTCGTCGGCTCGCCGTACACCGCCGGGGGCGCAGACACCGCGCTGGCCGTCTCCCCCAGGAACTCTCTGATGTACGTCGCCGGATTCACGACCAACCAGCTTGCCGGATTCTCAGTCGGTTCAGGAGGCGCCCTGGCCGCCCTGAGCGGATTTCCACTCGCCAAGACGGGCACGCCCGTCGACGTGGAGTACAACGTCGCCGGAAACGTTCTGTTTGTAGCCGACCAGTCCGATGACACCATTTCGAGCTACGCGATCAACACCTCATCTGGCGCCCTGACCGAAGTCGCCGGGTCGCCGTTCGCCGCGGGCGACGCGCCCGCAGCCCTCGCCGCCTCTGCCGACGGCAAGTGGCTCTTCGTGATCAACTCAGCCGCCGACACGATCCAAAGCTTCGCGATCGCAGGCGACGGTGCGCTCACCCCGGCCGGCGCGCCGGTGGCAACCCAGTCCCTCCCGAACGATCTCGCCGTCACGCCCGACAGCCGCTTCGTCTACACGGCCGACTACACAAGCTCCTCGATCAGTGGCTTTTCGATCGGCGCGGACGGCAGCCTCAGCCCGCTGTCCGGGTCGCCCTTCGGCGACAACTCCGGTGCCGTTGCAAGCTTGGCAATTGTCCCCGACCAGGGCCCCGTCGCAAGCTTCACCGCGAGCGTGAAGGACTACACCGCAAGCTTCAACGCGGCCGCATCAGCTGACCCCGACGGCTCCGTTGTCAGTTACGTCTGGGATTTCGGTGACGGCCAGAGCACCACCACCTCGTCGCCGCAGAGCACTCACACCTACGCAGGCATCGGCAACTTCAATGTCAGCCTCCGCGTGATTGACAACGAGAACTGCTCGAATCTTCAGATCGGGACCGGTCAGACGATCGCATGCAACGGTTCGGCAGCGGCGGTCACAAGCAACAGCGTCGCACCTCCCGGCCCATTGACCCTCAAACACGCGACCGGTAAACAGCTCGAGGGCAGCAAGACCAACGGCAAGGTTCAGCGCCGCGTCCAGATCGAGTTCTTCCTCAACCGCTCGGCGAGCGTCAGCTATCA
The DNA here is from genome assembly GCA_016463365.1 of Thermoleophilaceae bacterium. The sequence continues at coordinate 1,820 of JAEMRJ010000039.1, read as the reverse complement.
GTTCCAGAAGTCATCGAGTAAGGGTCGCTGCCGCAAATCGACGTCAAAAAAGAAGAAGAAGGCGACGTACAAAAACTTCGGCAAGAAGGCGAGCTACCCCGCCACCGGCAGCCGCAACCGCCGCATCTTCACCGGGAAGTTCGGCGGTAAGACGATTGTGGCCGGACGCTACCGCGTGGTACTCAAAGCGACTGCGCCCGACAGCGACGCAACGCCGTCGACGACCTCGGCCAGCTTCTGCGTGAGCTGAGCGCCACTACTGCGTCGCGCCACTGACCTTGGCCACGCAATTCGGCGAGGCGTAAAGCTTCCAGGCCCAGTTGCTGGCGACCACCTCGTAGGACTCGCCCGCGTCGTCCTTGGGCGCGGTGAGATCAGGGATCTTCGAGTAGAAACGGTCGGCGATGTCGCGATTGGCCGGATAGAGCGCCAGTTCCGCCAGCGGATAACCGCTGAGCGGATTGTCCGACTGCACAGAGTTGGGCGCGCCGTCGAGCTCATAACGGAAGGCAGGCACCGGCCGGTGATCGGTCGTCGAGATCCGACCGCAGACGGCGTTGTACTTCTGCACGCGCGGATCGTCGGCAAAGTCGCGCAGCGCGGTCGAGATCGTCTCGTAGTTCTCGACCTTCTGGCGCGTCTCGTTGACGACGTTGATGTGCCAGGGGATCCAGACGATCGACAGCGCCAGTGACGCGACACCTATCCACTTCCACATCTCGCGGCGCGGGAAGTCGGTCGGCAACGAGCGCCAGCCGAAGACGCCGGCGGCGTAGACGACGGCCAGCAGAATCGTCGGCGTGAGCACGTAGCGGGCGATCAGCGGCAGCCCCGCGATCGTCGTGAGCATGAAGACGCCGGTCATGATCGCTGCGATGCCGAGCAGAATCTTGAATTCCCGGCGCGCGCAGAACCACAGGTAGGCGCAACCGATCGGCACGCCGAGGATCAGTGGTTCGCGCAGCGTGAAGCCGAAGAAGCGCAGCGTCCAGAGCGGCGCCTCCTCCGGCTGGCGCGGCCTTCCCAGCAGCGCGGCCAGATCAGACGTGCCGTGCAGCGAATGCAGCAGATCGCCGGTCACGGCCCAGTCGCTGATCGCCCAGAGCAGCGGGCCCGACGCGGTCAGCACGGCAAGCCAGATGCGCTCCTTCCAGCTGCGCGCCGGAAACAGATACAGCCAGTACAGCCCGGCGAGCACCCACGCCTCGGGCCGCAGCAGTCCCGCCAGCGAGAGCATCGCCAGAACCGGCCAGCCGCGGCGCGGTTGGCGAATCTCCAGCAGCACCGCCCAGACCACGAACATCACGAACGGGATGTCCTGGTAGGTCGCGACCGCGTTGCGGTCGAAGGCTGGGCGCGTCAGCACAACAACTGCCGCAAGCGCCCCCACCCACGGATTCAGCAGATCGCGCCCCAGCAGGTAGACCAGCCAGACGATCACGCCGAAGCAGAGCATCACGCCCCATGCGAGCGCGGTCTCGGCGCCCGAACCCAGCGGCAGCGCCAAGAAGCTGATCAGCGTCTGGAGCGGGTGCGGCGTCGGCGCGATGAAGCCGACATAGTCCGGCGTGCGACCCTGCGCGATGTCCTGCGCCCAGACGAGCGAGTACGAGGCGTCGTAGTTGAGGTACGGCGGCCCATAGACCAGCCACAGGAGCAGCGGCGTGCCGATGATCACCAGCACCGGGGGCAGCAATTTGCGAATTCGGTCGCCGGTCATGCTCGCGCGAGGTTAGTTGGCGCATAAGATCCGAGCGATGCCACCCGCTGCGTCTCTATACAGAAGGCACCGCCCGCGCACGTTTGACGACGTGATCGGG
>JAEMRJ010000149.1 GCA_016463365.1 Thermoleophilaceae bacterium | reverse complement strand
CGCGGCCGCATGAAACACAAACTTTTGCCATAACGAGGGGTGATGGTAGCGGCTCGGTGAGCCGGCTATTCCCCGACTGCAACTTGATCGCGCAAGCGAGCCATGTGGATGATCGCCTGGACGGCGTGGGCGCCCTGGTCGCGCTTGCCGCCGCCGCTACGGGCCACGGCCTGATCCATGTTGTCCACAGTCAGTACCCCGAACGCGCAGGGGACGCCGGAGTCGAGCTGGACGTCCTGGATGCCGCGCGCGGCCTCCGCGCAGACGAAGTCGTAGTGGTCGGTCTCGCCGCGAATCACGGCGCCGAGGCAGGCGATGCCGTCGTAATTGCCGGATTCGGCCAGATAGAGCGCCGCCAGCGGCAGCTCGAACGCGCCCGGAACGGTGAATTTGTCGACGTTGACCGGGTTGACGCCGGCCTCGGCGAACGCTGCGTCGGCGCCCGTGATCAGGCGCTCGGCCAGGTCCTTGTAGAAATCTCCGACTACAACTGCCCAGCGGCCGGTCTGCACGACGTCGCTCATTGGCTGGCCTTCTCGCGGTCGCGTTCTTGTTCTTTCTGAATCATCTCTTCGTCGAAATTGAGTCCCTGGTGGTGCAGCGCGTGTTCCATGCGGTCGCGCTTGGTGCGCAGGTAATCGACGTTGTGCTCGTTCGGATCAGCTTCGATCGGCACCTGCGCCGTGACAGACAACCCGTAGCCCTGAAGACCGATGATCTTTTTCGGGTTGTTGGTCATGATCCGGATGTTCTTCAGGCCCAGGTCCACCAGCATCTGCGCACCGGTCCCGTAGTCACGCAGGTCGGCGGGGAGTCCCAGCTCGAGGTTGGCCTCGACGGTGTCGCGGCCCTTGTCCTGCAGGGCGTAGGCCTTGAGTTTGTTCAGGAGGCCGATTCCGCGCCCCTCCTGCGCCAGATAGAGCAGCACGCCCTTGCCTTCGCGCTCGATCTGAGCCAGCGCCTGGTGCAGCTGGTTGCCGCAGTCGCAGCGCATCGAGTGGAAGACGTCGCCGGTGAGGCACTCCGAGTGCACACGTACGAGCACGTCATCTGCGCCGTCGACATCGCCCTTGACCAGCGCGACGTGGTGGCTGCCGTCGACGAGCGCGCGGTAGCCGACAACGTTGAACTCGCCGAACTCGGTGGGCATCTTCGCTTCTGCGATGCGCTCGACGAGCTTGTCGTGGCGGCGGCGGTACTCGATCAGTTGGGCGACCGTGATCATTTTCAGGTCGTGCTTCTTGGAGTACGCGTCGAGGTCGGAAACGCGCGCCATCGTGCCGTCCTCGTTCATGATCTCGCAGATCACGCCGGCTGGCTGGAGGCCGGCGAGGCGTCCGAGGTCAACGGCCGCTTCGGTCTGTCCCGTGCGCTCAAGTACACCACCGGGCTTTGCCTTCAGCGGGAACACGTGACCGGGCTGGACCAGGTCGCGCGGGCTTGATTCCGGGTTTACAGCCACCTGGATCGTGTGCGCGCGGTCGGCAGCGCTGATGCCCGTGGTGACGCCCTCGCGGGCCTCGATTGAAACTGTGAAGGCCGTGCCGAAACCGGACTCGTTCTTCAGCGCCATCAGGTTGAGGCCGAGCGTCTCGCAGCGGTCCGGGCTGAGCGCCAGACAGATCAGCCCGCGCCCTTCCTTGGCCATGAAGTTGATCGCTTCAGGGGTGGCGAACTCTGCGGCGAGGGTCAGATCGCCCTCGTTTTCGCGGTCTTCGTCGTCACAGACGATGACCATCTTGCCCTGCTTGTAGTCCTCGAGGGCGTCTTCGATCGAGCTGAACGGTGAGTTCTTCTCACCCATGATGAACCTGCGATCTTTACTGGGGATGTTGGAGCAGACGCTCGACGTGCTTGGCCAGGATGTCGGCCTCAAGGTTCACGTGAGCTCCCGTCTGCAGGGTCCCGAGAGTAGTCCGTTCGAGGGTTTCGGGGATTAGTGAGACCTCGAGCCAGTCGTCGCCGACGGCGCTGACGGTCAGGCTCACGCCGTCGATCGTGATCGAACCCTTCTCAACCACGTACTTCGCAAGATCGCCCGGAAGCAGGAAGCGCAGGACGCGTGAAAAGCCGTCGTCGGTGCGCTGCAGGAGCTCACCCACGCCGTCCACGTGACCCTGGACGATGTGGCCGTCGAGGCGATCGCCGACTGCGAGCGGAAGTTCGAGGTTGACGCCATCGCCTGGTGTCAGCGCGCCGAGCGACGTGCGTGCAAGCGACTCGTGCATGACGTCGGCGCTGAAGGTGGTGTCGGTGAGCTTGGTGGCCGTCAGGCACACGCCGTTGACGGCGACCGAGTCGCCGAGGCCCAGCGTCGGCGCCAGGTCGGTCTCAATTTCAATCGATGAACCGGCGTCATTGCGGTCAATCGCGGCAACCTGCCCGCTGTGGTCGATCAGCCCCGTGAACATGCGCGAATCGTAACCCCCACCCAGCCGACCGCTGCGCACCTGTGGTGTGCAATGAGATTTCGTCGGGAAAATTGGCTTGTCTGTGCGGTGGAGTGCTGCGCACCCGTGGTGTGCAGCAGCGAATCCGATACCTGAGCGGTTTACAAGCCGCCGGAAGGCGTTGCACACCACAGGTGTGCAGCATGATCAGCGCAATTCGCCTGCGGACGTCTACCCGGCCGTGGTTCGGGGGCGATCTCCGCGACTCACCATTCGCGCATGAAGGCGGTGACCAGGAGGTCGTCGCCGATCCGGTCGCTCTGGACGCGCAGCGCTGTGTAGGCGTCGGCGACGCGCTCGACGCCCGAGCCTTCGACTGCCGCGCGGGCCTGCTTGCCGCCAAGCACGATCGGCGCGAGGAAGAGCGAAAGCCAGTCGACTTCGCCGGCCTCGAAGAACGCGCCGGCGAGGTGCGGTCCGCCTTCCAGCAACAGCGACTGGATTTCGCGCTGCCCGAGTTCGTTCAAAGCCGAAACCACACGCGCGGCTTCGTTCTCGCCGCTGGCGACAATCACGTCGACGCCCATCGCCTCGAGCGAGGCGAGCGCTTCTCGCGGGGCACCGCGAGACGCGACCACAAGGACCGGCACATCGCGAGCGCTGGCGACGAGTGCGCTGTCAGTCGGCAGACGCGCCTCCGAGTCGAAGATCACACGCGTTGGCTGCCGCTCGGGGTCGGCGCCCTCGATGCGTGATGTCAGCATCGGATCGTCTGAGAGCGCGGTGCCGATGCCGACAGCGATTGCGTCGCACTCGGCGCGAAAACGGTGCGCCAGCTCGCGGCTTTCTTCTGACGAGATCCACTGCGAGTCCCCGGAAGCCGTGGCGACTTTGCCGTCGAGCGTCTGCGCGCTCTTGAACAGCACATGCGGCCGACCGGTCTTGGCGTGTTTGCGGAACGGTTGATTGATCATGCGAGCGGCAGCGGCGATCTCGCCGTTTGCGGCGGAGATCTCGATTCCCTCATCGCGAAGCACCCCGGGACCGCGCCCGGAAGCCTTCTCGGTCGGATCGTCCGAGGCGTAGACGACTCGCTTGATTCCCGCTTCGACGATCACGTCGGTGCACGGCGGCTGCAGGCCGGTGTGTGCGCAAGGCTCAAGCGAGACGTAGATGGTGCCGCCGGTCGTGTCCTTGCTGCACGACTCGATCGCAACGCGCTCTGCGTGCGGCGCGCCGTGGGAGTGGTGGTAGCCCTCACCGATCACCTCGCCGTCCGCATCCACGACGACTGCGCCGACCACGGGATTGGGGCTGGTCCTTCCGCGGCCGCGCTCAGCGAGAGCGAGCGTGCGACGCAGATGTATCTGATCCTGATCTGTGAGAATTGACTCGTTCAAGGTCTTGGGAGGTGCTCCATCTACCCGAGGGTAGTGGTCTTGCCGATCCGCCGCTTTAGGTAACCGCCGACCGCCGAGCGGTGTAGTGAGCGGATAAGATTGCTCATTCGCGCGCATCGGCCATGCGGCGAATCCATCCCCTCCCGTCCCGCGCGCGTGCGCAACGAGAAACGCAGCATGAAACTCATCATCCAGATTCCCTGCCTCAACGAGGAAGAAACGCTTCCGGCGACAATTGCCGATCTCCCGCGCGAAGTCGACGGCTTCGACGAGGTCGAGTGGCTCGTGATTGACGACGGCTCGACCGACAAGACCGTCGAGGTCGCCAAGGCCCACGGCATTGACCACATCATCCGCCTGACCGACAACAAGGGCCTCGCGGTCGCTTTCCAGGCTGGCCTCGACGCCTGCCTGAAGCTCGGCGCGGACGTGATCGTCAACACCGACGCCGACAACCAGTACTACGCCGGCGACATCGGCAACCTGACCGCGCCGATAATTGCCGGCGACGCCGACATGGTCGTGGGCGACCGCCAGGTTCACACGATCGAGCATTTCTCGCCGCTGAAGAAGCGCCTCCAGAAGCTCGGCAGCGCAGTTGTGCGTCGCG
>JAEMRJ010000038.1 GCA_016463365.1 Thermoleophilaceae bacterium | reverse complement strand
AGCACGAGGTTCCGCAGTACGGTCTCGTCCACCTGCTCAAGCTGCAGGCCGAAGACCTCGAAATCATCGAGGTCGAGGTCAGCGTCGGCGCGCCGTCCGCCGGCAAGACCGTCGGCGAGATCGAACTTCCGGACGGCGGCCTGATCATTGCGATCCTGCGCGAGGGCGAAGGCATTGTGCCCAACGGAGACACGACAATCAACAGTGGCGATGAGGTCATGTTGATCCTCAATCCGGGACTCGAAGAGGGCATCACACGGCTCTTCTCCGCTCCGGAAGAGTCTTTCATCTAAATGGCCGACCGCCACGTCGACCATCTGCTGATCGGCGGAGGGCTCGCTTCAGGCAACTGCGCCCGCCACCTGCGAGAGAACGGCGACGGCTCGATCCTGCTGGTCGGCCGCGAACCCGAGCCGCCCTACAACCGACCCGCGCTCACGAAGGGCTACCTGGCTCACACAGAGAACCGCGCGATGGACTACTTCCGCCCGCCGGAGTTCTGGCAGGAGCAGAACATCGACGTGATGACGCGCATGAACGTCATGAAGCTCGACGCGGGCGCTCACACCGCCACGCTGATGAACAAGGACGTGATCACGTACGGCAACGCGCTGATCGCCACCGGTGCCAACGTCAACCTCCTGCGCGTCGACGGCATGGGACAGGAGGGGATCCACTACCTGCGGGCCTTCGGCAGCAGCGACTCGATCCTCGAAGACCTGGGCAAGCTTGGCCGCCGCGTCACGCTTGTCGGTGGCAGCTACATCGGTTGCGAAGTCGCAGCAACGCTCTCGCGCCACGGCTGCGACTGCCAGATCATCATGCTCGAAGACCTCCCGCTGCAGCGCACGCTCGGGGACGAGCTCGGCTCCTGGACCCAGCGCCACCTCGAGCGCCTGGGCGTCCAACTGCACCCGGGCGAAAGCCTCGCGCGTTTTGACGGCGACGGCGAGCGCGTCACGTCGGTGATCTGCGAATCCGGCCTTGCTGTCGAGACCGACGTTGTCGTGATCGGCGCGGGCGTTCACCCGGACACGATGCTCGCAAAGCAGGCCGGCCTCACGATCGGCGAACGCGGCGGGATTCTCACGGACGCCAATCTGCGCACAAGTGCCCCGGACCTCTTCGCTGCGGGCGACGTCGCCGAGTGGTACTCAGCGGCGCATCAGTCACATATCCGCGTCGAGCACTGGGACGTCGCCTTCAACCACGGGCGCACCGCCGCCCTGAACATGCTCGGTCAAGACGTCAAGCATGAAGTCGTGCCGTACTTCTGGACCGACATGGCAGACGTGGAGATCGAGTCCGTCGGTCCGGCCTACGGCTGGGACCGCATCATCATGCGCGGCTCGATCGACGATCCGGCCTTCAGCGTCTGGTATCTGCAGGGGGATCGCGTGGCCCAGGTCGCTGCGGTCGGCCGCGCCCACGACATCGAAGTCGGTAAAAAATTGATTGCAGAGCGTCGTTCAATCCCGGCAGATCAGCTTGAATCGATTGCGAACGTCGAGTTTGACGTCGCCTGCCTGGCCTGATTTCGGTAGCGTCCGCGCAACTCAAACGCGCGCCCGGTGTTCATCAACTGTCTGCCCGGACACTCGGTGAGCCGCTCTGTCCCGGCCGCCAGGGACACCAGAGAATGAACAGACCCACATCGCCCACACCACGTCTCGCGCTGCTGATCGCAGGCTTCACGCTGCTGATCGCGCTCGCGAGCGCCGGCACTGCCGCTGCGGCGATCCCCGCAGGCAACACCGGCTGGAACTGGTCGAACCCGCTTCCGCAGGGAAACTCGCTCGATCGCGTTGAGACCTCCGGCGGCCGAGCCTGGGTCGGCGGCTCCACGGGCACGCTGATGTATTCCGACGACGGCGGCGTGACCTGGTTGGCAGTGCGCACCGGCCTGCTGGACGACATCCGCACGATTGACGCAATCTCACCGACCTCGGTTGTCTTTGCCGGTCGCTGTGCCCTGCGCCGCAGCGACGACGGCGGCGTCACCGTCAAACGCCTTGCCTGGGGGTCCAGCGACGACAGCTGCGCGGCGCAGATCCAGGCGGTCTCTTTTCCGTCGCCCCTGATCGGCTACATGCTGCTTAGCAACGGCGATGTCTACTCAACCGGCGACGGCGGCGACAACTGGAACAAGCAGGGCGTGGCACCGGTCGCCAACGGCGCCGGCGGTACCGATCCGGTACGAGACATGAAGTTCACCGGGGTGAGCACGGGCGTGATCAGCGTCGGCAACCGCGTACTGCACACCGCTGACGCCGGCGTGAACTGGACGCCGGTCAAGACTGTGACCGGCACGGGCATGTTCAACTTCGAGTTCGTCAGCGGCACTGTCGGTTACGCCGTGGGCGACCGCACGGATCTGCTCAAGACAACCGACGGGGGCCTCACCTGGAACGCCGTCCCGGGCGACCTTGCGACCGTCGCGCAGGACCTGCGCAGTGTCAGTTGCGCTGACGAGTCCACATGCATCGCCACAGTTGCCTCAAGCAGCTCAGTTCTGCGAACTGTTGACGGCGGCGCCAGCTGGAGTGCGGTCGTCGTGACTCTCATGAACACCGTGAACGCCGTCGGATTTCTCGATTCGAGTCGCGCCGTGGCCGTCGGCCCCGGCGGAACGTTGGCCGCCAGCGCCGATTCGGGCGCGGTCTGGTCCTACCGGAACTCCGTTGCCGACGGCACATTTCGTGGAATCAGGGCCGACTCGCCCAAGTCGGCATTTGTCTTCGGGGACAACGGAGCGATTGCGCGATCCGCCAACGGCGGCGGGTGGTGGACTTCGCTGACCGCGGTCTCCAGTTCGACGGTGATCGACGCCACCGCTGCCGATCCGCAGCGCATTTTTGCGCTCGACGCCCAGGGCTTCCTTCACACAAGTGACAACTCCGGCATCACCTGGACCACGCGAAGCCTGGGCGCGCCCGGTGCCGCCAAGGCGCTGTTTGCCTGGAAGCCGACGAGGCTCCTGATCGTCGGCCCGAAAGGTCTTCGCCTCTCGACGCGGGGCGGCCGTTCGAGCAAGGCGCTCAAGGGTGCAGTCGCCAGACTGTCCCTGACGGCGGTCGACCGCGCAGGCAGCTCCGTCTTCGCATACGGGCCACGGGCGATCGCGACGAGCAAGGACAAGGGGGATTCCTGGAAGATCGTGGCGCGGCCACGAAAGTCTGGATCGATCAAGCGCCTGGACATGCTCGATGCCAGTCACGGCTACCTGCTGGACGCCAAGGCCGAGGTCTTCAGCACAAAGAACGGCGGACGAAAGTGGACCCGTCTCGAGACGACCGGCGCGAACATCGCCGCTTCCATGGCGTTCGCCGACCGCAAGCACGGCTTTCTGACCGACAACACCGGGCGCGTGCTCGCAACTGCAGACGGCGGCGCCACGTGGGCCCGCCAGTACCCGTACTACGACTCCACGGGAACGTCGGTGGCGCATGTTGCTGCCTACGGCAAGCAGTCGGCACTTTCGCTGGTGACCGGCACAAATCGCGTTTTTGAGACCGCCACCGGTGGGCGGATCGGCAGCGCTTCGCTGCTCACGATCCAGCCTTCGGCAAAGGTCGTGCGAAAAGGGACCGTCGTCCGCGTGACGGGCAGGCTCGCGCCCGCGACGGGTTCAGAGCGCGTCGCCGTGCTGGCCCGCGTGGTCAACTCAAAGGGCGGAACCCGCTGGGTCTCGCAGGAGCGCACGGTGTCTGCAACTGGCACGTTCACCACTTCGTGGCGCATCTCAGCGTCGACTGAGTTCATCGCCCGCTGGTCCGGCGATGCCTCACATGACGGTGACGCCGCACCACTGAAAATCGTTACGCTGAAGAAGTAGAAGGCTCGCCGTGGCGGGCTAGCTATCCTGTTCAACCGCGCTGGCGATCCAAGCGCAGAACGGCCGAAAGGTCGACTCTGGGGAATCGTCTAATGGTAGGACGCTCGGTTCTGGTCCGAGAAGTCGGGGTTCGAGCCCCTGTTCCCCAGCTACCGCCGGATCCCGGCGCCCGCGAAAGCCCTGCAAACCGGCTCCTACAGTGGGTTTAGCCGGTTTTCTCCATCCGCTTCCAGCGCCATTGTGGGGCTGATGCCAGAGCCTCGATCGCGCTACCCGTTCTCGGCCGTTGTCGGCCAGGACGACTACAAACTCGCACTGCTAGCCAACGCAGTCGATCCCGCGATCGGCGGGGTCCTTGCCGTCGGCGAGCGCGGCACGGCTAAGTCAACGCTGGCACGTTCTTTTGCCGCGCTGCTCCCGCAGGTGTCTGGCGGCGAAGAGCCTGCGCCGGCACCATTTGTAGAGCTGCCGCTGGGCGCGACGATCGATCGCCTGACCGGTTCGCTGGACACGGCGAAGTTGCTCGCCGGGGAAGGCGCCCAGCTTGCCGACGGTCTGCTCGCCGCTGCCGATCGCGGCGTTCTCTATGCCGATGAGGTCAATCTGCTCGGCGATCACCTCGTCGACGTGATGCTCGATGCTGCCGCTTTCGGGTCGGTTCAAGTCGAGCGCGACGGCCTCAGCGCCCAGCGCGACGCGCGGTTTCTGCTCGTCGGCACGATGAATCCTGAAGAAGGCGCGTTGCGCCCGCAGCTGCTCGACCGATTTGGGCTTTCGGTGAAGATCGTCGCTCCGCTGGACCCGTCCGAGCGCGTAGAAATCGTCCAGCGCCGGATCGCCTTCGAGCAGTACCCCGGAATCTTCTGCGAGCGCTTCCAGGGCACAGAGCAGGCGCTGCGGGAGATCGTTGAACGTGCTCGCGCCGCCTGGCTCGAGGTCGACCTCCCCGACGACACCCTCAGGCTGATCGCCGAGGCCTGTTCCCGACTGGACGTCGAAGGCATGCGCGCCGACCTCGTGATCGCTCGCACCGCGACCGCGCTGGCCGCTCTTGACGATCGCCGCTCAGTGATCGAACGCGACATCGAAACCGCAGCGCGGCTTGCGCTGCCACACCGCGCGCGCACAACTACAACCGATCAGCAGTGGCTGACCGAGCAGCAGATCCACGAAGGCTTCGCCCAAGCGCGCGGCGAATCCACCGTGTCCGATCCGGCGCCAGCTCCACGCGTCTCGCCTCCGCGCACCCAGGCCGGTAACCGCGAGGCGAGTCGCCGAGAGATCCCCGAGCTTCAACAGCCGGCGGTAGGCAACGGTCCGGTCGGGCGTTCGTCAAAGGCCACCGGCGGTGATCGTCCTCCGGTCGATTCGCGTCCTGCCGCCGGCACCGACGACCTTGATGTGATCGCAACCGCACGCGCAGCTGTCACGCGCCGCATTTTCCAGGGCCCGGGCGCAGACCCGGCCGAAGTGCTCGGAGGCTCCGGATCCGACGTGATGAGCTCGGCCCCGGGCGAGGTGCGCGCCGAAGACCTTCGCGAACGCGTCCGCGCCGGCCGTGAGGCGAACCTCGTTCTGTGCGTCGTGGACGCATCGAGTTCCGTGCTCGAGAACGGCCGCGAAGGAGAGCTCCGCGCGTTGCTCGGCGGCCTCGTCGCCGATGCCAGGCGCAAGCGCGACCGGGTTGGACTGATCGTCTTCCGTGGTCGCGAGGCGCGCCTGGTTGCGCCACCGTCGCGCAACCACGCTGCGGTGCTCGCCGGCCTCGAGACCGTGCAACCGGGCGGCACGACGCCACTGGCCGAGGGCATCCGCGTCGCCCACGAAACCGCCACCCGCGAGTTGCGTCGCAATCCCGACCTCAAACCGATCGTCGCGCTCGTCACCGACGGCTACGCGAACGTTTCTCGCAGCGGCGATGCGCTCGGCGAGGCGCGCACTGCCGCGCGAGCACTGAGTCGGGACGGAATCACGTTGGTTGTGATCGGCGAAACCACCAGCGGGGCGCCGCAGTTCGCGCGGGCCACCGGCGCGGAGTTCTACCCGTTCGATCCGCCGGCCCGGCGCACCGAAGCTGCCTAGGCGACCTGCTGCTCCCAGGTTGCGTAGAGCTCGGCGTAGCGACCGCCGGCCGCGACCAGTTCGTCGTGTGATCCGAGTTCGACGATCTCGCCACCCTCAAGCACGGCGATGCGCGACGCGTTGATGATCGTCGAGAGCCGGTGCGCGATCACGATCGCGGTCCGGCCGGCGAGCAGGCGGCGCAGCCCCTCTTCGATCCGCGTTTCGGTCGTCACGTCGACGCTCGCGGTCGCTTCATCAAGAATCAGCAGTCGCGGCGCGGCGATCAGCGCCCGCGCAAACGCGACCAGCTGACGCTGGCCCGCAGACAGCTGGCTGCCGCGTTCGCCGACGACCGTGTCGAATCCGTCCGGCAGACCGTTGATCGGGTCGTACGCACCGACCGAGCGCGCCGCCTCCTCGATCTCCTTGCGCGTTGCGCCCGGCTTGCCGAACTCGATGTTGTCGGCGATCGTGCCGCTGAAGAGGTAGCCCTCCTGCGGCACGTATCCCAGCTGCCTGCGCAGCGAGCGCGAATCGATGCCTGTGAGGTCATGGCCGTCCACGAGCACGCGGCCCTTCTGCGGGTCATAGAAGCGCGGGACGAGCTTGGCGAAGGTTGACTTGCCGGCGCCGGTGGCTCCGACCAGCGCAACGGTCTCGCCCGGGTTGATCGCGAGATCAATTCCGCGCAGCGCCCAGACATCGTTGTCCTGGTAACTGAACCAGACGTCCTCAAAGCTGATCGCGCCGCGCACAGGGCCGAGCTCTTCGGCTCCGGGCAGGTCGGTCACGTCGGGTTCTTCCGCAAGGAGATCGAAGATCTTGTCCAGCGCCGCCATGCCGGACTGGTAGGTGGTGTAGAGCTGCGAGAGCTGCTGAATCGGGTCGAAAAAGTTCTGCATGTAGCCGGCAAAGAGCACCAGCACGCCGACCTCGATCTGGCCGTCGATCACGAGGTAGCCGCCGAAAACGAGAATCACGGCCATTGAGACTGCCGAGAGAAACTCGATCGCCGGGAAGTAGGCGGCGTTCAGCCGGACCGAGCGCATGTTGGCGTCGCGGTTGACCTCGGAGAGCTCGTTGAACTCGGCGACGTGGCGCTCCTCGCGGCCGTAGGCGCGCACTACGGAGACGCCTGAGAGCGTCTCCTGCAGGTAGGCGGTGACGACGCCGATCCGCTCGCGCGTCTCGCGGTAGACGTCGGTCGAGACAACGCGGAAGACGAAGCTCGCGAGGGCGACAAGCGGGAAAACAGCGAAGCAGGCCAGTGCCAGCGGAACGCTCTGCAGCAGCAGGATCACGCTCATTGCGGCGAGCGTGATGACCGACGAGAAAAGCGTCATCGCTCCGTTGCTCACGAGTTGGTCGAGTGCGTTGACGTCGTTGGTCAGCCGCGACACCAGCACCCCCGTCTTGCGGCGTGAGTAGAAACCCGACGACTGCTTCTGCAGGTGCTCGAACAGCGTCAGCCGCAGGTCCTGAAGCACCTTCTGGCCGACCCAGCTGGTCATGTAGACCTGCACGTAGGTCGCGCCCCAGAGGATCAGCGCGCTGGCCAGATAGAGCACGACGACCAGCTGGAGCGTGCCGAAGTCCTTGTCGATGATGCCGCTGTCGATGGCGACCTTCGCCAGGTAGGGCGGGGCAAGGCTCGCCGCGATCGCGACGGTCATCGCGAGCATCATCAGGGCTACGCGCCACTTGTAAGGACGCAGTAGCGCGAGCAGCTCGCGCAGCCTTCTGGCGCGCGTCTTCTCGCCGCGCAGGCGCTTCCATGTGCTCATGAAGTCGCTGTAGCGGCGGGTGATCACAGGCCTGCACCGATCTCGGTGGCGGTCGGGTCCTTGCGCGTGAGAAAGACGCTCTCCGGCATGCCCTTGGTGGCGAGCGCGCGGTACTGGTCGCAGCGCTTCAACAGTTCGGCGTGGGTTCCGTGGTCAAGCACGCGACCTTCGTCGAGCACCACGATCGTGTCTGCCAGCGAGATGGTGGAGAGGCGGTGCGCGATCACGAACGTCGTGCGCCCGGCCATCACTTCGGTCAGCGCGCCCTTGATCTCCTGCTCGGTCTTCGAGTCGACCGACGAGGTGGCGTCGTCGAGAATCAGAATCCGTGGGTCGGCCACCAGCGCACGTGCGATCGCGACGCGCTGTCGTTGTCCGCCCGAGAGCGTGATTCCGCGCTCGCCGATCACGGTGTCGTAGCCGTCCTCGAGTTGCTCGATGAACTCACCGATCTGCGCGCGGCGGGCGGCTTCCTGGATCTCTTCGCGAGTTACGTTGTCGCGGGCGTAGGCGATGTTGTCTGCGATTGAGGCTGAGAACAAGAAGCTGTCTTCGGCGACAAATGCGACGTTTCGTCGCAGTTCAAGCGGGTCGAGCGTGCGCACATCGGCGCCGTCGACGGTGATCGCGCCGGCGTCGACGTCGTAGAGTCGCGAGACCAGCGAGACCAGCGTCGTCTTGCCCGAGCCGGTACCGCCGACGATCGCGATCGTGCCGCCCGCCGGGACGCGCAGGTCGATGTCCTTGAGGATCAGCCGGTCGCTGGTCGGGAAGCGGAAGTCAACGTGTTCGAAGACGACTTCGCCGCCGCCCTCAGGGAACGGTCTGGCATCTGGCGCGGCTTCGATCCGCGGTGCGCGATCGAGTAGCTCGAAGATTCGCGCGCCGGCAGCAGTGGCGCGCTGCGCCGTTCCGAGCGTGCTGCCGAGCATGCGCATCGGTCCGATCAGCATGCCGACGAAGAAGTAGAAGGAGGTGAAGTGGGCGAGTGACATCTCGCCTTCAATCACAAGGTTTCCGCCGTAGAGCAGAACGGCCGCGAGGCCGATAGACGGAATGAACCCCAGCAGCGGGTCGTTGAAGGCCGAGAGCTTGGTCGAGTAGAGGTTCTGGTCGAAGACGCGCTGCGCGGAGTTCTTGAAGCGGGCCATGCGCTCGTCTTCGCGGGCGAA
This sequence comes from Thermoleophilaceae bacterium, assembly GCA_016463365.1. The sequence continues at coordinate 8,668 of JAEMRJ010000038.1, read as the reverse complement.
TGCCTTGATCACGCGGATGCCGGAGATGTTCTCCTCGACGTCGGCAGAGAGTTCGGCGAGGCGCTGCTGGACTTCCTGGACGGCTGGCCGGGCTCTTTTCCCATAACGCGCGGCCGCGGCGACGATGAACGGCATCGTCGCCAGCACCATCAGTCCGAGCGTGGTGTCGAGGTAGACCATGATCGCCCCGGCGAAGAGAATCGTGAAGGCCGACTGGATCATGAAGATCAGTCCGTAGCCCAGGAAGAAGCGCACGACCTGCAGGTCCACGGTTGCCCGGGACATCAGCTGACCGGTCTGCTGGTCGTGGAAAAAGCCGATCTCGAGGTCCTGAAGGTGGGCGTAGGTCTTGCTGCGCAGGTCGTGCTCGACGCCCAGCGAGACCTTGCCGGAAAGGATGCGCCGCCCGATCGACGTGCCGGCGCGGAGCAGCCCGACTCCGATCACGGCGAGCGCGATCATCACGAGCCCCTGGGAGTCGCCGTCCTCGGCGCGGCCGACTGCGGCGCCGGCCAGGAGCGGGATCGCAGTACCGTTACCCATCGCAAACGCCGCGAGAATCATCGACCATGCAACTCCGGAGCGGTAGGGCTTCAGGAAGCCAAGAAGTCGCCAGAAATTGGTCACTTCAGAAAGTATAGTTTTGAGGTGACCGGCGGCAGCCGGGAGCGCGGAAACGCGTTGTGATGCAGTAGCGGGGGAGGGACTCGAACCCCCGACACGCGGATTATGATTCCGCTGCTCTAACCAACTGAGCTACCCCGCCGGGGAGCGGTGATCCTACCAATGCTGATGTCAGTGCCAAATGTCTCTGAAGGCGTCGATGAGGCGGCGATCACCGTGATCGGGGAGGCTTTTGCGCCCGCGCGGCTGCTCAACGTCCACAGCGACCCCGATCACCACCGATCGGTCTTCACGCTCGTCTCGAAGCAGGGCGAGCTCGCCCGCGCGCTTGCCAATGGCGCAGCTGCGGTGCATGCACGTGTGGATGTGTCGGCACATGAAGGGATCCACCCGCATGTCGGTGCGATCGACGTCGTGCCGGTCGTCTACCTCGCGCCGGATCAACGCGGCGCGGCCTGCGCCGAGGCGCTCACCGCCGCTGACCTGATCGCCCGCCGCACCGGCACGCCGGTCTTCCTCTACGGCGAACTGGCCGGAGGCCGTGAGCGGGCAGAACTGCGCGCCGGCGGAATCAAGGGCCTGGCTGAGCGAATCGCCAGCGGTGAGCACCGCCCGGACTTCGGCCCGACCGAGCTGCACCCGTCGGCCGGCGCAACGCTCGTCTCTGCCCGTCCGCCGCTCGTCGCCTTCAACGTCGATCTCGCCGACGGCGAATCGCTGGACACCGCCAGGGCCATCGCCGCCGAGCTCCGCGAATCCGGGGGCGGCCTGCCCGGCGTCCGCGCGATCGGTCTCTGGCTCGAGGCCCGCGGCCGCGCGCAGGTCTCGTGCAACGTCCAGGATCCGTTCAACGTCGCACTCGCAGAGGTTGTGGCTTTCGTGCGCGCCCGCGCAGCCATCGAGAACGCCGAGCTGATCGGCCTCGCGCCGAAGGCCGCATTCACAGATTTCCCCGACGACGTGGAGATCCCGGGATTCGACCCGACCGAGCACCTGCTCGAAAACGTCATCGGCGACCTCGAACGCAACTGAGCGGATTTCTGCTTCAACATACGTCCTGCCGACCCTCGGCAAGACGTATGTTGTGGCAACAACCGGCTTGGGTACGGGTTCGCGCCAGAGCGCGCGAGCGCGCCAAATCACTCAACTAAGCTGACCACCCGTGGCACAGACAAAAAAGAAGCGACAGACCAAGCACCGCGGCACCCAGGCCGGAACGATCGAGTCCCGCGGGCGCACCAGCCGTCCCACCTCGCGCGCCCAGGCCCGCCAGCAGGCAGCCCAGCGCTCCCAGCGCAGCAGGGTTGAGCGTGCTACCCGTGAGCCCACCTGGCGCGGCGCATTCATCCGTGCCGGCGTTGCGGCGGCCGTCTTCCTGGTCGTCCTGCTTTTCATGCAGCAGGCGCCGCTGGGCGCCATCTTCGTGGCGATCGTGATGTTTGGCCTCTACGTGCCGATGGGCTACTACACAGACCGGTTTCTCTACGAACGCCGCCAACGCAAGGACGCAGAAGCCGCCGCTGCGGCCGCAGACGAAAAAGCGAAGTAGCGCCGCTCCGTGAAGGTCGCCTACCTCACTGTCGGGCCGGTCGCCGAGAACACTTTTCTCGTCATCAACGACGAGGCCGAGAACGCCGCGCTACTGATCGATCCCGGCGACGATCCCGACAACATCTCGCAGGCGATCCAAGAAACCGGCGCCGATGTCAAGGCGATCCTGCTCACGCACACCCACTTTGATCACGTCGGGGCCGTCAAGCCGATGGTCGACGAACTCGGCGTCGAGGTCTGGGTCCCCGAGCTCGAGCGCCACATCCTCGCCGACATCAACAAGTACATGAGCTTCCCCGGAGTCGGCCCGTTCGAGAGCTACGAGGCCGAGCACACCGTCAAGGGCGGCGAGCACCTCGAGCTCGCAGGCTTTGACATCGACGTCTTCTTCACGCCCGGCCACTCGCCCGGCCACGTCAGCTACTCGGTCCGCGACCAGCTCGCGCTGTTTTCCGGCGACGTGCTCTTCCAGGGCTCGATCGGTCGCACAGACCTGCCCGGCGGCGACCACCAGACGCTGCTTGACTCCATCGCAATGCTGATGGACAAGCTCCCGCCCGGAACTGCAGTCTTCCCCGGTCACATGGGCGTGACCACGCTCGAGGCCGAGGCCGCAAGCAACCCGTTCATCACCGGCGCAGTCCAGGGCTGAACGCTGTGGCCGAGAAACTCCAGGCCCCGCGCGGGACCTTCGACGTGTTGCCAGATTCCGCTGCGCTGCGCGAGAGGCTGATCGATCAGATCGCCTCGCCGCTCTTTGCCCAGTCCGGTTACGGGCGGATCGACACCCCGGTCTTCGAAGACACCGCGCTGTTTGCCCGCGGCGTCGGCGAGTCGACCGACATCGTCAGCAAAGAGATGTACACGTTCACCGACCAGGGCGATCGCTCGATCACGTTGCGCCCCGAAGGCACCGCGCCGGTCTGCCGCGCGTATGTCGAGCACGGCATGCACAAACTGCCCCAGCCGGTGAAGTTCTGGTACGAAGGACCATTCTTCCGGCAGGAGGCGCCGCAGGCCGGTCGTTTCCGCCAGTTCTTCCAGATCGGCGCCGAGGCCCTTGGCAGCGACGACCCGGTGCTCGACGCAGAATCGATCGTGCTCGCGGCGCGGCTGCTCGAGCGTGCCGGGGTCACCAGCGCGCGCCTGCGCATCGGCACGCTCGGCTCGGGGCCAGAGCGCGCCGCGTACTCCGAGGCTTTGAAGACCTACCTCCGTGCAAACGAGGGCAAGCTTTCAGAAGACGTCGCCGCGCGGATCGACCTGAACCCGCTGCGGGCGTTCGACGCCAAACACGAGGGCACGCAAGCCGTGATGGCCGATGCGCCGCGCCTGCTCGAGAGCATCTCCGCGGAAGACCGCGCTCACTTCGATGAGGTGTTGGCGCTGCTCGACGCCGCCGGCGTCGCGCATGAAGTCGACACGACGCTTGTACGCGGTCTTGACTACTACACGCGCACGCTCTTTGAATTCACCTCCGACAAGCTCGGCGCGCAGTCGGGCGTGGGCGGGGGCGGTCGCTACGACGGCCTGGTCGAGATGCTTGGTGGTCCGGCGACCCCGGGAATCGGATGGGCCGCCGGGATCGAGCGCATCCTCGCAGCGGCTGAAGCCGAGGCCCCGCAGCCCGCAAACCCGGCGGCGTACATCGCCCTGGACGCAGGCGCGGATCGCGCCGCAGCCTTCGCGCTCCTGCTGAAGCTGCGCGATGACCACGACCTTCCGGCGCAGATCGAACTCGCCGGACGATCGATGAAGGGTCAGCTCAAAGCCGCCGCGCGCGTGGGCGCAAAATCTCTCGTCATCTTCGGCGGCGAGCGCGGTCAATACGATGCGGCCGTGAAGAACATGGACACCGGGGAGCAGATCGAATTGGACGGACTGACAGCAGGCGACTACCACGACCGCATCGCAGAGCGCGTGCTGGCAGGGATACAGACATGAACGACCGCCACGAAGCCCTCGGCGTTCCGCGCAAGAACGCCTACCGCGACACCTGGGCCACCGGCGCCATCGAGCAGCCGATGGGCAAAGAGATTCAGGTCAGCGGCTGGGCGCATCGTCGCCGCGACCACGGCGGCCTGGTCTTCATCGACCTGCGCGACCGCAGCGGAATCATCCAGATCGTATTTCACCCCGACACAGCAGCAGCGGCCCACGAAGCCGCCGGCACGCTGCGCTCAGAGGACGTCATCTCCGTCAAGGGCAAGCTCATCAAGCGCGACGAGGCCGTCGTCAACCCAGCGCTGCCGACCGGCCACCTCGAGCTTCAGGCAACCGAGATCGAGATCCTCGCCCGGGCAGAAACCCCGCCGTTCCAGGTCGACGAAGACAGCCACGTCGACGAGTCGCTGCGCCTGAAGTACCGCTATCTCGACCTTCGCCGCGGCACGATCACTCCAAACCTGAAGCTGCGCCACCGCGTGACGCAGACGATCCGCCGCGTGCTCGACGAGCACGACTTCCTTGAAGTCGAGACGCCCAACCTCACGCGCCCGACGCCCGAAGGTGCCCGCGACTATCTGGTGCCGAGTCGCGTCAAGCCCGGTGGTTGGTATGCGCTGCCGCAGTCCCCGCAGCTCTACAAGCAGCTGCTGATGGTTGGCGGCCTCGAGCGCTACTTCCAGATCGCCCGCTGTTTCCGCGACGAAGACCTGCGCGCCGACCGTCAGCCCGAATTCACCCAGCTCGACCTCGAGATGTCATTCGTCGAGGAAGAGGACGTCATCGCGATCACCGAGGCGGTACTGACTGAAGTGCTCGCCGAGGCCGGCATCGCCGTCGAGGCTCCGTTTCAGCGCATGTGTTACGACGAAGCAATGGGTCGCTTCGGCAAGGACGCGCCCGACCTTCGCTACGGCCTCGAGATCCAGAACCTCGACGAAGTCTTCGCTTCCAGCGAGTTCAAAGTCTTCAACTCCGTGCTCACCGGCGGGGGCACGGTGCGCGCCATCAACGCCGGCAAGCGCGAGCTCTCACGCGCCGTCCTTGATGAGCTGACCGAGTTCGTCAAGGGCCACGGCGCCGGCGGACTCGTATGGGCCTTCGTCGAGGAAGACGGCGGTTGGCGCTCGCCGATCGCCAAGTTCCTCTCGCCCGAAGAGATCAGGGCCGCAACCGAGGCGATGGGCGCTGAAGTCGGCGACGTGATCCTCGCAGTGGCCGATGCCAAGAAGAACACCGCCGCCGGCGCGCTCGGTGCGCTGCGCGAGCGACTGGCCCGCGACTTCGACCTGATCCCGTTCGGCCAGCACCGTCTGGTCTGGATCACGAAGTTCCCGATGCTCGAATTCGACGACAACGCGCAGGCGTGGACGCCGCTGCATCACCCGTTCACGGCGCCGGACGGCGACCTCGACGACCCGGCAAACCTCGGCTCGCGCGCCTACGACATCGTGATGGACGGCTGGGAGATCGGCGGCGGATCGATCCGTATCAACACCGTTGAGGTCCAGGAGAAGATCCTCGACATCATCGGGATCGACCGCGCAGAGGCCGAGGAACGCTTCGGCTTCCTGCTTGAAGCATTGAAGTACGGAGCGCCCCCGCACGGTGGCCTTGCGATCGGACTTGACCGTCTGGTCGCCCTGCTGGCGGGCTCCGATTCGATCCGCGACGCGATTGCCTTCCCGAAGAGCGCAACCGGCGCCGATCCGCTGACCGGCGCCCCGGCCGGAGTGGACGAGCAGCAGATCCGCGATCTGCACATCGTTTCAACTGCTCCGAAGCCCGAGTAGGCATGGCCGCGCTGTTCAGGCGCCGGAAGTTGCCCAGCAGCGGCAAAATCACGCTGCGCGTGGGCGACGCCGCCTACGACGACTGGCCGATCATCGGCGACTACGAGACGCTCGACGTCGCAATGGCCTTCTGCCAGCAGCTGCGCGAGTCGGGATTTGCCGCCGAGATCACCTCTGACTGGCCGCTCGACCAGTGGGGCGGGGGCGACATCGCGCTCCGGACCCACCCCGACGAGGACCAGTGGGCCGCGCGCGACCTGATCGAATTCGCGGACGACTGAGCTGCAGGACCTAAAGGCCGAGGTCGATTCTGTCGATCCGCCATTGAAGTCTCCGCCTTCGTCCGAAAGTAGTCAAAGCAGCTCATGCCCGATATTCAGCTTTCACGCCCAGTTCTGATCGCCCTTGTCGGCGCGATTCTCGTGGGCGGTTTTCTCTTCTTCAAGTCCAGCTCGGGCAGCGATGTTGCGCCGCCACCACCGACTTCGCTGCAGACCGCTGCAACCGGGGCGACCGGCGCACCGACCGGCGGAACCGGCGCGAGTGGTCCGACGATGTCGGCAGCTGAAGTCCGCGAGCAGGAGGCCAAGGAAGCGCGCGCCGCACTCGTGGCCGCCGCAGAAGAAAAAGGAATTCCGCTGACCGTCTACGAGCCGCTCAATGACGGCAAGGTCGTGATGATCTTCTTCTGGGAGTCCGAGGGTCAGGATGACCAGCACGTGAACCAGGCTGTGAACGAGGTCAAGGACAAGCAGGGCAACAGCATGGTCGTGATCCGTGAGCCGGTCGCAAACAGATCACGCTACGACGGCGTCGCCAAGGCTGCCGACATCACGCAGACCCCCGGCATCATCATGCTCTACGGCGACAAAGCCGACACCTGGCAGGGCTACATCGACGGCGCAGCGCTGAATTCTCGCGTCGAACGCCTGACCGACACGCAGTAGCCGCCCTCGGCCAGCCGGCGATCATTACTCTCGCAACAGAGCGATGATCGATCCATTTTCACCATTCGAGGACCACGTGTCCTCACCTCGCGGCAGCGAAGCGCTGCCGACGCAGGCCACGCTCGGCGCCGCCGGAGGGTCGGCCTGCGGCGACATGCTGACGATCGGGCTTGTCTGCAACGACCAGAAAATCTCTGCGATCGGCTTTGAGGCTGACGGTTGCGCCGCGCTGACCGGCGCAGGAAGCGCTGTGGTCGAACTCGTCCACGGCGTCGGCCTGCTTGATGCCGCTCGGATCGGGCGCGCAGAAATCGACTCTGAGCTCGGCGGGCTCTCGGCCGAACGGGCGCACGTCGCCTTGCTGGCAGAGGAGGCCCTGCACCGCGCGCTGGGAGCGTTGGTCGCGCATGCTGAAACAAGCCTGCTGGCTTCCGCACCCAACCGCAAACTGGTCGCGCTCAGCGGCGGGGTCGACAGCGCCGTAGCGGCTCAGCTGCTCAAGGAATCGGGCGCAGAGTGCGTTGGCGTGACGCTGCAGCTCTGGGACGATCCCGCAACCGACGGCACAGCGAGCTGCTGCTCGCCACAGGCCGTGACCCTGGCCCGGCGCCTGGCCCATGAGCTGGACACGCCCCACTTCACCGTTGACCTGCGCGATCCGTTCCGCAGAGGCGTGGTGGATCCGTATCTCGCAGCCTTCGGTGAGGGGCTCACTCCCAATCCGTGTGTCGGTTGCAACGGCCACGTGCGTTTTGACGCCCTCGATGAGCTGCGCGAGCGGCTGGGCGCGCAGACGCTGGCAACCGGCCACTACGCCCGCATCGAGCGCGACGAGCATGGACCACTGCTCGCGGCGGCGGCAGACGACAACAAGGATCAGACCTACATGCTCGCGGCCGTCGAACCGCGCCTGATCGAGCGCCTTGAGTTTCCGCTCGGCCGGATCACCAAGCCTGAAGTGCGCGCCCGCGCCCGTGCAGCAGGGCTGGCTGTGGCCGAGAAGCCCGAGAGTCAGGACCTCTGTTTTCTCGCCGGGATCGGGCGGGACGGGTTCATCGAGCGCCATTCCGGCCGCGCCGATGAGCCGGGGCCGATCCGAGATCGTCACGGACGCGAACTCGGTCGACATCGCGGTGCCTACCGCTTCACGGTGGGTCAGCGCAAGGGGCTGGGCCTCGCTGCGCCTGAGCCGCTCTACGTGTTGGACGTCGATCCCACTGACAACGCCGTCACGGTTGGCACGCTCGATGAGCTTCAGACTTCGTCTGTGCGGCTGATCGGTGTGCGGCTGCTGCGCGACGCGAGCGAAGTCGACCGCGTGAAGCTGCGCTACCGGAACTCTCCGACACCGTGCATTGTTGTGGGAACGGCAGCGGCCGGGCGGCACCGCGAGCTGCGCGTCGATCTCGAGAATCCGGTCGCCGGGGCGGCCCCCGGCCAGGTCGCGTGCCTGATGCGTGGCGACACGGTGGTCGGCTGGGCAACGATCGCCCGGGATGTCAAACTATCCGCCGATGAACTCCCAAGAGATCCGCGAGACATACCTGTCGTTCTTTGAGCAGGAGGGGCATCTTCGCATGCCCTCCGCTTCGCTCGTTCCCGCCGAAGTTGACGCTTCGGTGCTGCTCACGACTGCGGGAATGCAGCCCTTCAAGCCCTACTTCCGCGGACAGGAGACCCCGCCGAGGTCGCGCCTGACCAGCTGCCAGAAGTGCTTCCGCACGACCGACATGGACGAGGTCGGCAAGACGGCGCGCCACCTGACGATGTTCGAGATGCTCGGCAACTTCAGCTTCGGCGACTACTTCA
>JAEMRJ010000148.1 GCA_016463365.1 Thermoleophilaceae bacterium | reverse complement strand
TGATGATCGTGTCGTACTGGATGCCCGGGTCGGCGCAGCGCCAGGCGGCGTCGGCCAGTTCAGCCATCAGCTCGCGGGCGTCGTAGGTGTCGACGATCTCGCCGGTCTTGCGTGAGCGGGTGTGCCACTCGGCGCCTTCAGCGACTGCCTGCATGAACTCGTCCGAGACACGGACCGAGTTGTTGGCGTTCTGGTACTGGATCGACTTGAAGCCTTCGCCGTCGATCGACATGTCGAAGCCGGCGTCACGCAGCGCGCGGGCCTTGTCCTCTTCGTTGGCCTTGCACCAGATGAAGTCCTTGATGTCTGGATGATCGATGTCCAGCACGACCATCTTGGCCGCGCGACGGGTCTTGCCACCCGACTTGATCGTGCCGGCCCATGCATCGGTGCCGCGCATGAAAGAAACAGGACCACTGGCCGTTCCGCCCTTGCCGAGGGTCTCGTTGGAGCCCCGGATGTTGGAGAGGTTGATACCTGAACCCGAGCCGCCGCGGAAGATCTGGCCTTCCTTGGTGTTCCAGTCGAGGATCGACTCCATCGTGTCCTCGACCGAGAGGATGAAGCAGGCCGAGCACTGCGGGTGCTCCTCAAAGCCGACGTTGAACCAGACCGGCGAGTTGAAGGCTGCGATCTGGTGAAGGAGGATGTAGGTCAGCTCGTCCTCGAAGGCGTTGCCGTCCTCTTCTGAGGCGAAGTAGCCGAGCTCGCGGCCCCAGCCCGCGATCGTGCCGGAAACGCGGCCGATCATCTGCTTGACGGAGGTCTCACGCTCGGGCGTGTTGATCTGTCCACGGAAATACTTCTGGGCAACGATGTTGGTGGAGTTCTGCGACCAGGACTTGGGGAACTCGACACCGCGCTGCTCGAAGGCGGGGTTCTCGGGATTTCCGATGACTGCGTCACGGATCTCCCATTCGACTGCGTCAAAGGGGTGTACGCCGGCCTGCGTGTAGCGGCGGGTGATCTTCAGGCCACGTCCGTGGCCGTCGGTGTTGGCTGCGCCGGCTGCGGCGCTGAGTTGACCACGGGTGGCCATTTCGGTTGGGTTCATCATCTTGTCTCCTCCTCCAGAGCGCCAGCTGTCTTGTGACCTTGCCGAGCGTTGTGCAACTTCAATTTCAAATGTTCCGAGCGCGATCTCGAACAGTTCGCCAGATTTCCGCTTTGGCTGAAAACCGGGTGTTTTTCACCACTTTGCGGACTCGAAAACCGCTATCAGCGGGTAACTCGACAATCAATCACGTGCGTCGGACGGAAGTCTTTAAAGGGTTATGACGCCGCAACGAGAAACCAACTTGGTTCTGGACACATTTTACCGCGCAATCCCGCTCCAGGAGCCGGTTTGACGAAGTAAAAACCCTGCGATTTGCGGCTTGCAACCGGAATGCGGGCAAGCGATCCGCCGCCGACGGCGAAGTACCCCCTTGTGAAAACCGTTCACAGCACTGCGGCACTTGACCGCGCCACTCCCGCACGCCTGTGGATCTACGCCGCGCTGATCGCGCTGATCGGCGTCGCGGTGCGCGTGATCTGGTTCGTCGAGTTCGAATATGACCTGCCGTTCGCCTTCGGCGAGACGCTCAGCGGGCACGCCTGGGCGCTCGAACCGAACTTTCGCGTGCCGGTTGCTGCGAATGTCGCCGTCAACCCCTATGACGTCACCCGGGCCTTCGCCCCCGGCTACGGCGCGATGCTCTACGGCCTCGTCGAGCTCGCGGGCGGCGCGGCCGCCAGCAATCACACGATCTCGATCGATCTGCTCGCGGTGCAGTCGGTTCTGGTTGCGATCGCGACGCTGATCACCTTTGCACTCGCGCGCCGCGTGCTCTTCGGCTACGCCGCACTGATCCCGCCGCTGCTGCTCACGGCATCGATCGCTCTGATCGAACTGCCCGGCGGCCTCGCCCCGTCAATCCCCCTGATGCTTCTGGTCATCCTTGCCGTCTGGCAGCTCACGATCCTCCAGGAGCGACTGCCCGAGGGCCGCGGTCCGGGCGCCATGCTGCTCACGATCGGCGCCGGGTTCGCGATCGGCGCCGCGATCCTGTTCAATCCCGCTGCGCTTCTGCTCGCGCCGCTGATCCTCTGGTGGGCGTTCCGCGGTCTGGGCGCCGAGCACGCGACACTTCTTCTGGTTGCCGCGATTCTGCTTCCGGCGAGCTGGCTCGCAGTCGCGCAGTCGCAGCTTCCAGAAGGCATTCCGACGGCGCAGGCCAAGGCATGGATCCAGCAGGACTCGGGAAATTTCCCGACCACGCTCACCCAGGTCGGCGATCGCGCCTATGCGATCGCAACGCCGTGGAACGCCCGCTTCGCCCGCGGCGACTACGCGAGCAGCAACTGGAACTACGAATGGATCCTCCCGCTGAGCCTGCGCTCCGACACGAGCTATCAGGCAGCGACCAAAGGCCTTGTCGCGTTCTTGATCCTGCTCAGCGTGCTGCTTGTGCTGCTCGGCCTGACCGAGCTCTTCGCCGAGGGGCCGGGCTCCGGCGCGCGGCTGCTTGCGCTGCCGGTGATCGCGCTCCCGTTCGTCACGTTCCTCTCTGACGGGGGCAACATCCTGAGGATCCCGATGCTGCCGTTTCTGATGATCGCCCTGACGCTGGGCTGCATCTGGCTGGGCGAGAATTTGAAGCCGTACACGCGCGAAAGGCGTTCAGATCGCCGCGCTGAATGGACGTAAGTTCGATTTGTTGGCCGACTGACCAGTATTGGCTAAAGCTTTGCTCCCGGCCGTCGAAATCGAATTGGTGGTAGCTAAACGTTCGGCTTGGGAGTCTGCCCCCATAACCGGATCAAGATCTACCGCACAATGGGGTTACAAAGCTGAGACTCGTATGTCCCCGATCGTCACAGCCACCCTTCAGAATCGGCGATCGTGCGTCCTCGCGGTCGCCGATTCGCTTTAAGCAACCGATCAGGCAGTCAGGCCAAAGCCGCCGTCGGCTGGCGGCCCGCCGTGAAGCTCGAGCTGGTGCTGCCAGGCGGCCCAGGCGCTCGAGACCATCTCGTCAAGCTCATACTTTGCGCGCCAGTCGAAGTCGTTGGCGATGCGATCTGCCGAGCCGACGATTCGCGCCGGGTCGCCCGGGCGTCGCGCTTGGATGTCGTTCTCAAAGTCGATCCCCGTGATCGAACGGATCGCTTCGAGCACCTCAAAGACGGACGAACCCTCGCCGCGACCGACGTTGTAAGCCGGCGCGCAGTCGGCGCCGGAATCCAGCACCCGTGCGGCGGTGACGTGGGCGTCGGCAAGATCGACCACATGGACATAGTCGCGAACGCAGCTGCCGTCGGGAGTCGGGTAATCGTCGCCGAAGACGATCGGTCGCTCGCCTGCGGTGACTGCTCGAAAAACCTTCGGGAGGAGATTGTGGGGCGAGTGGTCGGCAAGGTGCGGCGGCCCTGAGCCGACGACGTTGAAGTAGCGCAGTGAGGTCTGGCGCAGAGCGGGGTTCACGCGAGCGACGTCGCGCAGCAGCCACTCGCTGATCACCTTGGTTTCGCCGTAGGGGTTCTCGGGGCGCGCCGGTGCGTCCTCGGTCACGATCTCCACATCGGGGGTGCCGTACCACGACGCGCTTGAGCTGAGGACGAAGCGGTTGACGGAGCGCTCGGCGGCCGCGGCGAGCAGCACCTGCATGCCGGTCACGTTCTGGCCATAGAAGTAGAGCGGCCGTTCAACTGAAACACCGGCATATTTCCATCCCGCAAGATGGACGATCCCGGTGACCGCGTGCTCATCGAGCGCGCGGCCGACGGCTTCGGGGTCGGTGATCGATCCCTGCACCAGCGGCACGTCGTCCGGCACAAAGCTGCGGTAACCCGTCGAGAGGTCGTCGAGCACGGCCACTGGAGTGCCTGCCTGCTTGAAGGCCTCGACGATGTGGGAGCCGATATATCCGGCGCCGCCGGTCACGAGCCAGGTCATGGTTGGGATCGTAGGTCAGATCGATTTGCGGGGGTCACCTGCCGCGCCCGTCCGAGCTTCGCGACCGCCCTTTCCGGCGCAATCCATCGGTTGCCTCCCACAGCAAAAGTCACCAAGCGCCAGCCCGCCCAACAACGGCCGCGCACCCCAAAGAACCCCGCAAGTTCCACGCTTGATCTGCTGCACACCTGTGGTGTGCAGCAGAGTTTTGCGCTGATAAATGGCTTAGGTATCGGGTTGAATGCTGCGCACCTGTGGTGTGCAGCGCCTGTGAGCAGCGACCAGCGCCGCGGGCGACCTCAGTCAAAAGCAACTGCGACGCCGACCCAACCCTGCTGCACACCATGCAGCGCCTGTGAGCAGCGACCAGCGCCGCGGGCGACCTCAGTCAAAAGCAACTGCGACGCCGACCCAACCCTGCTGCACACCATGCAGCGCCTGTGAGCAGCGACCAGCGCCGCGGGCGACCTCAGTCAAAAGCAACTGCGACGCCGACCCAACCCTGCTGCACACCATGCAGCGCCTGTGAGCAGCGACCAGCGCCGCGGGCGACCTCAGTCAAAAGCAACT
>JAEMRJ010000037.1 GCA_016463365.1 Thermoleophilaceae bacterium | reverse complement strand
GGAAAGTCGAGCGCCTCGGCGTCGCCTTCGCGGATGTCAATCGACAGTCCGGCCGCATCGGCCTCGGCGCGGCAGATCTCTACGAGCTTCGGGGTGATGTCGATGCCCGTGACGATCGCTCCCCGTTCTGCGGCGGGGATCGCGAGGTTGCCCGTTCCGCAGGCGACGTCAAGCAGGGTGTCGCCGCCGGCTACGCCGGCCTTGTCCATGATCGTTTCCGACGCCGGGCGGATCATGGCCGCGATGTCGGCGAACTCGCCGAGCGACCAGACTGTCTTCTGACCTTCTTTGAATGCTGCGACGTCCATCTGCCGCAGCATACGGAAATTCAGTCAGGCCTGATCTTTTGACTCCGTAGCAACGCGGACGGTCTCGCCGGTCTCGACGTCGGTGACCAGATTTTCCGGCGGCTCGACGTTGATCTTGGGCGTGATGCGGTCAAGCCATCTGGGCATGTACCAGGCCTTCTCGCCGAGGATCGCCATCACTGCCGGCACGAGCGCCGAGCGGATCAGGAATGCGTCGAGAAAGATCGTCGTGGCAAGTCCGACACCGAACAACTTGGTCGTCAGGTCGTTGGACAGCGCTGCGAAGGATGCGAACAGCGAGATCATGATCACGGCCGCGGCTGTGATCACTCCGCCGGTCGCGGCCATGCCTTCGACGACGGCTGCTTCGGCGTCACCATGGCGCTCCCATTCCTCGTGGATGCGGCTCATCAAGAAGACCTCGTAGTCCATCGAGAGGCCGAAGACGATCGCGAACATCATCACCGGGAGGAAGGCGATGATCGGCGCAGTGCTCGTCACCCCGATCAGGCTGGCGCCCCATCCCCACTGGAATATTGCGACGACCACGCCGAACGCCGCAAGGATGCCGAGCAGGTTCATCGCGACTGCCTTGATCGGGATCGCAATCGAACGGAAGATCGCCATCAGCAGAAGGGCCGAGAGCAGCACGACGACGCCGATGAAGTACGGCAGCCGCTTCCCGATCAGTGTCGAGAAGTCGTCAAAGACCGCGGTGATTCCAGCGATGTGCGCCCCGGTGCCGGCCGCGTTCAAGGTCGCAAGATTGTTTTCGCGGATGTCATGCACGAGGTCGTTGGTCAGGCGACTCTGGGGCGACGTCGTGGGGTAGACGGTGATGATTGAGACCTGTTTGTTCGGACTGGGGATCGGCGGCGTGACCTCGGCAACGCCGGGGTTGCTCTCGAAGTCCTTGGTCAGCGCGAGGATCTTCGTTTCGCCGGCCGAGTTCTCGACAACGATCGTGAGCGGCCCGTTGAAGCCAGGGCCAAAGCCCTTGGCCAGCAGGTCGTATGCCTTGCGCGTGGTCGTGTCGGCCGGGTCTGTCCCGGAGTCGGCGACGCCGAGCTGCAGTGAGATCGCCGGGATTGCGAGGATGCAGAGGATCGTCAGCGAGACGGCCGCCACCGGCCAGGGGTGACGCTGGATCATTGCTGACCACTTGTGCCAGCGCGGGTGGGCCAGCTCGTTCTCCTGCAGGATCTCGCGCTTGCGCGAAGGCACCGGGAGGTGGAGCAGAGTGAGGATCTTGGACGGCAGCCAGATCACCAGCCCGTAGAAGAAGTAAGAGAGCGGGAGCAGGATGCACTGAAGCAACAGCAGCGGCAGCGAAACTATTCCGCCGAGCGCATCTCCGCTCTTGAACTTTGCGACGTTGCGCCTGACCGCCTCGAGCAGCACCGCGTAGAACGGGTCGTTGATCTTCTCGCCGGCGATCGCGAGCAGCGACGGCAACAGAGTCAGCGCAGCGGACATCGTCAGCAGCACCGTGACCGATGCTGCGATCGCCGGACCGTGGAGGAATGAGATCCCGACCAGAAACAGACCGAGCAGCGCGATCATCACGGTGATGCCTGCAAACAGCACGGCGCGGCCAGCGGTGTCCATCGAGGTGACGATCGCTTCGCGTGGTTCGACGCCTTCGCGCAGGCCCTGCCGGAACCGCGTGATGATGAAGAGCGCGTAGTCGATGCCGACGCCCAGTCCGATCATCACTGAAAGGAACGTGGCGAACTCTGCCGTCGTGAAGACGTGCGACGAAAGCGTGATCAGCGATGAAGCGGTGCCGACCGCAAGCAGCGCCGTGATGATCGGCATCCCCATCGCCAGCAGCGTGCCGAACATGATGAAGAGGACGAGCATTGCGGCAGTGATGCCGACCGTCTCGGAGCTGTTGCTGTCCGACTGCTGGGCAACGACAAATGGGTTTCCGCCGGCCTGAACCTCGAGCTCGGGCGCGCGGGTCTGATCGATCACCTTCAGCACCGGATCGACCTGGGTCTCGACTTTGTCCATGCTGATCGGATCGGACCAGTTCACCGTCGCGAAGCCGATCTGACCCTTGTAGTCACCAGTGGCGGAAACCTGCGCGACGCCCGCGGGGCTGTACGGCGAGGTGATCTCGCTGATGCCTTTGACCTTGGCGATCTTGCCGAGCGCTGTGGTGATCCTGGCCTTCACGGCGGGATCCTCGAGGCCGCCTCGGGCGTAGAAGACGATCTGCCCGGAGTCACCGGCCTGCGACGGGAAGTTGTCCTGGAGCAGCGTCAGCGCCTTCTGCGAGTCCGAGTTGGGGAGATTGAAGTCCTCCTTGAAGTCTGACCCGACCTGAGCGGCGGCGATTCCGGCGATCAGAACGATGGCGATCCACACAAACACGACGGGTTTGCGGTGGCGGGTGATCCAGGTTGCAAAGGAACGCATGCGGGGGGAAGTCTCCTAATTGTCAGTTCCGGACGGCTGGGCGGGAACAGTCAGATTACGAAACAGACCGCCCGGAACCCGCCGACGCCTGGACGCGGCGGGTCCGGGGAGGATCAGAGCGATTCAGCTTTCGATGTCAGTGCGTGATTCGGCGAGGATCGCGTAAATCTTGCGTCGCGTTTCAGCAAGCACTTCGGCGCCCTGCTTGTTGTCTGCTTCGTTGCCGGAGTGCATCAGCTGCCCGACGGCCGCCATCAGCGGCTTCAGCTCATCGCGCACCGCATTCACGCCCGAGCCGGCCTTGCCGCCGAGGTTCTTCCATGGTTCGCCGAGCCGCTCGGCGTTCTCTTCAACGTGCTGACGGCCCTCGTCGGTGAGCGTGAAGTGCTTCCCTGAATCGTCACGCTCGGGTTTGACGAGGCCTTCGTCTTCGAGCTGGCTGAGCGCGGGGTAGACCGAACCGGAGCTCGGACGCCAGTTGCCGTCGCTGCGCTCTTCGATCTCCTGCATCAGTTGATACCCGTTGCGGGGTTCTTCGGCGAGCAGTACGAGGATCGCTGCGCGGACGTCACCGCGGCGCATTCGCTTGCGGCCGCCGCGTCCTCCACGGCCGCTTCCGTACGGAGGGCCGAAGCCCGGGCCGAAACCGAACTCGTCGCGTCGGTTGTGAGGGCGGCCGGGATGGCGGCGCCCCGGGTGGTGGTCTTGTGTGTTTGCATCGTGCATGTGTTTCTCCAGACTGTGGTGTATCACGATGTGTCAAAGATATATCGTTACGTGTCTAGTTATGTTTATTTGCGGTTAAGGAAGATCGCCCCCTCGGGGATGCGGGTTGGTCTTCAGCTGACACACTCTGGTCCGCACAGACAACGACCAACGGGGAGCATCAAGCATGAGTGACTTTGAGACTTTGACGATTGAAGAGCGCGACCACATCCTTTTCGTGGGCCTGAACCGCCCCGAGAAGCGCAACGCCTTCAACATGCAGATGATCCGCGAGCTCGGATCCGCGTACGGGATGATCGAGCACGACCCCGAGATCTGGGTCGGCGTCGTCTTCGCCCATGGCGAGCACTTCACCGGCGGCCTGGACCTTGCAGATGTCGCGGGCTCTTTCGGAGACTTCGACAAGGTCGTCCCCGAAGGCGGCCTCGACCCCTGGCGCAATGACGGCACGCGCTGGACCACGCCAGTGATCGTCGCAGCGCGCGGCATGAACTACACGGCCGGCATCGAGCTGATGCTCGCCGCCGACATCCGCGTCGCGGCATCCGACAGCAAGTTCCTCCAGTTCGAGGTGCAGCGCGGAATCTTCCCGTTCGGCGGTGCGATGACGCGCTTCGTGCGCGAGGCCGGCTGGGGCAACGCGATGCGTTGGATCCTGACCGGGGAAGACTTCGGTGCGGACGAGGCCCTGCGTCTGGGCCTGATTCAGGAGATCACTGAGCCCGGCGAAGAACTGGCGCGGGCGACGGAGATCGCTGAGTACATCGCGACGCGCTCAGCGCCTCTGGCTGTCCAGGGCGCACTGCGCACTGCGCATCTTGCGATCGACGAGGGCCACGACGCTTCGGTCGCCAACTACATCCCCGAGATTCACAAGCTGTTCGGAACGGAGGACGCCCAGGAGGGCGTCCTCTCATTCACGGAACGGCGTCAGGCGAACTTCAAGGGCAAGTAGCTACTCGCCGTGGTGCTCGGAGAGCGCCTTGGCCTTCGCCTTGTCGAACTCTTCCTGGCTGAGAACGCCGGAGTTCTTCAGGTCGTTCAGCTTGGCGAGGTCATCGACCGGTGAGCCTGCAACCTGGCGGATGTATTCGTTCTGCGCCTTCTGGATGTCGACTGCTTCCTTGATTGCGCGGTCACGCATGCCGTTTCCGCGGGCGATCAGGTAGATCAGCGCGGAGAGGAACGGGACGACGACCAGGAACAACAACCAGGCTGCCTTGCCGAAGCCGCCGAGCTCGTGGTCACGGAAGACGTCGACGATGATCGAGATGAAGATCCAGATCCAGATGACGAAGAGGAAGATTTCAATCGTCAGGAGCAGCGCGTCACCAAGTGACCAGCTGTCTGACGCGGCAAGCAGTGCGTTCATAAGTTCTCGTTTCGCAGGGGAATAGGAATGGTGTAAACCGAATCATAAGCAACTCGGCGGCTCGCTCGCCGCGCGGGTTTCGGACATAGCGACCACGATGTCTGAAAACCGCCATGATCGGGCTCGGACTCGTGCAAGGATGCCTCCATGTACCGAGCGGATGAGCACTACCTCCCGGCTGACGAGCGCTGCCGCCGCGCCGTGGCCGACAAGGACGCCCGCTTTGACGGCTGGTTCTACACCGGCGTCACGTCGACCGGGATCTACTGCCGTCCGAGCTGCCCGGCGCGCACTCCGAAGGCTTCGAACATGAAGTTCTACGCGACTGCTGCGGCGGCGCAGGCAGCGGGCTTTCGCGCGTGCAAGCGGTGCCGGCCCAACGCCTCGCCGGGTTCTCCGGAGTGGGACCTTCGCGCGGATTCCGTCGGCCGCGCAATGCGGCTGATCGCCGACGGCGTGGTTGATCGCGAGGGCGTGGCCGGGCTCGCATCGCAGCTGGGTTTCAGCGAGCGACACGTCCAGCGCCTTCTGACCGGAGTGGTCGGGGCCGGGCCGCTCGCGATTGCCCGGGCGGCGCGGGCGCAGAACGCTCGCCTGCTGCTTGAGACCACGGCCCTCACGTCAGCAGAAATTGCTTTTGCTTCAGGATTTTCGAGTGTGCGCCAGTTCAACGCCACGATGCAGGAGATTTTCGCGGCGACGCCCGGCCAGCTGCGACGCAATTCACGCGGCGGAACGCGGCCTTCGCGTGGGCTCGACCTGCGGCTTCTGGCTCGCCGACCGTTTGACTTCTTGCGGCTGCACGCGTTTCTGGCGCGCCGCATCGTCGGCGCGGTCGAAGCAGCCGACCCGACGACTTACTCGCGCAGCATGCGCCTGCCGCGCGGCGCGGGCGTTGTCAGCCTGCGTGCTGGCGACGACTGCGTCTGGGCACGCTTCGAGCTTGACGACCTGCGTGACCTCGCCGCGGCGACCGAGCGCGTCCGCAGACTCTGCGATCTGGACGCTGATCCACTCGCCTCCGACGCGGCGTTGTCTGTGGATCCGCTGCTGCGTCCGAGCGTCACCGCTCGGCCCGGGATGCGCGTTCCGGGAACTGTCGACGGCGATGAGCTCGCGTTGCGGGCAGTGCTCGGTCAGCAGATCTCAGTGCGCGGCGCATCGACCGCCGCGGCGCGGCTGACCGCGCTCTGCGGCGAGGACCTGAAGCGACCGGTCGGCGAAGTCGAGCGACTCTTCCCCAGCGCTGCCGCCGTGGCGGTGCTCGATCCAGCCGCGCTCGCAATGCCGCAGAGCCGCGCCCGCGCGCTGATCGCGCTGGCAGACGCGCTTGCCACCGGCAATATCCGGCTTGACGGTTCGCAGGAGCGTGGCGCGGTGTGCGAGCGACTCATCGCGCTCACCGGCATCGGCGAGTGGACCGCGCAATATGTCGCGATGCGCGCGCTACGCGATCCCGACGCATTTCTTCCGAGTGACCTCGGCGTGCGCCGCGGGCTTGAGGCACTCGGCCTTGACGGCTCGCCACGCGCTGCGGCAGCGACGGCCGAGCGCTGGCGCCCATATCGCGCTTATGCCTTGCAACACCTCTGGGCGCTTGCGTCCGACAACATCCAATCCGAGGATCGATCATGACCACGACACTCTTTGCGACCACCACCAGTCCGATCGGCGAACTGCTCGTGCTTGGCGACGGCGAGAACGTCAAGGGCCTGCTGATGAACGGCGACGGCGAGTTCGATCAGAAGAAGCGCGAGTTCACCGAGGACTCGGCGGCGTTCGTCGAAACGATCGATCAGCTTTTGCAGTATTTCGCCGGCGAACGCGAATCCTTCGAGCTCCCGCTCGAGCCGGACGGCACTGATTTTCAGCGCACGGTCTGGCAGGCGCTCGCAGAGATTCCGTTCGGCGAGACGCGCAGCTATGGCGAGATCGCAGCCGCGGTCGGCCGGCCGAATGCCGCGCGCGCAGTGGGCATGGCCAACAATCGCAATCCGATCGCTGTGATCGTTCCCTGCCACCGCGTGATCGGCGCCGGCGGTGCTCTTGTCGGTTACGCCGGCGGGCTGGAGCGCAAGACCTGGCTGCTCGACCACGAACGCGTTGCCCGCAGCGCGAACTCGAGTTCGTAGCGCAGTTCCGGGTCGTCCAGGTCGTCACCGAGCAGCTCGCCCAGGCGCGCCATCCGGTAGCGCGCAGTCTGAGGATGCACGTGCAGTTCCTCGGCCGCGGCCGTGATCCCTCCGTTGTTGCGCAACCAGGCGAGCAGCGTTGCGGTCAGCCGCTCGCGCGAGGCAGGCGTTTCTTCATCAAGCGGCGAGAGCCGCTCGCGCACGATCTCTTCCGCGAGCAGACGATCCGAATTTGCGATCAGGGTCGGTCGATGATCGTCGGCAGCAACGATCCCGGGAAGGTTCAGATCTTCGCCGAGCGACAGCATCGCGCGGCTGTGGTTGTAGGAGTGACGTGCGTCGCGCAGTTCGGCGCAGCTGCCGAGTCCCGACGGTATTCGCGAAAACGCGCGCAGCAGCTGCTCGCGCCGCGCGGCGTTGCGGGGCTCGGGAATCAGTGCCACGTACTGGGTCTCGTCGCCGCGCAGAATCGAGTTCTGGGGCAGGCGACCGGCCGGCGCGCGTCCGAGGTCCTCACGCCAGGTCAGGACGGCAACCTCGCTCGGGAGCGTCCAGTTGGCGGCCTCGGCGGCGGCAGCGAGTGCGCGCGGGTCCAGCCCGAGCGTGCCGCGGGTGAGCAGGTCGATCAGCTCCGAGCGCCGCGCATCGATCTCTCCGGCCCGTTCCGCCTGCGCCTGCGCATAGCCTTCGGCTGACTCTGCAGAGAGCTCATCGATGTAGGCGAAGATCGCCTCGGCGAGCAGGTTGGATTCGCGTTGGTCAAGACCGGCCTTGATGCTCGCGTCTGCGAGATGGCGCCACGCGACCTGCGCGCCCAGGCGGTAGGCCGCAAGCAGCGCGCCGATCGATCGCCCCGCCACGACCTCGCCGCGCCCGAGCGCCACATAGACGCGGCGGCCTTCTTCGCGCAGCGAAGTGTCCGGATCGCGGGCCATCGCCACGAACTGCATCAGCGCCTGCTCGACGCCGCCGCGCAGGCCGACTCCGAATGCGCCCTCAAGCGGACGCGTGTAGGCCGGGATCTCGCGCGCGACCTCGGTCAGGATCTCTTCGGCGATGGCTCGTCGGTGACTCTCCATCAGGCTCGCCGACGCCTCCGAGAGTCGCTCCCACGGCCTGCTCGCCCGACCGCTGATCTCCGCGCTCATTCAGATAAGTTATAAGAAAATTACAATAAATGCCAGAAACTTGTGGTCTGAAGGTGCGCAATCGTGTGTCTTTGCACCGTAAATTACTCTGCATGAGCAAACTTGAACGTCGTATCACGATCACCGCAGTCGTCCTGCCGTTCCTCGGCTTCCTTGTCGCGATCGTTCTTCTCTGGAACAACGGCGTCAACTGGCTCGACCTCGGAATCCTCGCCGCGATGTACGTCTTCACCGGCGCAGGTATCACCGTCGGTTACCACCGCCTGTTGACCCATCGCTCGTTTGAAGCGAAGCGCTGGGTCAAGATCACGCTGGCCATCGCCGGCTCGATGTCAGTTCAGGGCGCCCCGATCCACTGGGTCGCAGACCACCGCAAGCATCACGACTTCACGGACGAAGAGGGCGACCCGCACAGCCCGCACACGCATGACCACACTGGCGTGAAGGGTGTGTTCGTCGGCTGGTACCACTCGCACATGGGCTGGCTCTTCAGCCGCGACGAGCGCGCCTCGGCTTCGCGCTACGCCCGCGACCTGAAGAACGATCCCGACATCGTCTGGGTCGACAAGCACTTCTTCTCCTGGGTGCTGCTCGGTCTTGCGATTCCCTTCGCGCTCGGGTTCCTGCTGGGTGGGTTCACGCTCTACGCGGGCTTCACGGCGATGATCTGGGGCGGCTTCGTGCGCATCTTCCTGCAGCACCACGCCACCTGGAGCGTCAACTCGATCTGCCACATGTACGGCGACAAGCCGTTTGAGCTCGAGGACCAGTCGACCAACAACTGGGCCGTCGCGTTCGTCGCGCTCGGTGAGGGCTGGCACCACAACCACCACGCGTTCCCGACTTCGGCACGGCACGGCCTGCTCGAGCGCCAGGTCGACCCGGCCTACTACATGATCCGGGGCCTTGAGAAGGCCGGCCTCGCGTGGAACGTCAAGGTTCCCGACGACGCTCAGATCCAGGCACTACTTCGCGACAACGACGAGCAGCAGGCTCAAGAAGAGGCGGCAGATTTCGCGCCCCAGCGAAAGCAGGAAACAGATTCCCTCGCGGAGTCGATCCCTGACAGCCCGGCCACGGGTTCCGAAGATGCACACGAGGGAATGCCAACTTCCCTCGCGGCGTCTCCCTTGGCTGACGCAACAGAAGTCGAGCGTGAGCCCCAGGCAGTCGCCTAGCGCACGTCGCTCGCTTCAAGCAGAAAAAAGCTGTACGCGCCGCCGGGTGTCCCACCCGGCGGCGTCTCGGCTCAAAGGGGTGGATTTGTGGGGACGGACGTAGTTGGTTTTTCCTTACTCCCGGGGTTACCGTCGGGAGTAAGGAAGTCGTAACGCCTTTCCAATCGGTTCGCTTTCCTTACTGCCGCCCACCCCGGCGGCACCAAGCAATCCCAACCCCTGCAACGGCCCCCCGTGCCGAACGTCCAGTCGCGGGGATCCTCCTGCGAAGACGACGGGCCCCAAGGTCGTGTCAGTCGAGCTCAACTGGCAAGAAACCAGCGATCGTCGACACGCTTCGCGGCCTTGTCGATCACCTTGAGCATGTCGGCGGACGCCAGGTGCCGAACTTGACCAGCGGGAAGAGCGGATTGGTGACCGCCGACGTCGCCGCCGTAGAGCATGCCATCGCGCTCATCGATCATCGAGAAATGCCCGGGCGTGTGTCCGGGCGTGAAAATCGCGCGCAGCGATCCGACCATTCCGCCGTCGACCAGCTCGCCGGTCGGCACCGTCTTCTGACCCTTCAGGCCCCCGCCGATCTTGTCCTGGGGCTCGTCGGCATCGAGCGTCAGGTCACCGGCCATCAGCCCGGCGTCTCGCGCGCTCATGATCACCTCGGCGTCGGGCACCGCGGCGACCAGTGCGTCGAGGCTGCAGGCGTGGTCGTCGGGCGCTGATAGAAACATGGCATGAGCAATCAACTTGACGGAACAGTCGCGCTGATCACGGGCGCCAGCAGTGGGATCGGCGAGGCGACGGCGATCGCGCTCGCAGAGCGCGGGGCGAAGGTCGCGGTGGCGGCGCGCCGCAAGGACCGGCTCGACGAACTCGTGACGCGCATTGAAGCCGCCGGCGGCGCGGCGCTTGCGATCGAGGCCGACATGACCGATCAGCACCAGGCCGAAGCCACGGTCGCGCGTACGGTGGAGGCGCTCGGCCGGCTGGACACGCTCTTCAACAACGCAGGTGTGATGCTGCTCGCCCCGGCAAAACACTCTGAGCTCGCTGACTGGGACCGCATGATCGACATCAACATCAAGGGGCTGCTCTACACCGCGCACGCTGCGCTGCCGCACCTGCTGAGCGCAGCCGAAGACTCGCCGCGCGGCGTCGCCGACCTGATCAACACCAGCTCGGTCGCCGGTCGGGTGGCCCGCCCCGGATCAAGCGTCTACAACCTGACGAAGTTCGGCGTGACTGCTTTCACGGATGCCCTGCGCCAGGAAGTCGCGGCAAAACACGTCCGCGTCTCCGCGGTCGAACCGGGTCTGGTCGCGACTGAGCTGACTGAACACATGAACGATCGGGCCAAGCAGGCGCTGCGCGAAAGGCTGGGCGGGGTGGAGGCGCTTCACGCTTCAGACATCGCCGAGATCGTCACTTTCATCGTCACCCGGCCCCGGCGCGTGGCGATCAATGAACTGCTCGTCCGGCCGACCGAACAAATCACCTGAGCACCTGGACGACGATTGTTGACAAGTTTTACAAATTCGGCTATGGTGTCAAGTAATCAGACGCCGGGCGCGAATTTGTAATACAAGCGCCTGCGCCCCCAGAGCAGCCATCCAGGAGCAGAAGAGTGTCATCCACAGCCATGCCTGAGTTCCCCGCAGCGGAACACGACCATCACCACCACGACGAGGACGCGGTCGAACTCAATCCGCCGGAGTCCTGGACCGACCCGAAGCGGTATGCGTGGATGCTTGCCGTCCTGATCCCGACGGCTCCCTTCGTTGCCTACATCATCGAGCAGCTGACCGGTTTCGGTGCGGTCTACTGGCTCGGGCCGCTGTTGATCTTCGTGATCTTCCCGGGGCTTGACCACCTGATCGGGACCGACGCCGAGAATCCGCCCGACAGTGTCCTCAAGTGGCTCGAGGAGGACCGCTACTACCGACGCGTGACCTACGCCTGGGTGCCCGTCCAGTACGCCGGTCTGATCTTTGCCTGTTACCTATGGGCATACGGCGGACTCAACACATTTGAGTCGATCGGCCTCGCCTTCACGTGCGGAACCGTCAACGGAATTGCGATCGCCACTGCCCACGAGCTCGGCCACAAGCGTGAGAGCCTCGAGCGCTGGCTGAGCAAGATCGCCCTGGCCCCGACCTTCTACGGCCACTTCTTCATCGAGCACAACCGCGGCCACCACGTCCGGGTGTCCACGCCGGAAGATCCCGCCAGCTCCCGTTTCGGCGAGAACTTCTACGCCTTCTGGCCGCGCACGGTCTGGGGCAGTCTCACTTCCGCGATCGAGATAGAGAAGAAGCGCCTGGACCGGACGGGATCAAGCTTCTGGACGATCAAGAACGACCTGCTCAATGCATGGCTGATGAGCATCGTGCTGTTCGTCGGCCTGACCGCGGTCTTCGGCTGGGTCGTGCTGCCCTACCTGCTGGTGCAGGGCGTGATCGGCTTCTCGATGCTCGAGGTCGTCAACTACCTCGAGCACTACGGCCTACTGCGCCAGAAGAAGGAGGACGGCCGTTACGAACGCTGCCAGCCCCACCACAGCTGGAACAGCAACATGGTCGCTTCAAACGTCTTCCTCTTTCACCTCCAGCGCCACAGCGACCACCACGCATACCCGACCCGCCGCTACCAGGCGCTGCGCGACTACGAGGAGGCACCAGAGCTTCCCGAGGGCTACGCAACGATGATCGTCTACGCGCTCATTCCGCCGCTCTGGCGACGGATCATGGACCAGCGCACCGTTGACCACTACGGTGGCGACATGAGCAAACTCAATATTCACCCGCGCAAGCGCGAGAAGATCCTGCGCAAGTACGGTGCCGTTGACACCACGGGAGCATGACGAGAATGGCCAAGTTTGAATGTCCGGTCTGCGGATACATCTACGACGAGGAAGTGGGCAACGAGCGCGAGGGTTTCCCCGCCGGCACGAAGTGGGATGCCGTTCCGGACGACTGGAACTGCCCCGACTGCGGCGTGCGCGACAAGATCGACTTTGACCAGATCGGCTGAGCGAGCGATGAGTTCGGCGACCCGAAACGGTTCCTACCGTGAGGCCGCGCGCGATCTGCTGCGCGCGAGCCTGCTCGACGCAGCCGGCGAGCTGATGCAGGAGGCGCCGTGGAGCGAGATCTCGATGGCGGCGATCGCCACGCAGGCCGGGGTCAGCCGCCAGACGCTCTACAACGAGTTCGGCTCGCGCGATGTCTTTGCGCAGACCTTCGCGCTGCGCGCGGCCGATCGCTTTCTGCTCGAGGTCGAAGAGGCCTTCACCGC
The DNA here is from genome assembly GCA_016463365.1 of Thermoleophilaceae bacterium. The sequence continues at coordinate 5,283 of JAEMRJ010000037.1, read as the reverse complement.
GTATCCGGAGGATCCCCACCGCGCCCTCGAGTTCGGCTTCAAGCGTTTTCTGGAACTTGCGCAGAGCGATCCGATGGTCCGCCACATCGTCCTCCGCAACCCTGGCGCTGACGAACTGCTTTCGCTCTTCACCACGCGCGGGGGGCCGGTCGTGGAACTGGCCACGCAGCGGCTGGCCGACAGGATGACCGCGACCTGGCCGCAGGCCGCACCGGAGAGCGCCACAACGCTCGCCGAGGGGCTCGTCCGGCTGGGGATCAGCCACGCTGGTCTGCCGACGGCCGATCCCGACGATGCTGCACGCGAGGTCCTTGCGCTGCTCGCCCCCTTTGTTGACCGTCATCTTTCGATTTAGCGCAGGGGTGTTCAGTTTGTCCGTGGGCTGCCGATAAGGGTGCCACTATGGGACGAATTCGCAAAGGCTGGGACCTGACAAAAAAGGCTTGGGGCGTCGTGCGCTCCAATCCGGGACTGATGAAGCTGCCGGTCATCGGCGGCTTGCTCGGCTTCCTGGCGTTATTGCTGTTCGGAGTGCCGGGGGTTGTGTTGATCTCTGCCGAACAGGCATCGAACGTCGCCTATGCGGCCGGCGGTGTGCTTATCGCGGTCGGCCTCTACCTGTCGTCATTTGCCGTGATCTATTTCAACGTCGCGCTCGCGGCAGCGGCCGACTCAGCGTTTCGCACCGGGACGGCTGACGTCTCGGCGGGCATGGCGACAGCGCGTAGCCGAATCCGCGTGATCGCCGCCTGGGCTGCAGTCGCGGCGATCGTCTCGATGGCCTTCAACCTGTTGCGTCAGCGCGGCGGACTCGCTGGTCAGATCGCCGCCGGGCTCGGCGCAGCGATCTGGGCACTTGTGACATTTCTGATTGCGCCGGTGCTGGCCTTTGAAGGCCTTGGTCCGTTCGCGGCAATCAAACGCTCTTCCTCGATGTTCAAAGACAAGTGGGGTCAGCAGATCACCGGCAACATTGCAATCGGCGCCGTCACCGGAATCGTGGCGGTTCTGGCGATTCTGATCGCGGTCGCCGGCGGATTCGTACTCGCCTCCGGCAGCTCCGCAGCTGTGGTCGCGGGTGGCGGCCTCCTGTTGCTCGGCGTAGTGCTGTTTTTCGCGGCCGTCGTCGTCAGCGGCGCGGTGCGCGGAGTGTTCGGCGTGGCGCTCTACCGCTACATCGCGGATGAGCAGGTCGTCGGACCGTTCAGCATGGAAGAGCTTGAGAGCGCAGTGAAGGTCAAGGGCTCCAAGGCCCAGCCTGCCATCTAGTCCGGCCGATCGTTACATCATTTGATGTAGGATTCGGTCGCATGAAGCCTGTAGAGACTCCCGCGCCCGTTCAGTCACCGCCCGTCACGCTCGCCGATCCGCTGAAGCTCGCCTGCGGCGTCACGCTCACCAATCGCATCGCCAAGAGCGCGATGAGCGAGCAGCTCGGCTCGCGCGGCAACGACACCACGCCAGAGCTGATCAATCTTTACCGCCAATGGGCAGCAGGCGGACTGGGTCTTCAGGTGACCGGCAACGTGATGGTCGACCGTCGCTCAGTCGGCGAAGCGCTGAACATCGTGATCGAGGACGACCGCGATCTCGACGGCCTCAAGCGCTGGGCCGAAGCAGCCAAGTCCGGCGGCGCGCCAGCGATCGTGCAACTCAACCACCCCGGTCGCATAACGATGCGCACGATCTCAAGCCAGATCGTCGCGCCGAGCGCGGTGCGCGTCAACATTCCCGGCGCGCCCTTCCCGAAGCCGCGCGCGCTCGAAGGCGCCGAGGTCGAAGAGATCATCCAGCGTTTTGCGACGGCCGCCGAGGTCTCCGTACGCGCTGGTTTTGACGGCATCCAGCTGCACGGCGCCCACGGCTACCTGATCTCGCAGTTCCTTTCGCCGCTGTCAAATCAGCGTGACGACGAATGGGGCGGCGACGCGGAACGTCGTCGGCGCTTCGCGATCGAGCTGGCCCGTGCGACCCGCGCTGCCGTCGGGCCGGACAAGATCGTGGCGATCAAGCTCAACTCCGCGGACTTTCAGCGCGGCGGCTTCAGCGAAGAAGAATCGCTCGAGGTCGTGCGGCTGCTCGGCGAAGAGGGCCTCGATTTCCTCGAGATCAGCGGTGGCACGTTCGAGAAGCCCGCGATGGTGGGCGCGACCGCGAAAAAGATGTCCGAACGATCAGCCGCGCGCGAGGCGTACTTCCTTGACTTCGCCGCCAAGGCCAAGGCGGTCACCCCGATGCCGTTGATGGTCACGGGCGGACTGCGCTCGAGCGCCGCGATGACCGCTGCTCTGGGCGACGGAGTCGACATCATCGGCGTTGCCCGTCCGGTCTGCCTCGAGCCCGATCTTCCGCGCCGCCTGGTCAAGGACAAGGCCACGATCTCCAAGCTCAAGCCGATCCGTACGGGCATCTCGAAGCTCGACTCGCCAGCTGAACTTTGGTGGAGCAACATCCAGCTCCGCCGGCTGGGCGCCGGCAAGCGACCGCGCCGCGGACTCACCGGTTGGGAAGCGGTCGGCCACGCGCTCGTCCGCGACGGCATCAACGGCGTTCGGCGCAAGCGCGCCTAGGTCGAGCTAAAGACCGAGCCCGGCGACGCCCTGCTCGTCCCAACCGAGGTGGTGGGCGAGCTCGTGGCGAAGCGTGCGTTCGACCTGCGCGACCAGCAGTGCAGGCTCATGTCCGAAGTCGCGCAGCAGGGTGTCACGGAAGATCAGAATGCGATCGGGATAGTTGTCGTACGCGACGGTGTCCCCCTGGTAGAGCCCGTAGGCGCCGTGCTGGCGGCCGAGGTCGGAGACGATCACCGGGACGGCCTCGAGGTGCACGCGAAACTCCTCGGGCAGGCGGTCGATCGCCTCGGCGACGAGGTTGTCAAAGGCGTCCGCGCTGACGTTGGTGCCGTGCGACTTTGCGAGCTCCTCGCTGTAGTCCTCGAGCTCGTCGAACTCGCGATCCGAGAGCTGGCCGATGTTTTCGGTGTGCGGTGGAAGCCGGTCCATGTCGTCCATGGCGATGATTCTTACCGGTGAAGCCCACCGATTGCGCCGATAGGGTGGCGCCGTGTCCGAACACGTAATCCACCTCGAGGGCGTCACCAAGCGCTTCGGCAACCTGACGGCAGTCGACAACGTGACCGTCGATGTCCCCGCCGGGCGCTGTTTCGCGTGGCTCGGGCCAAACGGCTGCGGCAAGACCACGCTGATCCGGATGATGCTCGGGCTGGCGCGCGCCAACGAGGGCAGCATCGAGGTCTGCGGCTTCAAGATTCCACAAGAAACCCACGCCGCGCTCGCGCAAGTCGGCGGGATTGTCGAGGAGCCGCGCTTCTACCCCTACCTTTCCGGGCGCGCAAACCTTGAGGTCTGGGCGGATCACTTCGGCGGCGACTCGCGCAGCCGGATCGACGGCTCGCTCGAGCGCGTCCGCCTGCTCGATCGCGCCGATGAGGCGGTCAAGACCTACTCGCTGGGTATGCGCCAGCGCCTGGGCGTCGCCCGCGCACTGCTGAATGATCCAAAGCTGCTGATTCTCGACGAGCCCACCAACGGCCTCGACCCGGCCGGCCTTGCAGAGTTCCGTGAGCTGATCCGCTCCTTCGTGGACGAGGGTCGCAGCGTCTTCATCTCTTCACACATCCTCGGCGAGGTCCAGAAAATGGCCGACGACGTCGCGATCATCCAGAAGGGCAAGATGATCGCCTTCGGCTCGGTTGAAGAGTTGGTCAGCGGCGGGACGCAGAAGGTCTATGTCCGCACCACAGACATGGACGCCGCCTCGTCGCTGCTGGAATCGCGCGATTTCGTGAAGTCGGTTGCGACCGATGCGCACGGCGGCCTCACGCTTGCGGTCGCTCAGGCAGACGACGACACGCTCACGCTGACTGGGAAGACGCTCTTCGACGCCGGCATCGGGATCGTGTCGCTCTACCCGATCCAGGAATCGCTTGAGCAGCGCTTCCTCGACATCACCGGCGGGGAGGGCGACCTGTGATCCCGCTGCTCCGCGCGGAAGTTCGCCGGCAGACCGGTCGTCGCGGCTCGTTCTACGGGTCATTCGGTTTTGCGCTTCTGATCGCGGTGATCACTCTGGTCTGGGCCCTGACCACCAGCAGCGACCCGTCCGGCTCGGAGATTCTCAACAACGGCGCCGGGCTGCTCGCGGCGGTCGTCGTGATCTGCTCGGTCATCCTCGGCGCGATCGCGGGCGCATACGACGTCGACCAGGGAACGATGCGCTATCTCGTGCTCACCGGGCGTCCGCGCTGGCAGCTGGTGATCGTGCGCTACCTCGGACTCTTCTGCACGCTCGTGCTGTTCACGCTTCCGGCGCTTATGATGATCGGCCTGATCGCGCTGGCGCTGGGCGACTCCAGCACGCCCACGGTTCAGGGCGACCCAGTGGGCTTCAATGCCTTCCTGGAGATGCTCTATGTGGTCTGGGTGAGCGGCGCGCTCTACGGCCTGCTGGCGCTCAGCATCGGAACTTTCCTGAAGTCCAACGGTGTTGCGATCGCGGTGGCGATAGTGCTCAACTTCGCAGGGGTGCTGGCGGCTGCTCTGATCTGGGAGTTCGTCTCGCACACCGGTGGCGACGTCTTCTATCCGATTCTCGTCGACGCGGCAATCTCACGCGAGGCGCAGTCGGCGGGCGGCGCCGAGGGCGACGGTTCGTCGCTGGCGCTGGGCACTTCGCTGTTCGCGCTAGGAGTCTGGATCGCGGCGCTGATCGGTGCCGCGATCTGGCGCGTGCAGCGCTCGGAGTACTAGCTCAGGCCGAACTGGTCTGCGACCAGTTCGTATGAACGCCTGCGCGCGGCATGCTCGTGCGTGATCGTGACCAGAATGGCCTCGTCTGCGCGGTACTCCTCGACGACTTCCTCGATCTGTGTGCGCACGCTGACTGGATCGCCCACGACGATTCGGCGCGAGTTGCTGACGCCCGGCTCGCGGCCCTGCGAGCGCAGGAACTCGACGGCCTCGGCGACCGGCGGGACCTTGATCGGCGTTCCGCGCCGCAGCATCAGCATCGACATCTGGATCGAAGCCGCAAGTTCGCGCGCTTCTTCGGTCGTCTCGGCGCAGAGCACCCAGATGCCGACCATCGAGTGCGGGGCGGCAAGTTCCTTGGAGGGCTCAAAGCCGCCGCGATAGGAGATCGCGATCGGCGCGCCGTCGCTGTTGATGAAGTCGGCAAAGGCATACGGCAGCCCCAGCTCCTTGGCCCAGATTGCCGACTGCTGCGATGAGCCCAGCAGCCACACCTCGGGTACCTCATCGCCAC
>JAEMRJ010000147.1 GCA_016463365.1 Thermoleophilaceae bacterium | reverse complement strand
TCGACTCGATCCCGGCGATCTTCGCGATCACCAGCGACAAGTTCATCATCTACACCTCAAACGCCTTCGCGCTGCTCGGTATGCGCGCGCTCTACTTCCTGCTTGCCGACGCAATGGACCGCTTCATCTACCTGCAGATGGGCCTGGCCGTGGTGCTGGTGTTCGTCGGAATCAAGTTCATGATCAGCGAGATCTACCACGTGCCGATCGGCGCCTCGCTCGGATTCATCGTGCTCGCCGCGGGCGGTTCGATCGTCTGGTCACTGCTGGCCACGCGCGGTCAGGCACCGCTTCTGCCGGGTGAGCCGGTTGAAGACCTCGAGATGGAGCCCAAGCGCGAACCGCTTGATCGACCGCCGGGCTTTGAGGACGACGAAAAGTCGTAAACAACTGTTCAAAATCGCGATAGATCGTTGTCGCATACTGAGTTCCATGAACTCTTTGCGCAAGACCTCATTCGCCGCATCCCTCGCAGCTTTGTTCGCACTGATTGCCGCACTGGCGATTGCCGCTGTACCGGCGGCAGCCGATCGTCAGCAGGCCACTGCGACTGCAGTCAAGAACGTCACCGTCGGCGACAACTTCTACTCGCCGTCCTCACTCTCGATCAAGCGCAACGACTCGGTGCGCTTTCGTTGGAACGGGACGTCACGGCGGCACAACGTCACCGTTCGGACCGGGCCTGTCGGATTCAGCTCTGCGACCAGGCGTGGTTCCTACGGGTACACCCAGAAGTTCACCAGGAAGGGCACTTACAAGCTCTACTGCACGCTTCACCCCAACACGATGAAGGCGACGGTCAGCGTTCGCTGAGCGGCGACTTAAGACTGAGACTCTCAGCGTCTCTGAGGCGCTTCTCAGCTGATTCCCAGCCGCAGCGCCGAGCATCACTGCATCCCCAACCAGGAAGATGCAGATGAATCTCGACAAAAAGCGAATGACCCTGATTGCAATTGCGCTTGGCGCAGTCGTCGTGCTTGTGCTGGGTTACTCCGTTTTGAACAAATCCGACTCCGACACGAGTGCCAGCGCGAACAAGGCGATGGCTGGACCCGGCGGCCAGAACGGTCAAGGGCCTCCGGGCGGGCAGGGCGGACCTACGGGCGGTGGGAAGGGCGGACCTGGCCAGATGGAAGAGGTCACCGGCACTGCCGCGACCAAGGCAAAGGCCGCTGCCGAGGATGAGGTCGACGGAACCGCCGAGCGGGTGATGAAGAACCCGCAGGGCTCCGGCTACATCGTCATCGTCCAGACCGACGAAGGCACGCCGACGATCGTGACCGTCAGCGACAAATTCAAAGTGACCGAGTCGCAGGCGATGCAGGGTCCGCCGGGCGGCGGCCAGGGCGGACCACCTCAGGGCGGGCAGCCCCCGGCAGTTGAAGGCACCAACACGCAGTAGCGATCAGCTCATGCGCGGCGCAGCTAGTCTTTCGCCGCGCATGAGCGATTCAGCCACAAGCAAAAAGATCCGCGTCGTCGTAGCCAAGCCCGGCCTCGACGGGCACGACCGTGGCGCGAAGATCATCGCGCGCGCACTGCGTGACGCCGGCATGGAGGTCATCTACACAGGCCTCCACCAGACGCCCGAGCAGATCGTCGAAACCGCACTGCAGGAAGACGCCGACGCGATCGGCCTCTCAATCCTCTCCGGCGCCCACATGACCCTGGTGCCGAAGATCATGAAGCTTCTGGGCGAGCAGGACGCTGGCGACATCCTCGTCTGCGTCGGCGGAACGATTCCAGCCGATGACATCGAGCCGCTGAAGGAGCTCGGCGTCGCCGGGATCTTCACGCCCGGCTCTCCGACGACCGACATCGTCGACTTCATCACCGGCGCCGTCGCCGCTTAGCTCGGCTCACCCCATTCGGGTGAATCCGCGCCAGACAGTCTCGAATAAAGTTCGGCCACAGTCGTGGTGATCAGGATCAGCTCGACGACGCCGAAATCCAAACGCGAGGGGTCCACCGATGTCTGATTCCACCAACGAAGTACTCGTAGCCGCATACCAGGATGTCGACGCGGCGCGGACTGACTTCGAAGCCCTCGTGAAGTTGATCGCGGACAAGACCGTCAAGGTCGAGGGCGTGATTCTCGTGGCGCACGAAGAAGACGGAAGCGTCACTGTGGTGGACACCGGTGACAAGATCGGGCGCAAGGGCGCCGGATGGGGTGGTGGCGTCGGTCTGGTGGTCGGACTTTTCCAGCCGGAGCTGATCCCGGCAATCGCGCTCGGCGCGGGCGGCGGAGGAATCGCCGGAAAGTTCGCTTCACACCGCCTGAAGAGTGGCCTCGGCGAGAAGATCGGTCAGGCGCTGCCGGCCGGTTCCGCAGGAATCATCGGCGTCTATTCGACAGAGCACCGCCTCGAGATCGAGCAGGCCCTGCCGGGCTCGCCGGCCAAATCGGTGGTCGAGACGGACGAGAAGGGACTGCTGGGCGCGCTCAAGAACGATCTCGCCGAGGCGATGGGCAAGTTCAACCCCGATCGCACGAAGCTTCCAATCCCCGACCCGCCGTTCGGTGGGACGCTCGGCCGGACAATCTCAGACTCCGTCGCCGACTGGACGATCGTGGCCGGCGTCAAGCCGCCGCCTGACGCGCCAAACGTTCTCGTCGTTCTGATCGACGACGCCGGATTCGGCAACACCGAGACATTCGGAGGTCCGATCAGCACCCCCGCGATGTCGCGAGTGCGTGAAGAAGGGCTGACCTACAACCGCTTCCACGTGACGGCAGTCTGCTCGCCGACGCGAGCGGCGCTCCTGACCGGACGCAACCACCACCGCGCCGGCATGGGTTCGATCGTTGAGTTCCCGGGACCGTTCCCGGGCTACACCGGCGCGCTCCCGCGCAGCTGCTCGCCTGTGCCGCGCCTTCTCAAGGAGAACGGCTACGTCACCGCCGGCTTCGGCAAGTGGCACCTAACGCCCGACCAGGTTCAGGGCGCGGCCGGACCGTTCAACCGCTGGCCGCAGGCTTGGGGGTTTGATCACTGGTGGGGCTTCCTCAGCGGCGCCGCCGGTCAGTACGACCCGATCATCACGCAGGACAACTCCGTGATCGGCGTGCCCGAGGGCACTGACGGCAAGCCCTATTACTTCCCGGACGACATCACCGACAAGTCGATCGAGTGGCTCAACGCCGTCCGCGCCCAGGACGTCGAGAAGCCGTGGTTCATGTATTACTCGACCGGCTGCGCCCACGCACCACACCACGTGATGACCGAATGGAGCGACAAGTACAAGGGCAAGTTCGACGAGGGCTGGGATGTGCTGCGCGAGCAGGTGCTTGCCCGTCAGAAGGAGCTCGGCATAGTGCCAGCCGACACCGAGCTGTCCGAGCGCCCCGACCTTTTCCCGGCATGGGACACGCTCTCCGACGCCGCGAAGAAGCTCTACGCACGGCAGATGGAGGTCTACGCCGGCTACTGCGAGAACGCCGACTGGAACGTCGGGCGCCTGCTTGATGCAGTCGACGAGCTGGGCGACCGCGACAACACCCTCGTGATCTATGTCTGGGGCGACAACGGCGCCAGCATGGAAGGAACGACCACCGGCTCCTTCAACGAGATGACCTTCCTCAACGGCGTCGTGCTCGACGCAGACCAGCAGCTTGAGCTGATCGACCAGTACGGCGGCATGGAGGAGCTGGGCGGCGAGCACAGCGCTCCGCACTATGCGGCCGCCTGGGCGCACGCCGGCAACACGCCCTTCCAGTGGGGCAAGCAGATGGCCAGCCATCTTGGCGGCACCCGCAACCCGATGGTGATCTCCTGGCCCGACAGGATCAAACCCGACCTCAACGTGCGCGACCAGTTCACGCACTGCATCGACGTCGGCCCGACAATTCTCGAAGCAGTCGGGATCCCCGAGCCCAAAGAGGTCGACGGCATCCCGCAGGAACCGATGGACGGCACGAGCTTCCTCGAGACGTTCACCGACCCGACCGCTGAGGACCGTCATACCGTCCAGTACTTCGAGATGCTCGGTAGCCGGGCGATGTACAAGGACGGCTGGTGGGCATGCACCCGGCTCGACAAGGCCCCGTGGGACATGTCCCCCGAGACGATGGCGAAGTTCGGCCCGGGGTCGGACTACGACCCCGAAGCCGACGAGTGGGAGCTCTACTACCTGCCCGACGACTTCTCACAGGCCAAGAACATTGCCGCCGACCATCCAGAGAAGGTCAAGGAGCTGGTCGAGCTCTGGTGGCAGGAGGCCGAGCGCAACCGCGCGCTGCCGCTGCTTGGCGCATTCTCGGTCTTCTTCAACATGTTGCCTCCGCTTCCGACCAAGACGCGTTTCCGCTTCGGTGGTGACGTGCAGAACATCCAGCGCGGGATGGTTCCGCGCATCGCCGGTCGCTCGTACGCGATCGAAGCCGAGCTGGAGGTTCCCGAAGGTGGCGCAGAGGGAGTGATCGTCGCGAATGCCGACTTCATCGGCGGATTCGCGCTGTGGGTCGACGAGAACGGCCTGCTCAACCACACCTATTCGTACCTCGGCGTCGAGACTTACCGCCAGCAGTCCCCCGAGCCACTCCCGACCGGGAAGGTCAGCGTGCGCATGGAG
>JAEMRJ010000036.1 GCA_016463365.1 Thermoleophilaceae bacterium | reverse complement strand
CGCTGAAGGACCGCCGCGTGGTGTCGCTGGACATCGGCGCGATCATCGCCGGCGCAAAGTACCGCGGCGAGTTCGAAGACCGCCTGAAGGCGGTGCTGAAAGAAGTACAGGAAGCCGAAGGCACCGTGATTCTTTTCATGGACGAGTTGCACACGATCGTCGGCGCCGGCGGCGCCGAAGGAGCTGTGGATGCGGCGAACCTCTTGAAGCCGATGCTCGCCCGCGGCGAGCTGCGCGCAGTCGGCGCAACCACGCTCGACGAGTACCGCAAGCACATCGAGAAGGACGCTGCGCTTGAGCGGCGCTTCCAGCCGGTCTACGTCGGTGAGCCTTCGGTCGAGGACACGATCGCCATCCTGCGCGGGCTGAAGAGCAAGTACGAGGCCCACCACGGAGTCGACATCCAGGACGGCGCGATCATCGCCGCGGCCACGCTCTCGCACCGCTACATCGCCGACCGCTTCCTGCCCGACAAGGCGATCGACCTGATCGACGAGGCGACCTCGCGGCTGGCGATCGAGATGGACTCCAAGCCGACCGAGATCGACGAGATCGACCGCCGCATCCAGCAGCTGCAGATCGAACAGCAGGCGCTGAAGAAGGAGACCGACGAGGCCTCAAAGAAGCGCCTCGATTCCTTGCAGGCCGAGCTCGGCGACCTTGAGGAACAGTCCAACGCGATGACCGCGCACTGGCAGCTCGAGAAGGACGCCTTCGACGCGATCAGCGTGATCCGCCGCGAGCTCGACGAGGCCCAGGGCGAGATCGAAAAAGCCGAGCGCGACGCTGATCTTGAGCGCGCCGCCGAACTGCGCTACGGCCGCATCCCCGAGCTCGAGACCAAGCTCGCCGAACAGGAGGAGAAGGTCAAGGAGCAGCAGGGCAACACGCGCTTCTTCAAGGACCAGGTCGACGAGGAGGACATCGCCGAGATCGTCGCCAAGTGGACCGGCATCCCGGTCACGCGGATGATGGAGGGCGAGGTTTCAAAGCTCGTGCAAATGGAGGACCGTCTCCACGACCGCGTGATCGGTCAGGACGAGGCGATCAGCGCCGTCGCAAATGCGCTGCGTCGTTCGCGCGCCGGGCTGCAGGATCCCGATCGCCCGATCGGCAGCTTCCTCTTCCTCGGGCCGACCGGCGTGGGCAAGACCGAGCTGGCGCGAGCGCTGGCGGAGTTCATGTTTGATTCGGAACAGGCGATGGTGCGCCTGGACATGTCCGAGTACATGGAGAAGCACACCGTCGCCCGCCTGGTCGGCGCGCCCCCGGGATACGTCGGCTACGAAGAGGGCGGTCAGCTGACCGAAGCGGTTCGCCGTCGCCCGTACTCGGTGATCCTGCTGGACGAGATCGAGAAGGCGCACCCGGATGTCTTCAACGCGCTGCTGCAGGTACTCGACGACGGGCGGTTGACTGACGGCCAGGGCCGCACTGTCGACTTCAAGAACACGGTGCTGATCATGACCTCGAACGTCGGGTCGCAGTTCATTGTCGATGTCGAGGCGCAGGCTCGTGAAGCCGGCAAGTCGGTTGAAGAGGCCGAAGTGAAGGTGCGTGAGCTGGTCGAAGGTGCGCTGCGCGACACCTTCAAGCCGGAGTTCTTGAATCGCATTGATGACACGGTGATCTTCTCGCGCTTGTCCAAGGAGCAGCTGACGAAGATCGTGGAGATCCAGGTGGATCTGCTGGTCGGGCGCGCTCGCGAGCACGGCATTGAGGTGGAGCTTTCAGGCGACGCCAAGACACTGCTTGCTGATGTCGGCTACGACCCGACCTACGGCGCGCGGCCGCTGAAGCGAGTGATCCAGAAGCGGCTGATCGACAAGCTTGCGATTGCGATGCTTGAAGGTGAGTTTGTGGAGGGCGACACCGCCCGCGTGGACGCTGCCGATGGAGAACTTGTGCTCACAAAGGCCGCCGGGGTCGCCGCCAAGGCGTAGGCAAGCCGTTCTTACTCCATGCTCCCGTCTTTGAGACGAGAGCATGGAGCGAATCTGGCTTTACAAAGCCGGATCCAAATTGGCTCAAAGGTTTTGCTTTTGTGTCTTGAAGCGTTGCATGCGCTCGTGTTGGATGGGCGTATGGCTTACAGGTTCACCAGAGAACGCGAGTCGCCCGGCGGCTACCACGTCTTTCACCAGGGTTTGAACGGGATCTGGATCTTCCGCGACGATGAAGATCGACGCACATTCGAGTGGATGATCAATCGGCACCTGAGCGAGGTGCCGTCGAAGGACTCGCGGGGACGCCCGTACGTGTCGCTGCGCGAAGTGGTTCGCCTGAATGCCCGCAACCTGATGAGCTCCCACTTTCACCTGATCCTCTGGCAAAAAGTTCCCGGCGGGATTGACCGACTCATGCGTCGGGTGCTGGCCGGGTATGTGAGGTACTACCACCGGAAGTACGAGACCAGCGGACCGCTTTTCGCCGGGGAGTATCGCGCGCGCAGACTCAACGGTCCGAAGACTTTCATGTGGCGGGTCGGGTATGTGCACGACAATCACAAGCGGCTCGGCGTCGACTACAGGTTTTCGACCCACGGGCTTTACCTGCGGCCGGACGATGCGCCGAGTTGGCTGGATGTGAGCTCGACGCTGAAGGTCTTCGGCGGCCCGGATGGCTACGTGCAGTACATGAAGAAGCGGGCCGAACGCAACTCTTTGGACGAAGAGCTTCGACTCGACCTCCCTTGGTAACGGGCGATCGACTCCATGCCCCCGTCCAGAAGACGAGAGCATGGAGTAAATCCAGCTACTACAGAAACGCTGCGCGAATGCCGCCGGGATCAACGACTGCGAGCAGGGCCAACAGTGATGAGAGGGCCAGTACGCCGCGAAAGGCAACGCGATAGCCAAGAGCTGAGTTGCGCTCCATCACAGGCTCCTTCTATGTGTGGGAATCCGCTGCGGGCTTTTGCCGAGCCGCTGGCCTCAATCCAATACTGAGGCCCGGATCCGAACCGACCTGGTGAGATCCTCCTGATCTCAGGAGTCAGGATACCGCGATCTGGCGACTTCCTTGCAGCCTTCGTCGCCGGGCCGACCGCGTCCAGAGCACGGGTTGCTCAAGCCGACCTGCGCGATAGATTCTCGTAAATCAACTCTTGACCCGCGGGGGACCACATGCCGACCTACATCATGTACAGCAAGCTGACCACCGAAGGTGTGCGCACGATTAAAGAGAATCCCAAGCGGATCCTCGAGGTCAACGAAGAGGTCAAGCCGCTCGGCATCGAAGTCATCGCGCAGTACGCGTCGCTCGGCCCGCACCACTTCATCAGCATCGTGAGCGCCCCGAACGAGCAGGCAATCGCACGCGCTGCGATCGAGCTCGGCTCACGCGGCACGGCGACTTATGAGATCGTCCCGGCGATCGCGGTCGAAACGCTCATCGAGTCCTTCTGACGCGATGCGGATCCTGGTCGTTGGTTCTGGCGGCCGCGAGCACGCGATCGTCCGCGCGCTGATCCGGACGTGGTCAGGCGATTCACCGCTGGAGGTCATCTGCGCGCCCGGCAATCCCGGGATCGAGCGCGACGCGCGATGTGTTCCTGGCGTCAGCGGCGAAGACGTGCCCGCGCTGGTTGCGCTGGCGCAGGAAGAGGCCGTTGATCTGGTCGCTGTCGGTCCCGAAGTGCCGCTGGTCGACGGACTGGTTGATGAGCTGGCCGCAGTCGGGATCAAGGCGTTCGGTCCAGAGCGCGCTGCGGCGCAGCTCGAAGGATCGAAGATCTTCTGCAAAGAGGTACTCGTCGCATCAGGCGTGCCGACCGCCGGCTACGAGGTCCTGCGCTCGAAAGACCAGGCGCTTGAAGCCGTCGCCCGTGCCAACTACCCAGCCGTCTTCAAGAGCGATGGCCTGGCTGCGGGCAAGGGCGTGATCATCTGCGCCGACGCAGCCGAGGCGGCCGCCGCGATCGACGAATACTTCACCGAGCAGCGCTTCGGCGAGACCGACGTGATCCTCGAGGAGTTCCTCGAGGGCGTGGAGGTTTCGCTGCTTGCAATCTGCGACGGAGAGCGCGCTTACTCGCTGGTGCCGGCGCGCGACTACAAGCGCATCTTCGACAATGACGAAGGTCCCAACACCGGCGGGATGGGCGCATTCTCGCCCGTTCCGGATCTGCCGCACGAGCGGCTCGATGAGATCTCCGCGCAGGTCCACCAGCCGATCATCGACGAGATGAAGCGTCGCGGCGCCGACTTCCATGGGATTCTTTACGCGGGACTGATGCTCACCGACGATGGAGTGAAAGTGCTCGAATACAACACGCGCTTCGGCGATCCAGAGACGCAGGCGCTGCTGCCGCGGCTCCAGAGCGACCTGGCGGCGCTGATGCTCGCGAGCGTCGAGCCCGGCGGCCTTGCCGGCATGCCGATCGAGTTCAGCGAACAGCGCTCGGTGACACTGACGCTCGCCTCAGCCGGTTACCCGGAGGGCTCGAGCAAGGGCGATGTGATCCGCGGACTCGATGACGTCTCTGCCGCCGTCGAGGTCACCCATGCCGGAACTGCGCGCAACGGCGACGGCCAGATCGTCACCGCCGGCGGCCGCGTGATCAACGTGACGGCGCTGAGCGATTCCGTTCCGCGAGCGCGCGAGGCCGCATACGCCGGCGCCGCCCTGATCGACTTTGACGGCAAGCAGCAGCGCATGGACATCGCGGCGGGGATCGAGCTCTAGATGGCGCGTCGCAGGTTCAGGCCCCAGCGCTCCAACCCGCCCGTGCGTCCGCGACCGAGCGTCGGCCGCGCTCCCGTCGGCGACCTGCCGGGCAGCGCAGATGAGCCCGGCGGCGCAGCCGGCCTGCTGATTCCGGACGCCGAAACGCAGCTTGAAGAGATCGATGTCCGCGATGGACCGCTGGTCGCGGTCGTGATGGGCGCCGAGAGCGACCGCGACGTGATGAGCGCCGCCTGCGAAGAGTTGAAGGAGCGGGGGATCTCGTTCGAGGTGACTGTCGTCTCCGCCCACCGCGACCCCGAACAGGTCCGCGAGTACGCGCGCGGAGCACGCGCGCGCGGCATCAAGGTGATCATCGCCGGAGCCGGAATGGCCGCTGCGCTGCCGGGCTCGATCGCCGCTTACACCGATCTTCCCGTGATCGGCGTGCCGATCCGCTCGGAGAACGCCGTCAGCGGCGGACTCGATTCGTTGCTCTCGATCGTGCAGGCGCCCGCCGGAGTGCCGGTCGCATGCGTTGCGATCAACGGCGCGCAGAACGCGGCGATTCTTGCCGCGCGCATTCTCTTCGCCTGAACCGGCCGCATAGGATCTCCCTCGTGATCGATCGATACACACGGCCCGAGATCGGCGCGGTCTGGAGCGAGCAGGCAAAGTTCGACAGCTGGCTGCAGGTTGAGCTGGCCGTCTGCGACGCGCTCTTTGACGCCGACGTGATCCCCGCCGCGGACCTGGTGGCGATCAAGGACCACGCGAAGTTCACGGTCTCTGCCGTGAAGGAGCGCGAAGAGATCACCAATCACGACGTTGCCGCCTTCGTCGACGTGATCAGCGCCGACGTCGGCGATGCCGGTCGCTGGATCCACTACGGACTGACCAGCAGCGACGTGCTGGACACTGCGCTCGGGATTCAGATCGCAAAGGCCGGCGAGATTCTCGTCGCCGGTGCGCGCGAGTACGCCGACGCGCTTGCCCGTCGTGCCAAAGAATTTGAAGACGCGACTGCCGTCGGCCGCACCCACGGTGTTCACGCCGAGCCAACGACATTCGGCGTGAAGCTCGCGGGCTTTGCCTTCGAAGCGCGCCGCAACCTCGCGCGGCTCGAGCGCGCGTTCGAGCAGTGCCGGGTCGGCGCGCTCTCCGGAGCGGTCGGCACCTACAGCGCGAACGGTCCGGACATCGAGGCTGCTGTGCTGGCCAAGCTCGGCCTTGAACGCGAGCCGGTCTCCACCCAGGTCGTGGCGCGCGACCGTCACGCAGAGCTCCTGAGTGCAGTCGCAATTGCCGGCGCCGGTCTGGAGCGTTTCTCCACCGAGATCCGCGCGCTGCAGAAGACCGAGGTGCGCGAGGTTGAGGAGCCCTTTGCGTCGGGCAAGCAGAAGGGCAGCAGCGCGATGCCGCACAAGCGCAACCCGATCACCAACGAACGCATCACCGGCCTCGCCCGCGTACTGCGCGGCAACGCCAACGCCGCGATCGAGAATGTCGCCCTCTGGCACGAGCGCGACATCACCCACAGCTCGGTCGAGCGCATCATCCTTCCGGACTCGACAATCCTGCTGGACTACATGCAGTCACTGGCGATCAAGGTCGTCAACGGCATGACGGTCCACACCGACCGCATGCTCAGCAATCTCGAAGTCACCTACGGCGCGCTCTTCAGCCAGCGCGCGCTGCTGGCGCTGGTCGACGCCGGCCTCACGCGTGACGACGCCTACCGCATCGTCCAGCAGGGTGCCCAGGAAGCATGGGACACGGGCGTGAACTTCCGCGACCTGCTCGCCGCCGAGACCGCGCGCCAGGGCATCGACGTGAACATCGACGCAATCTTCGATCCCGCCGCCTACACCAAGCACGCCCGCGCAATCGTCGCGCGGCTCGATCAGTAACCCCGAGCCCCGTACGCGTTTCGCCCACCAGAGGTGAGCGAAGGATTTGGATCGCCAATAGGATCGAGCGATGTTGGGGGAGTCGCGACAGGCGATTGTTCTGCTTGCCGACGGCGCGCGGGCGGATGTGTTTGAGCGCATGCTCATCGCTGGCGAGCTGCCGGAGATTCAGCGTCATGTCGTCGCCCGCGGCGGTCACCGAACAGCGACCAGCACCTTCACGAGCACGACGATCCCGGCGCACCTGCCTTTCTTGACCGGACGCTTTGCCGGCAGCGCAGACGTGCCGGGATACCGCTGGTTCGATCACCGCAGGCAGCCCGCGCGCGCGCCGCTCGGTCCCTGGAGCTTTCGCAGCTACAACGGCCCCGAGTCGATGCTGGTCGATCGCGACATCGCGCAGGACGCTCCCACCCTCTTCGAACTCGCGCCGGGCTCACAGAACATCTTTGGAGCGATCACGCGCGGGCTCGCCCGCGGGGGCAACCTTGCAGCCGCCCGTAAGAACCTTCTCTGGATGAAGGCGCACTACTTGAAGGACTACGAGATCGCCGACCATGCAGCGCGCAGAATTCTGGCCGCATCGCTCGACGACGAAATCCCTTTCCGCTTCGTCGTGATGCCCGGCATCGACTGGAACAGCCACTACGACGATCCATTCGGCGATGGCGCCCACGAGGCCTATCGCCGGGTCGACCGCACGGTCGGTGAGCTGGCGCGAAAGCTCGAACGCCTCGGCAGCTACGAAGGCACGCTGATCGCCGTGGTCAGCGATCACGGGCACGAGCCCGTGCGCGAGCATTTTGACATTGGGCCACGGATGGAGGCTGAACTCGGCCTGAAGCTCGCCTATCACTCGATGCGTGCATGGCGCCTGAAGCCTGACGCGATCTGCGCCGTCAGCGGCAATGCGATGGCGCACGTTTACCTGAACGCCATCGTGCCCGAGCTCAGCGAGTGGCTGCTCAACGAGCCGGCCGTGGACATCCTCGCCGCGCGCGAGCCCGACGGTTCAATCGTCGTAGAGAGTCGGCGCGGTCGCGCGATCCTGAAAGAGACACCGACAGGCCTGTTCTATCGCCCGCTTGTCGGTGACCCCTTCGGCTACGCGCCCATCCCAGAAGTGCTCGACCTTGAGACCGCACTCACGGCGACGGCCGAAACCGAGTACCCCGACGGCCTGCTTCAGCTTGCGCAGATCTTCCGCTCACCGCGCTGCGGCGATGTGGTCGTCAGCGCCGCTCCCGGCTACGACCTGCGTGCGCGCTTCGAACGACCCGAGCACCGATCCTCGCACGGCGCGCTCCACGCAGCGCACATGAACGTGCCGCTGTCAATCAGCGCGCCCGTCGAGTGCGGCGCGCTGCGCACGGCTGACGTCTTCAGCATGGTCCTCGCTCATCTGCAGATTGCCGAGCCCGCGAGCGTGGACGGGCGCTCGCGACTGATCGGCGCGGCTCAGCCCGCGGTCGGGGGATTCTCGGCCCGCGACCGTCGGGTCAGATCAAACACGCCATAGATCGAGTAGACCGCAGCTGCGACGATCGCGCTGGCCAGCAACACAAGGCCGGCGGACGCAGTCTTTTCGATCCCCTCGCTCGCAAACAACGCGGCCGATGCGGCGATCGACGATGGGCCGGGGCCGATCGGCGCCGCGTTGAACACGGTCGTGAGCAGAAATGCGAGCAAGGCGTCGGACATGGTCGGCTCCAGCCCCAGTGCGACGAAGGCGATGTAGTAGCGGATCGGCTGCAGCGTCAACACCACGGTGAGCAGGGCCGCCAACCGGTAGCGCTCGCCGGAGTCCTGCAGCACGCGCGCGGTCTGCGCGAATTCGCGATCTTCGTAGCGACGAAACACCCAGCGCACGACCAGCAGCAGCACACCCACTGCCGCTGAGAAGACGATCGCCCACCACCACTCCAGCGACGATGTGATCACCGCGGCGATCACCAGACCGATCGTGATCACCGCCTCGACCAGCAACATCAGTCCGTCGGCAGTGAACATCTGACCGATCGTCGGCGTCGGCGTCGCAGCCGGCGCGCTTGCGCGCGGCGCGTCGTAGCGCTTGACCAGCCAGATCCGCACCCAGGCCCCGATGTAGGTCGGGACGACCGTGTCAGCCAGAAAGCGCAGTGCACTTGAGCTGTGCAGCAGCGACGGTTCGACCGGCGCGCCCGCCGCTGCGACGCAACGACCCCAGGACACGGCGCGCAGAATCAGCGCAATCAGGTGAAGCACGACCAGCGCCACGAACGCCCGCAGCGAGATCAACTCCCACGCCTCGACGATCTCGTCAAAGTGCGGCCAGAGGATCGCCACGAGGACCGCGATCGCGATCGCCGGGCCGAGCGTTCCGCGCAGGATCTCTCCACGCGTGAGCTTTCGCTCCTTTTCGTTGACCGCGACCACCTTGAGCTGACCGTATCTCGGCAGGCGGCGCAAGACCTTGATTTCGGGTACGGTGACGAGTCAATGGGTCCGGAGACAGAATTCGACTATGTAGTGATCGGCGCCGGCTCAGCCGGTTGCGTTGTCGCTTCCCGCCTCAGTGAAGACCCGGCCTGCCGCGTCCTGCTGCTCGAGGCCGGCGGCAAGGCCAAGCACCTGAACATTTCGATCCCGGCGGCCTTCCCCGAGACCTTCGAGAGCAAGTTCGACTGGGCCTACCACTCAGAGCCCGAAGAAAGCCAGCAGGGTCGCAAGATCTTTCTTCCGCGCGGCAAGGGGCTCGGAGGCAGCAGCTCGATCAACGCGATGGTCTACCTGCGCGGCAACGATCAGGACTTCACCGACTGGGTCGGGATGGGTGCCACCGGCTGGTCGGCCGCCGAGGTGCTGCCGTACTTCAAGAAGTCGGAGTCCAACGCCCAGTTCGACAGTGACTTTCACGGCCAGGACGGGCCCCTGAACGTGACCTTCAGATACACCGACCCGATCTGCAAACGCCTGGTCGAAGGCGCCGTGGCCGTCGGGCACGAGCACGTCACCGACTTCAACAGCGACACGCAGGAGGGCGCGGGCCTGCTTCAGGCAACGCAGAAGAACGGCCGCAGGATGAGCGTCGCCGACGCGTTCATCCGCCCTCACATCGGCAAGCGCAAGAACCTGAAAGTCGTGACCGGGGCGCTCGTGCACCGGGTTTCGGTCTCGAGCGGCGCCGCGACCGGCGTCGAGTACTCGGTCGGCAAGAAGGTCAGCACAGCCCGCGTGGCAGCAGAGGTGGTCCTCTGCGGGGGCGCCTACGCGACGCCGCAGATTCTTCAGCTTTCTGGGATCGGCGATCCCGAGCACCTGCGATCGATCGGCGTTGCTGTCGTCGCCGATCTCCCCGGGGTCGGGAAGAACCTGATTGACCATCCCTGCTTGCCGCTCAGCTGGGAGCTGAGCGATTCGGAGTATGGCGTCGGGCTCTCCGACGCCGCGAAGCCGCGCTACCTGGCCGAGTGGCTGCTGCGCCACAGCGGAAAACTCACCAGCAATGTGATGGAGGCCAACGTGCTGCTGCGCTCTGACTCCTCGCAGCCGGCGCCAGATCTTCAGCTGCCGATTGCCGCCGGCTTCTTCTTTGATCACGGGCGCGTCACCCACGACGAGCCTGCGCTTTCGATCGCTTCGACTCTGCTCCAGCCCGAGAGTCGCGGCAGCGTGCTTGCCCGCAGCAGCGATCCGACCGAGCTGGCGGCGGTCAACCTCAATTTCTACGACGACCCGAGCGACATGCGCCGGATGATCTTCGGACTTCGCGCCGCGGCCGAGGTCGTGGAAGCCAGCGGGTTCGGCGCGGCGCTCGGCAAAGTGATTCAGCTGCCAGAGGGGCAGCTCGGATCAGACGTTGACATCGAGCACTTCATCCGCGCGCACGGCCAGCATCTCTACCACCCGGTCGGCACCGCGCGAATCGGTCCGGCCGGAGCCGGCGTGGTTGACCCGGAGCTACGAGTTCACGGCATCGACAACCTGCGCGTGGCCGATGCATCCGTGATGCCGAAGATCGTCCGCGCCAACACCAATGCCGCCACGATCATGATCGGCGAGCGGGCCGCAGACTTTCTGCGCGCCGCCTGACCGAGCAGATACAGCCTGCCCGGATGAAACCGCGAAGGCAACGCAGTGACGAAGCAGTGGCCGAGATCCTGCTCAATCAGCTTGCGATCATCCGCGCGAATGTCGACGGCGCTGTCGCCGGTGAGGACCCCGAGCCGCTGCACGATCTGCGCGTGGCGGTGCGGCGCACGCGAAGCCTGCTGAAGGGGATGCCGGGAGTCTTCGCGCCCGGCGAGCACGCGCGTTTCAAGACCGCGTTCAAGGAACTCCAGGGGATCACGGGGCCGGTCCGCGACCTTGACGTGCTGCTCGAAGATCTTGAGAGCTTCTCGGAGGAGCGCCCGGAACTGACCCGTGAGACCGAGGCGCTGCGCGCCGAACTGGTGCGGAAGCGCCGCGCGGCCCGCACCTCGCTGAGCCGCCGCCTGAAATCCAGGCGATTTGCCGACCTGCTTGATGACTGGCAGGCGATGCTCGAGTCGCTGGCCGCCGCAGACGAGACCGATCGTCCTGACGCGGCACGGCCGATCGGAAAGCTCGCGGCCGCGCGGATCGCCGCCGACCGCAAGCGCTTCGAAGAGCTGAGCAGAGAAGCGCTCGGAGAAGCTGATCCCGCAGTCGTGCACCACACCCGCAAGCGCGGAAAGGCGTTGCGTTACAACCTCGAGTTCTTCGGCGATCTTGGCGACAAGAAGCGCGCCCGGCGCCTGGGTCGCCGGCTCGAGAAGATCCAGGATGAACTCGGCGAATACCAGGACACCGTCGTCCACGAAGCCGCGCTCCGGGGCGCCGCCGAGTCGGCCGGCTCTGCGGCCGCGGCAATCGCCGCCGGCGCGCTGATCGAACGCGCGCTCGAAGAGCGGGACCATCGCCTCGAGCAGTTCGGCCGGCGCGTCGCCAAGTTCGAGGCGGGGTAGCCGCCGGTCAGGTCTCGGGGGTCGCGTCGATCGACGCCCACAGATAGAGGCAGGCGAGCGTGCGGTGGGGCCGCCACGGCTCCGCGATCCTGACCATCTCTGCGTGCAGCGGCAACTCGTCGAGCCCGTACTCGATCATCATCGCCTTGCGGATCCCAAGATCACCGGTCGGCAGTACGTCCTCGCGGTTGAGGTGAAACATCAGAAACATGTGCGCAGTCCAGACGCCGATGCCCTTCACGGCGACCAGCTCGGCGATCACCTCGTCGTCGGGAAGCACGTCGAGCTTCTTGAGCTCGAGCTCACCGCTGACCACGTGCTCGGCCAGCGATCGCAGGTAGTTCGTCTTCGCGCGCGACAGGCCGCCGGCCGTCTTCAGCGCATCGGGGTCAGCAGCAAGGATCTGCGCCGGTGTGGGGATTTCGCCGCCGAAGAAGTCGAGTACGCGTTGATAGATCTTCGCCGCCGCCCTGACCGAGAGCTGCTGCCCGGTGATCGAGCGCAGCAGCGATCCGTAGTGATCGTCAGGTCGCTCGGCGTCGGTGTTGTCGAGGTGCTTGTCCGGGGTGCGCGCGATCAGGGCGGCGAGCACCGGGTCGGCGCGCTTGAGCCGCGTGACGGGCTTCATCACGGGCACGAGCTCAGCCCTTGGAGAGCTCGTCAATCGTGCGCACGAAGTCGTCGAGCTTCGACGCGCAGTTGGGGCCCAGGTCGTCCGCGCGCTCGGTGAAGTGGCGCACGAGTTCGCTGTAGTACCAGAGCTGCCCATCGCGACCCTCTTTGAAGCGCGGCCAGATTTCTTCGCCGATCCGCCGATGGTCCAGCAGCGTTGCGCGGGCGTTGTGGAGCTTGTCGGCGAGCGAAATCATCAGCTCGTCGCGCTGCTTGCCCGGCAGCGAGTCCAGGTACTCCTGCTTGCGCGCGCGCCAGGGTGGCTTGGGCTTCTGGTCGGTGTCCGTGTTGGCCAGCACGATCCGCGCAACGTCGTCGCCAAATTCGGCTCGAACCCGCTCTGCCATTGGCGCGCCGCCGCAGTCCTCGACCACGTCGTGAAGCAGCGCCGCGATCGCTTCGTCCTCTGTGCCCTGCATTTCGAGCACGATCGAGGCCACGCCCAGCAGGTGTGAGATGTAGGGAATCTCGGTGCCTTTGCGGGCCTGCTTCTTGTGCGCCTTGCGCGCGAACTTCACTGCGCGGTCGAATCGTTTGCTGAGTGTCACCATGTTGGTCGTGACTGTAAGCGCTTTGTAACCGGTTAGCTTATTGGCGATGAACGATCAAGTACCGATGTCCCAGGCCGCCTACGACGAGCTCGAAGCCGAGATCGAAAAACTCGAGACCGTCGAGCGCCCAAAAATTGCCGCAAAGATCTCAGTCGCCCGTGAAGACGGCGATCTCAAGGAGAACGCCGAGTACCACGCCGCCAAGAACGACCAGTCGTTCCTCGAGACGCGAATCCTCCAGCTGCGCGAACAGCGCCAGCACGCGGTGATCATCGAGGCCACCGGCAACGAGACCGAGATCGGCTTCGGCAGCACATTCACCCTGCTCGACAGCACGAGCGGCAAAGAGGTCACCTACACGATCGTCGCTTCCTACGAACAGGATGCATCGGCCGGCAAGCTCTCAAACAGCTCTCCCGTCGCGGAGGCCGTGATCGGCAAGAGCAAGGGCGACAAAGTCACAGTTAACCTGCCCAACGGCAAGCAGCGCGGCTTCGAAGTCGTCAAACTCGGCTGACGCCGATCCGTTTGTAACCCGGCGCCGGCCCAATTCTGAATAGGATTCCCGTCATGGCGGGCAAGCAGCTCGAAAAGCAGATCGCCAAGGCTCTGGCCGACACCGAGCGTTGGCTGCGCAAGCAGCCGACGTGGGCTGGCGGCCACCTGGCGAACGCAAAGGGTTCGGTGGTCAGCCACCGGGGCCCGGCGGTGCTCAGCGAGGCGGACGCCGTCCTGCAGTTCGCGCGCTTCCTGAACAAGCAGGGCGTCGCTTGGCGCGACATGCACATCGACGTCTCACCGAATCAGTGGCTCGTCGAGCCGACCGCCGGTCGGTCACGGCCGCGCCGGATCCAGCTGGCGATCGTCGACCGTGATCGCCTTGTAGAACGCACCGCGCCGTTCTCGCCGGCGCGCGACAAGGACTTTCTGTTTGACGCGATCTTCCAGTTCAAGCTCGCGAGCAGTTCCTGGGACCGACCCCGAGCGAGCGGTCGGAAGCCGAAGCCACCGGCGCGAATCGAGGCCGGCATCAAGGCGGACGTGAAAAAGATGAGCAGCAACCTGCGCGACCTCTGGGCCAACCGGGGTTACGTCGTGGTGATCGAAGAGACCGACTACGGCTGGACTCGTCCGGGCGACGCTTCCAAGGATGGTCTCTCCGTGCACTACCTGCAGTGTTTTTAGAAGCAGGACCGCTTTCGGATTAGCATCGGCGCATGGCCGACTTTGAATCCCTCCCCGCGCTCGATCTGCCGCTGGTCTCCAGGGGGAAGGTGCGCGACACCTATGAGCTTGCGGGCGGCGACCTGCTGATGGTCGCCAGCGACCGGATCAGCACCTACGACGCGATCCACCCCAACCCGATCCCCGGAAAGGGCCAGGTCCTCACCGGCACGTCTGTTTTCTGGTTTGAGCAGCTGGGCGGACTGGTGCACAACCACCTGATCAGCGCCGTCGAAGACGTGCCCCCGGCCCTGCGCGGGCGGGCGCTGAAGGTGCGCAGACTCGAGATGCTGCCGATCGAGTGCGTCGTGCGCGGTTATCTGGCGGGATCCGGCTGGACCGACTACGAAGAGACCGGGTCAGTCTGCGGCGTAGCGCTGCCCGACGGACTGCAGGAGTCGTCTGAGCTTCCCGAACCGATCTTCACTCCGGCCACGAAGGCCGCGATCGGCGATCACGACGAGAACATCGACGAAGCCGGTGCGGTCGAAGCGCTCGGCGGCGACGCCGCGCAGCTGGCCGAGGTCAGGCGCCTGAGCATCGCGATCTACAAGCATGCGCGCGCCCACGCGGCCACCAAGGGAATCATCCTCGCCGACACCAAGTTCGAGTTCGGGATCGACCCGGCCAACGGCACGATCACGCTGGGCGATGAAGTGCTGACGCCTGACTCTTCGCGTTACTGGCCGGCAGATGCATACGAGCCCGGCCGTCCGCAGGCGTCTTTTGACAAGCAGTTCGTGCGCGACTGGGCGCGCTCGACCGGCTGGGACAGGACGTCGCCGGCGCCCGAGCTCCCGCCGCACATCGTGCAGCAGACGCAGGAGCGCTACATCGAGGCCTACGAGCGACTCTCGGGCAAGCCGTTTTCCAGCTGGCTCGACAGCGTCGGCGCTCTGGCCTGAGGTTCGGGGCCTGTGACGCTCTGGCCGCCGATTCTCGATGAGAACCTCGCCGGGCGGCTCGCGATGGACGAGGATGTCTTCGCGGCGCTCGCCCTGAGGCTCGGGGCGCGGCTCGGGGGAAGGCCGTTTGAGCCGGACGATTTCGATCGCGCGGTGGGCTACCCGTGGGAGCGTCCGGTGGAGTCGTTTTTCATGGAGGACGGATCGGTGCGTCTGCTCGATCCCGGTGCGGAGCTTGCCGATCTGCCGCTCGGCGACGAGCCGCGCTATCCGCTGATCGCGTTTGGATCCAACGGCGCACCAGGTGTGCTGGCGCGAAAGCTTGCGGTGCTCGAGGAGGATGAGCGGGATGTGCTGGTACTCGCCGGCGCGCTCACCGGCTTTGACGTCGTCGCCTCGGCGCACATCGCTCTGTACGGCGCGCTCCCGGCGACAATCGTCCCGGCGCCGGGGACCAGCGCCCGCGCCGGACTGCTGATGGTCACCGCCAAACAGTTCACCGCGCTGACCAGGACCGAGTTCAACTACGTGGTTGCGCGGATTGACGGGACCCCGTTCAACGCCGACCTGGACTGGCCGGCGCCCGAGGCCGTTTTCGCGTATGTCTCGCGCAACGGCGTCTTCTCCGTTGACGGGAGCGCCGTCGCGCTGAAGGCGGTCCCGGCCGAGGGCCGCACGTTTCCCCAGCTCGAGCAGGAGCATGTTCTTGATGCTGCGGCTGCGCTGATCCTCGGGTTCGGGGCGGTAGCCGTGGATGTGATCCGCGAGACGGTGGCCGACTATGCCTGGGTGATCGAGGTCGCCCGACCGGCGCTGGCCGCAGTCTCCAATCCATTCGCACCAGAAGACTGGGAGCTGCTGGGCCGGTAGTCGGCAGCAGCACCGTTTGATCTGGCCGCCGTAGTTGCTGCACACCTCTGGTGAGCGATCGGAATCCGCGGCTGAATGTGGCTCAGGTATGCGGTTGACTGCTGCGCACCTCAGGTGTGCAGCACAACTTCGCTCAACCAAGGGATCCTTTGCATCCAAATCGTTGCTGCGCACCTCAGGTGTGCAGCAGCTTTGTGGCGGAGTGAGAGAGGGAGCGCGAGAGGGCTCGGGGGCGACGGTCAGCAGTCGCCGCGCAGGACGCAGTTGGTGACGCCGTCGAAGATGCTCTGGCTCTGCTGTTGCTGGGCCTCGATCTGTGCCTGCGCGTTGGCCTTGCCCTCGGCGAGGCCCTTCTCGCGCGCCGCCTCGATCGCGGCTGCTGCCTGCGCCTGCATCTTGTCGAAAGCTCGCTCGTAACTGCTGGCAGCACTGCGCTTGGCGGTCTGCACGGCCTCGTCGACGCGCTGATCGACCTGCGCGCTGGAAGCGCGCGTCGACTGACCGACGAAGAACGCGACCGCAATCGCCGCCGCGAAAATCAGCACCGTCGCAAAGGTCTTGAATCCCGAAGAGCCGTTCGGCTGCGGTTGCTGCTGCGGCGCACGGCGCGGCGGCTGGGCCTGGACCGGCGGATGAGTGATGCCGCGGCGGCGGGCCGAGCGGTTCAGCGGCGGCGACTTGCCCGGGCGGGTAGCTGACGCTGCCGCCGGCTGCACACGCGTCGGCTGCGCGGACTTGTCAAACGCGGTTCCGCAGGAAGGGCACCATTCTCCTGTGATTTCCCAGGCCAGGGAGCACTGCGGGCAGACCCGGAGCGGCGCGTAGGCGCGCGGGTCCACGCGATGTGTCTCGTCGCCGGTGAAAGAGTTCTTGACCGTGGGCGCGTCGGGGCCCATGTCGATCCGGGTAAGCGTGTCTGTGTCGCGTTCGCGGCTCATCGGAGGATTAGAACACCGGAGAACCGCAAATGTCTCACCTGTCGAGAAGAAACTCTCCGGCGGCCTTCTGGCGATCGTCGGCGCCGGGTCCGGGCCGTAGCCTCGTGTTGGCCGCGGTCAGGTCGCCGCCGCAGTGGTCACAGACAATCTTCGCGTGGATCTCGTGCCCGCAGTCCTCGTGATGGAGCGTGCGGGGCGGGCCGTCCGGTGCGGCGTACTTGTCCCCCCAGGCGAGCATCGCCAGCAGGATCGGCTGCGCGTCGACGCCCTTTCTTGTCGGCACGTAGCGCTCGATGTTCTGACCGTCGACATCCTCCTCGACGCGCATCACGATGCCCTGGTCGACAAGCATCTGCAGTCGGTCGCTGAGGATGTTCGATGCGACGCCCGTATTGCGCCTGATCTCTGAGAAGCGCTGCCGACCGAGAAAGACCTCGCGCAGGATCAACATCGTCCAACGCTCGGTGAAGACCTCCGCAGCGCGGGCGATCGAGCAGTTCTGGTTTTCGAACGGGCGGAACGGCATGGACAAGAGTCTATCGCCATTAGTTGCATTTTGCAACCAACTGTGTTACGATGCCTCCGGCTGATTGCAAAACGCAACCCATCCCGTACGCGCACGCTCCTCAACGAAAGAAATGCGCGGCCAGAACGACTCCCCCCAAAGGCTCGTTCTGGCCGCAGCGCGGTACCCCCCGGGAACCATCTCCTCCGCCGTCGTCATTGAGAACCCCGGTATGAAACCGGAGTTTCGCCACCAAAAGTGAGTGAGTTTCTCTCCGAAGGGCATTTTTCGCAAATTGCGGGATGTCTCCGAACACCCTCAAAACCTGCATGGAAAGCGAGAAAACGCCGCCCGGTCTCTCGATACGCTCCACCCTCACCCGGTCCTCGGAAGGAGCCACACCTTGGCCGTCAAAGCCACCGTTCTGATCCGCCCCAAAGAAGGCATCCTCGACCCTCAGGGTGAGGCCGTCGAGAACGCTCTTCCCGCGCTGGGATTCTCGGGCGTCAGCCACGTGCATGTCGGCCGCCTGGTTGAACTTGAGATCGAGGACGACTCGCAGCTCGAATCGATGTGCGAGAAGCTGCTCTCCAATCCGTTGATCGAGGACTACGAGATCGTCAGAAGCTGATGACACGATTCGGGATTCCTCAGTTCCCGGGCTCGTGCGACGAGACCGACACGTTGCTCGCCTGCGCCCGCGTCGGCGAAGCCGAGCTGCTCTGGCACAAGGACAAGGACCTCAAAGGCGTTGACGTCGTCGTCATCCCCGGCGGATTCTCCTACGGCGACTACCTGCGCGTCGGCGCGATCCCGCCGTTTTCCCCGGTGATGCAGGCCGTCGCCGAGCACGCCGCAGAAGGCGGCCTCGTGCTGGGAATCTGCAACGGCTTCCAGGTGCTGACCGAAGCCGGGCTGCTGCCGGGCGCGTTGCTGCCGAACGTGAATCTCGCATTCACCTGCCGCCAGGTTGACCTGATCGTCGAGAACGTCGAGACTCCATTCACGCACGAGTGCGTGCCGACCGAACGCCTGAGCATCCCCGCAAAACACACGACCGGCCGCTACTTCGCACCGACCGAGATGCTCAACGCGATGGAGGCCGAAGGTCAGGTGCTGCTGCGCTACGCCCAGGGCCACAACTTCAACGGCTCGGTCAACGACATCGCCGGCGTCTGCAACGAGCAGCGCAA
>JAEMRJ010000035.1 GCA_016463365.1 Thermoleophilaceae bacterium | reverse complement strand
GAGAGCGCGAGGTTGGTGTCGCCCTCGATCGAAATGTGGTTGGCGTCGTAGAACGCGATCAGGCGGCCCAGACCCAGGTGCCCTGCGAGCGAGCCGGCCTCTGAGCTGATGCCCTCTTCGATGTCGCCGTCGCTGGCGATCACGTACGTGTAGTGGCCGACTGGATCGAAGTCGTCGGTCGCAAACTTCTTGTGCAGCAGGCGCTCGGCGAGCGCGAAGCCGACGGCGTGGGCGATGCCCTGGCCGAGCGGGCCGGTGGTCATCTCTATGCCCGGCGCGTGGCCGTACTCGGGGTGGCCCGCGGTGGGACTGCCGAGCTGGCGGAAGTTCTGGAGATCCTCGAGTGAGATGCCGTAGCCGGCGAGGTGGAGCGTGCTGTAGAGCAGCATCGAAGCGTGACCGGCGCTGAGAATGAAGCGGTCGCGCGCGGGCCAGCCAGGGTTGTGCGGCGAGTGCCGCATGGCCTTCGCAAAGAGCGTGTAGGTGATCGGCGCCAGCGCCATCGGCGTGCCGGGATGACCGGAATTCGCCTTCTGGACCCCATCCATGGAGAGCGTCCGGATGGTGTCGATCGACAGCTTTTCTATTGCCTCAGGCGTCAGGTCAGTCATGTGATCGACCCTACCAAGCCCGCCGGGGCCAGAAGTTGGCCGTTTTCCTTCAACCGCGGCGCATCAGCCGGGCGACCGCTCCCATCAGTTCCTCGGTGCGCTCGACCTTCAGCGCGTCGGGTCCGCCGACGACGCAGTGGGCGGCGTGGTCCTCCATGAGCTGCAGCGCGACTTTGTCCAGAGCGGCCTGGGCCGCGCTGATCTGGGTCAGCACGTCGATGCAGTAGCGGTCCTCTTCGACCATCTTCTCGATGCCGCGAACCTGTCCCTCGACGCGCCGAAGGCGCTTGCTGAGCTGATCCTTGTTTCCGGCATAGCCGTATTTGTTTTCAGACATGGACGCAGTATACCCCCTAGGGGTATATACTCGCTCCCATGAGCACCGAAACAAGAACGCGCCTCGACATCCCGGTCGAAGGGATGACCTGCGCCTCGTGCGCCGGCCGGGTCGAGAAATCATTGAATGAAATCGAAGGCGTCGACGCCACCGTCAACTTCGCGCTCAAGCGCGCGACGGTCGAGTACGACGACGGCCTCACCACCCACGACGACCTCGCCGCCGCGGTCGAGCATGCTGGCTACACCCCGCACATGCCCGATGCCCACGAGCACGGCGCGCACATGCACGCCGACGCCGACGCCCTGAAGCGGCGAGTGATCGTCAGCGGTGCAATCACGCTCCCGCTCTTCCTGGTCTCGATGATCAGCACCCTGCAGTTCGACTACTGGCAGTGGATCAGCATGCCGCTCGCGTTCTTCGTCGTGCTCTGGGGCGGCTGGCCGATCCACAGGGCGACCTGGAACAACCTCAAGCACCGCGCGCTGAGCATGGACACGCTCGTGACTGTCGGCACGTTCGCCGCGCTCGGCTACTCCACCTACAACCTCATCTTCGGCATGGCGGGCGAAGTCGGAATGCTCATGACGTTTGAGCTGATCCCCAGCCGCGAAGCGTCTGACATGCACGTCTACTTCGAGATCGCGGCGGTCGTCACGACGCTGATCATGCTGGGCCGCTACTTCGAGGCGCGCGCGACGCGACGCGCCGGAGCGGCGATCGAGGCGCTGCTGAAGCTCGGCGCCAAAGACGCCGCTGTCCTGGGCGACGACGGCTTGGAATCCCGCGTGCCGATCGAGCACCTGCAGATCGGCGACCACATCGTCGTGCGCCCGGGCGAGAAGATCGCGACCGACGGCCGAGTTGTAGAAGGCACAAGTGCGATCGACCAGTCAATGCTGACCGGCGAGAGCGTGCCGTTTGACGTTGAGCCCGGCGACGACGTCGCGGGAGCGACGATCAACACGAGCGGCCGCATCGTCATCGAGGCGACCCGCGTCGGCGAAGAGACCGCGCTCGCCCAGATCGCCAAGCTCGTCAGCGACGCCCAGTCAGGCAAGTCTTCGAGTCAGCGCCTTGCCGACCGAGTCAGCGCCGTCTTCATTCCGGCCGTTTTCCTGATCGCAGCAGGCACGCTGATCTACTGGCTTGCCACCGGAGCCTCGACCGCGTTCGCCGTCAGCACCGCCGTCAGTGTTCTTGTGATCGCCTGCCCGTGCGCCCTGGGCCTCGCCACACCGACAGCGCTGATGGTCGGCACCGGGCGCGGCGCGCAGCTCGGGCTGCTGATCAAGGGGCCGGAGGTGCTGGAACAGGTCCGCACGATCGAGACGATCGTGCTCGACAAGACCGGCACGCTGACCACCGGCAAGATGTCGATGACCGACTTCGTGGTCGCCGATGGCGAAGATCACGATGCCGCGCTGCGGCTCGTGGGTGCGGCCGAGGACGGCTCAGAGCACCCGATCGCGAAGGCGATCGCCGCTGCCGCGCGCGAGAGCGGCGGCGAACTACCGCTGCCGCAGTCCCTGATGAACCACGCAGGGCTCGGCGTTGAAGCGATGCTCGACGGAACCCACATCTTCGTCGGCAGGCCGGCGCTGCTCGAGCAGAACTCGATCGAGGCACCCACGGACGAACTGAAACGCGCGCTCGACGACGCACGCGATGCCGGGCGCACGGCGATCGTCGCCGGCTGGGACGGAAAGACGCGGGCCCTGGCAGTGGTGAGCGACAGCGTCAAGCCGACTGCGGCGCGCGCGATCCAGGAGCTCACAGCCCTGGGCATGACCTCGGTCCTCCTGACCGGCGACAACGAGCGCACCGCAGCGAAGGTCGCGGAGGAGCTTGGCATCGACGACTACATCGGCGACGTCCTCCCGCGCGAGAAGGCCGACAAGATTGCGAGTCTGAAGGCCTCGTCGAGCGTCGCGATGGTTGGTGACGGAGTGAACGACGCGCCGGCCCTGGCGACTGCCGACCTGGGACTGGCCATCGGCACAGGGACCGACGTGGCGATCGAGTCTTCCGACATCACGATCATCAGCGGCGAACCACTCGCGATCGTCGACGCCGTCAGGCTCAGCCGGTCAACGCTCCGAACCATCCAACAGAACCTCGGCTGGGCCTTCGGCTACAACGTGCTGGCGATTCCGCTGGCCGTGGCCGGAGTCCTCGGGCCGGTCGTCGCCGGAGCCGCGATGGCGATGAGCAGCATCTCCGTCGTGCTCAACGCGCTGAGGCTGAGGCGCTTCAAGCCGCTCCCGCGATGAATCGATCGCGCGCGCCGCACGGCCAACGCCTGCTTAATTCAAGACTTCCCGCGCCCGTCCGATGAATTTCTAACGGATGCAGCTACGCGGTTCGGTCCTAGAATCGCGAAAACGAGGCCTCTCCGCGGCCGCAGCATCCACGTCTCGATGTCCGAAACTCCAAGCACCGAATCCGCCCGCAGGGCGCCGAAGTTCAAGCTCGCCACGGCCGCCGCCGTTCTGGCCGCGATTGCGCTCGCGCTCGTCTTCGCCGTGAAGCCCTTCTCGAGCTCGGAGAGCGCTTCGGCCAAGGCCACGGGCGCTGGCAACGACCCGTACGCGATCAACTTCAACGGCGAAGAGTTCAGTGGCAAAGGCGCGACCAGCACGCTAAAGACCGAGCCCGTCGCCCAGCGCGATGACGCCGAGGCCAAATATGCGTCAGCCTGCGTCTCCTGCGCGAAGAAGCAGAAGATCGCCGCGCTGCCGGCGGCATCGGCCACCACTCAGGTGGCGGCTGGCGCGCGCAGCAACGAAGAGGTCGCAAAGCTCGCGAAGGCGCAGCGCAACTCGTTTGCGAGCGGCGACAAGACCGAACTTGACTCTGACGGCCAGGCCAAGGCCCCGCTGGGCGCCCCCGACGCTGTCAAGAACGTCATCGCCGCCGGCAACCAGATCGCCAAGTACCCGTACATCTGGGGCGGCGGACACGGCAGCTTCCAGGCCAGTGGCTACGACTGCTCCGGCTCTGTCAGCTACGCGCTGAAGGGCGCCAATCTTGTCAACGAGCCGATGGTCTCAGGGGCATTCATGTCCTACGGCGACCCGGGCCCGGGCAAATGGATAACGATCTATTCCAACGCCGGCCACATGTTCATGACCGTCGGCGGTCTGCGCTACGACACGTCGTTCCGCGACGGCGAGTACGGCACGCGCTGGCAGACGGCCAAGCGCTCCTACGCCGGCTTCACCGTCACGCACCCGCCGGGGCTCTAGTCCGTTTCAGCGGCGGGCTTGAAATCAAGCGAGCAGGAGTTGATGCAGTAACGCTGGCCGTTCTCACCCGGGCCGTCGTCGAAGACGTGGCCGAGATGGCCGCCGCACGCCTTGCAGACAACTTCCGTACGGCGCATGAACAGTGAGTTGTCCGGCCGCAGCTCGACCGCGTCGGCGACTGCCGGCTCGGTGAAGCTCGGCCAGCCGGTGCCGGAGTCGAACTTGGTGTTCGAGTCAAACAAGATCGCGCCGCAGCCCCTGCACGCAAAGTCGCCGTCGGCCTTCATGTCGACGTACTCGCCGGTGAAAGGCGCCTCGGTGCCGGCCTTGCGAAGCACTGCGTACTCCTCCGGCGTGAGCTGTTCTTTCCACTCCTCGTCGGACTTGTGAATCTCGCGGACGGTTGTGTCGGTCTGGCCCATCGTGAACCTCCTGGGATTCGGGAAAACTCGTTTATTGAGTATGCCGCAGGTGGCGACCAAAACGGCCGTCAAAGTTCCGTGAGCAGCAGCACCAACGTGCTCAGCGCAAGCACACCGCCGGCGACCGTGAGGGCGGCGATGGCATGGATCCCGGTGGGCACGTCGGCATTCACGGCGAGCGCGTTGTAGATGTCCCGCTGCCGCCTCCAGCCCTCGACGAACATCGCCACGGCGAGCGCCGCGTAGCCGGCACCGAGGGCGATGAATCCCCATGAAGTCGACTCAGTCAGCTTTGGCAGTACCGCCCCGACACCGATCGCTGCAGCCGATACGCCGATCCCGGTGCGAAACCACGCGAGCCATGTGCGCTCGGCGGCGAGCACCGTTCGACGGGACGGGCCAACGGGCGAATCGTCCGGCGGGCGCAGCTTTTCGGGCTCTGACGGGTTTGCTTCCATGTCGGGCGATCTTCGCAGACGGAGGAGCTTTTCTGCCACTGCCGCAATCGATAGCCTGCCTTCAAGATCTTGCAAGAGCCGTTCATCACCCTCGAGTCAGGAAGACTCGCCTCGCGCCTCACAGCTGCCGCTGCCGCACTCGCTGCGGGAGTCGTCCTTGCGATCACCGGCACCGGTGCCTCGGCGTCCGGAAACGTCTCGCTCACGTTCAAGCAGTCGGTCGCCTCGGCGCACTTCAAGGCAATCGGCCTGGAGGAGCTCGCCAACGAATCCGGCTACACCAAGCTCTGCTGGAACATCCAGGCCAGGGCCGGCGAGCCAAATGTCTGGTGCGTGACCCGCGCCAGGCAGTCGGCGGCGTGGAAGCTCACCGGCAAGCGCAAAGGCGTGAAGGTCCGGATCGATCGAAACAGTGCGCTGCTCGCGGTGGACCCGCAGCTGGCCGGCCTCACGCCCGGCCGCTACAAGTGGAACCTTGCAATCACCCCGTGCCAGGGCGCACCAACTTCCGCCACGGGAGCGACCGCCGCAACGCCGCCTGTCGGCTGCGCTGTGAAGTACCCGAAAAGCGGCGGCCAGAACATTCGCATCCGCAGCCTCCAGCCCGTCGGCTGCAAGATCAAGGGCGCCTCGCAGGTCACCCGCGGGCCGCGCGGCAAGAAGATCGCCCTCACCTTCGATGACGGACCGGCGCCGGGCACGACGCAGTTTCTGCGCAAACTCGAAAGCCTGAAGGTCCGCGCAACGTTCTTCATGGTCGGCCAGCAGGTGGCCGGCAATAGCGCGCTGCTCAAGCGGATGCTGCGCGAGGGTCACGAGCTGGCAAACCACTCGTGGGATCACTCAGACCTCGGCGGTGGTGGTGGCGCGGCAACGCGGCAGATCACCAGGACAAACCGTTCAATCGTGCGCGCGTCGGGCTTCAGGCCCTGCGTGATGCGCCCGCCGTACGGATCTACCAGCAGGAGCCTCGTCAGTCGCGTGCGTGCCCAGCACATGACCTCGATCCTCTGGGACGTGGACCCGCAGGACTGGCGCAGTCCGGGCACCGGCGTGATCGTCAACACGATCCGCGGCCAGACGCGGGGCGGCTCGATCATCCTTGAGCACGACGGCGGCGGTCCGCGCGGCCAGACTCTCGCTGCGCTTCCGCAGTATGTGCGCACGCTGAAGGCGCGCGGCTACGAGTTCGTGACCGTCAGCGAGCTGCTCGGCTACCGGACGACCTTCAAGCTCGCGGACGACTAGTAGAGCCGTGAAGGCGGCAGCGGCAGACCGTCGGTGTCCTCGGCCTTCTCGCGCCTGATGTAGGCCGCGATCTTCGCCTTGGGCACGACGTATACGCGCTGATCGGCGTAGCTCCCGGCCTGGCCGATCGCGCGCGGCGGCTTGCGGTAGACATCAAGGTGTCGCCCGTCGATCGCTCCGCCGGTGTCGTCAGCGCGAAACCAGCCGTCGCCGTTCTCAGATCGGTAGCGACCGATCCAGACGAGGCTCTGCATCGGGATCAGGCCAGGGTCAACGGCCACGCTGCGGTAGTAGCGCAATGGCCTGGACGGTCCGCGGGCAAAGGTGATTCCCTTGGGCGCGATCCAGCGCTTGCCCTCGCCGCGGTACCAACCGCCGTCTTCGAGCGGGAATGTCACAGCCTTCTTCGCGTTGCGCCAGTAGCCGGACGAGCGCCAGAACGGAGTGCGATTCTTGTTGCTCGACCCCCAGTCTGCTGCCTTGCCGTCACGGCCGATCCAACCCCCGCGGCCGAGGTTGTCGATGTGGTACCGATTGCCGTCGGTGCCCAGGCCGTCGCCCTCCATGGACATCCCGACCGCCGAATAAAGCCAGTCGACCTTGCTGTTGCGTCCGCTGATTCCCGGCGTCCTGATCCGCTCGCCGTTGAACCAGCTCTCGCGCGCGGGGTAGTACTCGGTGACCAGCATCCGCGGCATCCAGGCAGGCTTCTTGACAACACTGATGCTCGCCGTCGAGGCGTTCGACGACGCGTCGTGCAAAGCAAATGAGAGCGCCACGCCGATCATGAGCACGCAGAAGAATGCGGCCGTGACGGCGCGACCGGACAACGGCCTGCTGCTGCTGCGGAGATACATCATTGAAAAGCCTAAACCCATCGCTGCATCGGTCGATTCGCCTGCACACTTGATGACAGTTACGCAATAGCGTCTCCGGCATGGAGAAGATTGCTGACGGCGTACACCTGGTGCGCGGCGGAGTGCCGCGCGTCATGAACGTTTATCTGATCGAGGACGAAGGCGGCGTCACGGTGTTTGATGCCGGCATCCGCGGGATGCACAAAGCGATCCTCAAGGCTGCGGCGCCGCTGGGCGGCGTCAGGCGCGTCGTGCTTGGCCACAGCCACACAGACCACCGCGGAGCCGCCCCGGAGCTGGCCGCAACAGGTGTGCCGGTCTACTGCCACGAGGCCGAACTCGGCGACGCGGAGGGCGATGGCGGGATGCACTACTTCCATCTCGAGAAGCTGCGACCGCCGGTGCGGCAGTTCATGCGCCACTCGCTCACCAGGTCCTGGGATGACGGGCCCGTTCCGATCGAAGGAACGTTGGTCGAGGGCGACGAGGTCGCGGGCTTTCAGGTCGTGCACCTGCCCGGCCATGCGCCGGGACTGATCGGGCTCTACCGCGATCGTGACGGGCTGGTGCTCAGCAGCGACGCGATCTACACGCTCAACCCGCTGACCGGACGTCGCGGCGCGCCGCGCATACCGCTGGAGGCATTCAACATGGACACCGAGATGGCACAGACGAGCGCGCTGAAGCTTTCGGCGCTGGCCCCGAAGACCGTGTGGCCGGGCCACGCAGACGCGCTGGCAGAAGACGTGCCCGCCGCCCTCGACGAACTCGGTCGCAAGGGCGGCGTGCTGGGCAGGAACTAGGGCCGGATCTCGACCTTTTCAATCATCTTCGGCTCGACCGGGGCGTCGCGCCCGTCAGTCTCGCTGGCCTCGATCGCGTCCACGACCTCCATACCGGAGGTCACTTCGCCGAAGACCGTGTGCTTCCCGTCAAGCCACGAGGCCGCCGGCGCGGTGACGATGAAGAACTGCGAGCCGTTCGTGTTCGGACCGGCGTTGGCCATGGCCAGTGCCCCACGGACGATCTTGTTGTCGTTGAACTCGTCCTCGAACGTGTAGCCCGGGCCACCGGTGCCGATGCCGTCGGGACAACCGCCCTGGACCATGAAGTCCTTGATCACGCGGTGGAAGATCAGGCCGTCGTAGAAGCCTTCGCCTGCGAGCTTCTGGAAGTTGGCAACTGTCTTTGGTGCGGCGTCATCGAAGAATGTGATTTCGATGTCGCCTTCTGAGGTTTGAACCAGTGCTGATGACATGAAGGGAACCCTAGCTTTCGTCGGATTGATTGAGCGGCAGAAGGCCGCGTTCGGCAAAGACTTCCTTGGCGATCAGAATCGCGTTGATTGCGCGTGGGAATCCGCAGTAAAGGGTCGAGTGGATCAGCGCCTCAACGATCTCATCCGGCGTCAATCCAGTCGTGAGCGCGGTACCGATGTGAATCCGCAGCTCGCCCTCGGTCCCGCCCATTGCCGTCAGCGCGCCGAGCGTGACGAGCTGCCGGTCGCGCGGGACAAGCCCCGGGCGGGCATAGATGTCGCCGTAGGCGAACGCCGAGATGTGGTGGACCATGTCCGGCGCGATGTCGCCGAGCGCCTCCAGCAGGCGGTCGCCGGCATCGCCATCAACCGACTCGAGTACGCCGAGCCCGAAAGCGTGGCGCTTCTGGTTCTCCTCGGTGTTCACATCGAACTGTTCGCCGCTCATCCTTCGCCCATGGTGTGAGCGGTGTTTGCGTTGAACATCCAGCGCACGCCGAACTTGTCGGAGACCATGCCGAAGGTGTCGCCCCAGAACTGCTTGCCGAAAGGAAGCTCAACTTCGCCACCCTCGCTGATCGCGTTGAACCAGCGGTCGAGCTTCGCCTCGTCATCATCGACCACGCAGATCGACGGATTGCCGATTTTCGTGGCGGCGGCACCCTCGGGGTCGTCGCAGGCAAACAGACGGAAGTCATCGATCCAGAGGTCCGAGTGCATGATCTTGTCGGCGACTTCGGCGGGCGACTCCATCGGCGAGTCTCCGAAGGTCATCATGATCAGTTCGCCGCCGAACGCTGACTGGTAGAAAGCCATCGCC
This sequence comes from Thermoleophilaceae bacterium, assembly GCA_016463365.1. The sequence continues at coordinate 9,254 of JAEMRJ010000035.1, read as the reverse complement.
GCGGCAGCATTGCCGTCGAATGCCAGATACGGGACTGCATCAGCCATCAGGGTCTCCTTGTTTGCGGTCTTCAGAAACGGGTTCACCGGCATCGTCGATCAGCTGAGTCGGGGGCCAGGGGCCCAGCCAGTTGTCGCGCGAGCCGTCCATCGTCAGAACGGATCCACTGTAGAAATCGCCGGCCTCAGATGCCAGGTAGGCAATCTGCCAGGCCACTTCCTCGGGCTTGCCGAGACGGCCGGCGGGGATGCTGTGCGAAAGGTTGTCGACGACGACCTGCGGGTACTTGGTCAGCAGAGTCTCAGTGCCGATCTGCCCGATCGCCAAGGCGTTCAGTTTGACCCCGAAGCGCGCCCACTCGATTGAGAGCGTCTTTGTCATGTTCTCGACGGCCGCGCGCGCCGCGCCGCTGTGCACCATGCCGGGCATGCCGTTGTGCGGCGAAAGCGTGACGTTGATGATCTTGCCGCCGCCATTCTCGATCATCCATTTCAGCGCGACGGCCTGGCTCATGAGCCACGTGCCGTGGACGTTCAGCTTGATCACGGTGTCGAAGCCCTTTTCCGTGATCTGTTCAGCCGGTGCAAGGAACTGGCCACCGGCATTGTTCACCAGGGTGTCGATCTTGCCGTGGGTTTCGAGTGTTGCATCGATCAGCGCGTCGACCTGCTCGGCGTCACGGATGTCGCAGACCATCGCGCTGCAACTGCCTGCGCCGCCGTGTGACATGCACAGGTCTGACGTCTCGCGCAGCGGCTCGATCGCACGCCCGCAGATCACGACATCTGCGCCAAGACCGGTCAGCTCGATCGCAGCCTGACGACCAATTCCACTGCCCCCGCCGCTGACAACAATCAGCTGGCCGGCGAGCAGATCGTCTTTGAAGATCGAAGACACGAAGGCGAGCGTATCCGGCGCGGCCGCGTCTGCATGCATCCATACGATGACTGGCGTGGAGGCAGCCCCCTGGTACACCCCGTCGCAGGACGAATCATTCGACCGCAAGGTGATCCGCGTCGTCGTGACCGTGATCGCAGCCGTGCTCTCGCTCTGGCTGATCTATCTCCTGAAGACGCCGCTGATGTGGCTGGTGATCGCGATGTTTGTCGCGATCGCAGTCTCGGGTCCGGTGAACATCCTCTCCAAGCACATGAACCGCGGCGCGGCGATCGGAATCGTCTACGTCTCGATCGTGCTGTTGCCCGTCGCGCTCGGCGCGATCCTGATTCCGCCGCTGGTGTCCTCGACCGTTGATCTGGTCAACGATCTGCCGAGCTACATCAGCGACCTCGAGAACACCCTCGAGAAAGATCCCCGGTTCGAGAAGCTCGACGACAACTTCGGCATCCAGGAGCAGCTCAGTTCAGCGCAGAGAAACCTTCAGACAGCAATTCCGACCGCGGCGGGAGCACTCGGAGACATCAGCAAGTGGCTGTTTGACTCGATGTTCGGCGCCTTCACGATTTTCATCCTCAGCATCTTCATGGTCGCGCGCGGGCGCAGCTGGATTGATGCGATTGTGCGCAGGCGCGCGGGGCCGGAAGGCGCGGCGCTGGACCGCACCTTCGACCGCGTCGGTGGCTCGGTCAGCCGCTACATCGGCGGCGCGATGCTGCAGGCGTTCATCGCCGGAGTTGCCGCGTTCATCATGCTCTCGATCCTCGGCGTTTCATCGCCGCTGCTGCTCGCGTTCATCGTTGCTGTCTTCGACGTGATCCCGATGGTCGGATCGACAATTGCCGGAGTGCTGGTCGGCATCGTCACGCTGTTTGCGACGTTCCCGCTTGACACGATCGTCTGGGCGATCTTCGTGATCGCCTACCAGCAGTTCGAGAACTACGTGATTCAGCCACGTATTCAGAGTCAGGCGGTTCAGCTCGAACCGTTCATCGTGCTGACTGCAGTGCTGTTCGGCGGCACCCTGATGGGAGTGGTCGGCGCGATACTCGCCATTCCGATCGCGGCGACGCTGATGATCGCCTTTCAGGAGTGGGGCAGCTTCAAGTCAGAAGTGAAGAGCATGCACGCCGACGGCGACGCGGGTGATCAGGCCTCGTCGTCGACCGACTCGCCGGACATGCCAGAACCGTCATCTGCCTGACCGGCGCGACGCTTGGCGCGCGCAGCAAACTTCGGTGACGTGACCTGCGCCTGAACTGCGGCCTTGCCCACCGCATTTATCACGGCAAGGAACATCCCGACGCCGCTGAGCACGAAGAAGACCGTGAAGAGCTTGCCGAGGTCAGTCGACGGTGCGGGGTTGCCGAAACCGACTGTCGTCAGCGTCGTGACACTGAAGTAGAGCGCGTCGACGAAGGTCCACCCCTCCACGATCATGTAGAAGATCACGCCAGTCGTGACCAGCAGCGCGGCCGAGCGCAGTGCGCCGCGCGCCTCCGGCTGCTTGAGCGCTTTACGCAGGGTGATGATCCAGAAGTACACGCGCTCAGACTACGTAGAGCGCCTGTCGCCAATTCCGCGTGCGATGATCGGCAGCCCGATGGCCCGAGCACTGATGATCCAAGGCACCTCCAGCTGGGCCGGAAAGAGCCTGCTCACCACGGCGCTTGCGCGGCTGATCGCGCGCCGCGGAATCGATGTTGCGCCGTTCAAGAGCGTGAACATGAGCAACAACGCGCGGGCCGTCAGCGGCGGCGAGATCGGCGTGGCGCAGTTCCTCCAGGCGCGGGCTGCCGGCGTTGAGCCGGACGTGCGCATGAACCCGGTGCTGGTCAAACCGGAGTCGCAGACATCCAGCCAGGTCGTGCTGCTGGGCAGGCACGACCGCGCGATTTCTGCCACTGAGTGGCGTGAGCGGGCGCCGATGCTGCGCGGCGCGATCGACGAATCGCTGCATGCACTGATAGACGAGCACGACGTCGTGATCGCCGAAGGCGCAGGCAGCCCGGCCGAAATCAACCTCTACGACGTCGACCTCGCCAACATGCATGTCGCGCGCGAAGCCGATGCCAGCGTGCTGCTGGTTGCGGACATCAACCGCGGCGGGGCGTTCGCGCACCTCTATGGCACCTGGTCGTTGCTCGAAGAGCCAGACCGTGCACGGATCAAAGGCTTCATCCTCAATCGCTTTCGCGGCGATGCGGCGCTGCTTGCGCCGGGGCCCCAGCTGCTCGAAGATCGCACCGGCGTGCCGGTTCTGGGCGTCGTTCCATGGCTCGCTCATGGGCTACCCGACGAGGACGGCGTCGCAGCACCGGCAGGTCCTGCGCCCGCCGGCGCGCCGCGCGTCGCGATCGTGCGATATCCGGCGGCGTCAAACGTCGACGAATTCAAGGTGCTCGATCCGGTCGCTGAAATCGTCTGGGCATCTACGCCCGATCAGATCGAGGGCGCAGATCTCGTCATCCTTCCCGGCTCAAAGAACGTCGGCGCAGATCTTGCGTGGCTGCGCGCCGGCCGCTTTGACCGCGCGCTCGCGTTGCGCGTTGCGACCGGCGGGCGACTGCTCGCGATCTGCGGCGGAATGCAGATGCTCGGCGCAGCCCTCATCGACCCGTCCGGGCTTGAGGGCGGCGACTGCGAGGGGATCGGTTTTCTCCCGTTGGTCACCACGCTCGCAGAAGACAAAACGGTCAACGCCCGCGAAGCCGTCTTCGCCGACCTGCCGGAGCCCTGGTCGGGGATTTCAGGCGTGCGCGTCTCGGGCTATGAGATCCGTCACGGCATGAGCGAGGCCGGCGCGGGACTCGATGCCGCACTGCCGGATGGGCTCGGCTTCGCCTCCGGACCGGTGCTCGCGGTCTACCTGCACGGGCTGTTCGAGAATCCCGGCTTCACCGAGGTCGTCCTCGGGTCCGCGCCGGCAGCAGATCTCGACGCCGTGCTCGACGCACTCGCTTCAGACGTCGAACCCCACATCGACCTCGACGCAATCCTCGCGTTGATCGCTCCGTAGCGTCGGCAAGTATCCACCCATGTTCAAAAAGCGCGCAAAGGCGGTCTTCGAACAGCTCGATCTGGCGATCGGGCGCTTCGGCGACCACCACCTGACCGACTGGGCCGCCGCGCTGACCTACTACTCGGTGCTCTCGATCTTTCCCGGGCTGCTGGCGCTGGTCTCGATTCTCGGGCTCGTCGGCTTTGGCACCACGGACGCGATCATCGACACCTTCAACGATCTTCCCGAGGGCCCAGCGCGCGAGATCCTGCTCTCGGCGGTCAAGAACGTTCAGGGCGAAGCGGGCGCAGCGACCACCGCCCTGTTCCTCGGACTGATGGTCGCGATCTACTCGGCTTCCAGCTACATCGGGGCTTTCATCCGCGCATCCGGAGTGATCCTCGGCGTCGAAGAAACGCGCCGGTTCTTCGTGACCATCCCGCTGCGGCTGGGCCTGACGCTGCTGCTCATGGTCCTGGCGGTCATGACGGCTTTCGCAATCGTCATGACCGGTCCGATCGCCGAACAGTTCACGAATGCAACCGGTTTTGACGGCGACTCGATCGGCGGCTGGGGCACCGTCAAATGGCCGATCGTGCTGCTGCTCTTCCTGACTGCGCTCGGGATCCTCTACAGCCTGGGGCCGAACTTCGAGAAGACCCGCTTTCGCTTCGCCACGTCCGGCACCCTGCTGGCGCTGGTGCTCTGGCTGATCGCTTCAGCGCTGTTCAGCTACTGGGTGGACAACTTCGGCCAGTTCAACAAAGTGTTCGGAAGCCTCGCGAGCGTCGCGATCTTCTTCATCTGGCTCTATCTCTCGAACGTCGCCGTGCTGCTCGGGCTTGAATTCGACAACGAGCTCCGTCGCTACAAAAAGGCACACGGCTACGGCGCCTTCAGTCGGCAACGCTTCCGGAACGACGAGCAGGACCAGGTGCCCGGGCGCTGACCTTTTCGCCGTGCAGGCAGTCGTTGTCGATCATCCGCCATGCGATGGCCGCACCCAGTGCGCAGAGTGCAGCAGCAAACAGCACTGCCGTCTGAAACGCTGAGACGATCGCGTCGGGATCTTCGTACTCGGCGCCCTGCAGCCCGCCGATCGCCGGAAGCAGTGCGATCGCAAACAGCTGGCCTGTGCGCGAGACGGCGTTGCTCACCGCCGACGCCACCCCCGCGCGCTCATCGGGCGCCGATGCGAGCGTCGTTGCCGTCACCGGGGCGACGACGATCACCAGCCCGGCCGAAAGCAGGATCACCGGCGGCAGCACGCCTGTCAGGTAGCTCGAATCGACGTCGATCGAATGCATCAACAGCAGTGACGCCGCCAGCACGAGGGGTCCGAGCGTCAGCGGCAGTCGCGGCCCGATTCTCTGGGCCACCGCACCCGAGCGGGCGCTGAAGAGCAACATGATGAAGGTGACGGGCAGGGTCGCCAGACCAGCTACAAGCGGCGAGTATCCAAGCGCCGTCTGGAGCAGCACACTGAGCAGAAAGAGCGCTCCGCCGAACGCCCCGTAGACAACGAACGTGATCATGTTCGCCGCAGAAAATGTGCGCGATCGGAAAAGCTCCAGCGGAAGCATGGGCTCGGCCGCGCGCCGCTCACGCACGAGAAACAGCGCGACTGACAACAATCCGACGGTCAGTCCGGCGAGCACCGTCGGTTCGTCGAATCCACGCGCCGGACCTTCGATCAACGCCCACGAAATCGCGCCCAGCGCGACGACCGCCAGCCCGGCGCCCGCGTAGTCAATCGAGCCCTCGAGCGATTCGTCGCGAGACTCCGGAACATGGCGCAGCGCAAGGATCACCACGAGGATCCCGAGCGGCACATTCAAGAAAAACACCGCGCGCCAGCTGAGCACGTCGATCAGCCACCCTCCGAGAGGCGGACCGATCGCCGTTGAAACGCCGGCCAGGCCAGACCAGATGCCGATCGCTCGACCGCGGTCTTCGCGCACGAACCCGGCCTCGATGATCGCGAGGCTCCCGGGCGTGAGCAGCGCGCCACCGACGCCCTGAAGGACGCGGCCCGCGATCAGCCACTCGCCGGTCGGTGCCAGGCCGCAGAGCACGGATGCCGCCGTGAACCAGATCGCACCAAGCACGAAGATTCGCCTGCGACCAAAGCGGTCGCCGAGCGACCCGCCCAGAAGAATCAGCGCGGCCAGCGAGAGCAGGTAGCCGTTGAGCACCCACTGCAGCTCGGAGATGCCGGCGTCGAACTCGCGACCGATCGTCGGCAGCGCGACGTTCACGACGGTGGCGTCGAGAAACACCATCGTCGAACCAAGGACAGTCGCCACGACCACCCATCTACCCGTGGCGGTGTTCAGGCGCAGCGGCACCGCCTCAATCTACGTCAATTACGGAGCGGGGATCGACTCGATCAGGTTGTCGATGTCGTGCCCGGCTGCCCTCACGCTTGCGCGCAGCTCGCGGCGCTTGCCTTTCGAGCTGGCCTTCGGCGGGATGAAGCCGGTCTGCGGTTGGTTCAGGCCGGTGAGCTGGAGCTTCCAGTTGACGTCGACGATTCGCTTGCCGTCGCGGACCGTTCCTTGGAGCCGGTAGTCAGTCAGCAGGCCGTTGTCGATTCCGAAGGTGAGCTGCGGCGACGTCGGGAACGACTTCACGCACAGGTTTGCGGCTTCGCGGGTTTCGCGCCTGGTGATCCGCACGCCGACTTCATTGCGCACGAGCGACGAGTTGTTGATCGAGCGGACCGCCTGGCGCAACGAAATTCCGCAGAGCTTCACGCGGCTGACGTCCGCGGCGATTGCCGGAATCGGCTGCCCGACGCCGTTTGTCACGGCAGGTGCGTCGCGGAAGTTGACGACAGCGCGCGCGATCGCATTGATGAACTTGTTTGAAGTGTTCTTCGTACGCGGACGATCCTTGGCGCCGAGCTTCACGTAGTCGGTCTCACCGTCGTACGAGAAATAGACCCGGCCGTTGCCGGGTTCGATGTACTTGAACGTCTCACCGTCGACTGTCACCTCCATGCGCGACTTCGGGTGCGCTGGATCGGTGTTGTCCCAGGCGCCGGTCATCGAATAGAACTCCTCGAGTACTTCCTGGCGGCGCGTCTTGGGGGCGGAAGCCGAGAACTCTGTGTAGAAGGCACCGGACTTTGCCTCGTTGGCCTTCTTGTAGGCATCCGAGACTTCCATGCCCTTGCCAAGCCAGGAACAGCCGGAGAACACTGCGGCAAATATGACTGCGGATGTCGCCAGCGCGACAAGGGCGGCGGTGCGACTGGCCCTGCGGCGTCCTTGCATGGACTAGAGCGTAGTGGTGGGTGTTGCGGGTTGGGTGATATTCATCGGTGAAGCACCCTTCGGGGCAACAAACTCGCCCTGCGGCTTGTCCTGGTTGAACTCGTGGTACTGAACCTCGATGCCCATCGGTCCGGCGAACGGAATCATCAGCTGGGCGGTCAGCTCGACGTCGGTCAGCTTTCCGCCGTCGATCCCGAACCAGACGCGCGGGTCGGACTTCAGCATTGTCTGGCAGAAGGTCTGCATCATCTTCTTGCCGCTCTTGTTCAGGCTCCCGGAGCTACCGGCCCCGCCCAGCCCGCCAGAAAGACCGGTCGACTGGTTCATCGCCTCGCCGAACGCGTCGAGCACCGGTCCGCAGAGCTTCTTCTTGCTGACGGTCGCGGCGATCGTGTCGACCGACTTGCCCTGAGCGTTGGTGATCGAGGCAGATTTCTGGAAGTTTCCGACCGCGTCGCCGAGCGCCACATAGATGCGCTGCGGGTCGATCGTCTGCTTCTGCGCAGCGCTTGCGTCGATCGGCATGTAGTAGCTCTCGCCGCCCGAGGTGAAGTAGAACTTGCCGTCGCCCGGCGCGACCATCGTCGAGTCCTGGCCCTCGGCAGTCATCTTCATCAACATCTTCGGCCTGGCCGGGTCCGTTTCGTCGATCGCACCGCTGAAGGTCATGGTCATTGACCCGGGGGTGGTCGTGCTGGCGCCTGTCGATCCGGTCATGCCCTTCATCTGACTCATGTCCATCTTCAACGAACCGTTGAACGAGCGCGACTTGACCGCAGCGGTCGCGACGATCGCAGCAGCCACATTCTTGCCTTCGCCCTTCCAGTTGCATCCGGAAAGAGCGAGCACCGCTACGAGCGCGATCAGCGCGCCGGCAACTGGGCGATGAAAACGGGCCATGAAGAGTTATTCGTCATGCCGCGCGCGGCACTTGAACGCTGCTCAGTGATTCTGGACGAGCTCGCGCTCTGGTTCGATCTGCCAGCGCGAGGCAAGCTCTCGCAGCGGCTCGTCGATCGGCCAGCTGTCGGCGACGATCTCGCCCGCGTTGTCGGGAGATCCGCCCTTCAGGACCATGCAGTTGGTGTTGTCGCCGATCGCGCGCAGCGCTGCGACATCTTCTGCGGTCAGCGGATTCTCGCCGCTCACAGCGGCTAGATCTGCGCGCTTGTCCTCGGCGCTCCTGAGCCCGTCGACCTCTTCGATCAGTGTCGGGACGACGCACTCGACAGCCGGGTGGGCGAGGTTCCACCACGAAGCGAGCTGCAACGGCGTCAGGCCGTACTTCTCGGCAATCGGCATTGCCGCGGCGAGCTTTTCGTTGCCCTGCTCGACCCAGCCTTCGGGCCTGAACTTGCGGTGGTCCCAGTCGGCGAACTGATGCCCGGGTTTGACGTCGCCGTGGAAGATCCCGCCGAAGTCTGTGACGCGCGTGATCAGCTTGACGTCATATTTTTCGGCCGCCGGCAGCACCAGCTCGCCGGGCCAGGGCTCGAAGGGATTGAGGATGATCATGCTCCAGTCGATCACGTCGCCAAAGCGCTCGAAACAGTCGATGATGTCGAGCGTGAAGCCGTTGGCGGGGCCGGGAGCGACGCCGATCATGCGCGTGAGGCCGGCGTCTTTCAGCGCGGTCATACCGTCCCAGACTGCCTGGCTGGTGTACCCGGTGCGGTCGGGGTTGTGCAGCATCAGCAGGTCGAACCGGTCGACCCCGATGCGCTCGAGGCTCTTCTCTGTGGCCATCTTCAGGTAGTCGGCGTAGGCGTCTTCGCCACGCAGCGCCGGGTCAGTGAAGCGCTGAAAGCCTTTTGCGCCGTGGCGCTCGCCTTCGTAGAAGTCGTGGCCGACGGCGCCGACCAGGTTGTAGCTCTCGCGGGGCAGGCCGACAATCGCCTCGCCGGTCAGCTCATCGGCGCCGCCCGCGCCGTAAGCGTCGGCGGTGATCAAACTGTCGATTCCATTTCCCGGGCGCAGCAGGGATACGAGTCTGTCGTGCTCGAGTTCTGCGCCGAAGTGCATGTATTTGCCGCCGCTCCAGGTGCCGAGTGCGGTCTGTGTCAGCTCAGTCATGGACC
>JAEMRJ010000034.1 GCA_016463365.1 Thermoleophilaceae bacterium | reverse complement strand
TCGGCCCGGCGCTCGCCGCCGGCTGCACCGTCGTGATGAAGCCGGCCAAGGAAACCCCGCTCAGCTCGTTCGCGCTCGGCCAGGCCTTCCTTGACGCCGGCCTGCCCGACGGCGTCGTGAACCTGGTCTGCGGCTCGAGCGCGAGTGCGATCGTCGGCCCGCTGCTCAAAGACCCGCGCACCCGCAAGCTCAGCTTCACCGGATCGACCCCGGTCGGCAAAGAACTGATCAGGCAGTCGGCCGATCAGGTGCTCAAAGTCTCGATGGAGCTCGGCGGAAACGCCCCGTTCATCGTCCACGAGGACGCAGACCTCGACAAGGCCGTCGAAGGCGCGATCCTCGCCAAGATGCGCAACAACGGCGAGGCCTGCACCGCCGCCAACCGCTTCCACGCCCATGAGTCGATCGCCCGCGAGTTCGGCGAGAAGCTCGCCGCCCGCCTTGGCGCGATGAAGGTCGGCCGCGGCACGCTCGAAGACACGAAGGTCGGACCGCTGATCAACGAGAACCAGCGCGAGATCGTCGAGGGCCTGGTCCAAGATGCGGTCAGCAAGGGCGGAAAGGTCCTGACCGGCGGCGAGCGACTCCCCGGCGAGGGCTTCTACTACCCACCAACGGTGATCGGCGACCTCTCGGCCGACGCCAACATCCTTGTCGACGAGGTCTTCGGTCCCGTCGCCCCGATCAAGTCCTTCAGCACCGAGGAAGAGGCGCTGGCCAGCGCCAACTCAACCGAGTACGGCCTCGCGGCCTACGTGTACACCACAGACCTCGGCCGCGCCTTCCGCACGATCGAGGGCCTCGAGACCGGCATGGTCGGCCTCAACCGCGGCGTGATCAGCAACCCGGCCGCTCCGTTCGGCGGAACCAAGCAGAGCGGATTCGGCAAAGAGGGCGGTTTCGAGGGGATCGAGGAGTACCTCGAGACCAAGTATGTGGGGATGGACTTCTAGCCGGAGGCACTCATCGACGGTGACTTCGCAAACATCGCCCCGCGCTTCCGCGGCCCGCCCCACTCCGGCAACGGCGGCTACGCCTGCGGAATTCTCGGCGCCCTGATCGAGGGCGGCTCCGAAGTCACCCTGAAGGCCCCGCCCCCGCTCGAGACCCAGCTTCGGATCAGCCGGTCCGAGGACGAGTGGCAGTTGCGCGACGGCGAGCGGTTGATCGCGGTCGCTCGCCCCGCCGAACTGGATCTGGACATTCCTGATCCGCCGTCCTATGCAGAAGCTGAGTCCGCCGAAGCCAACTTTTCGGGCTGGGGCAGTCATATCTTCCCAGAGTGCTTTGTCTGCGGGCCGGACCGCGCACCGCACGACGGGCTGCGGATTCTCGCCGGCCGCGTGGGCGACCGCAGAATCGTCGCAAGCCATTGGCACCCAGAGCATGACGTTGAAGGGGCCTACGGCAACGTCGGCGCCCGAATCGTCTGGGCCGCGCTCGACTGCCCGACATACTTCGCCCATCAGATTGACGGTCCGTCGGGCCCGGCGGTGCTCGGGCGCCTGACCGCCAAGTTGATCAATCCCGTAGCCGTTGACAAGCCGCACGTGGTGATCGCCTGGCCGATCGGTGACGAGGGTCGCAAGCTCCACGGCGGCTCAGCGATTTTCACCGCCGACGGCGAGCTGTGCGCTCTCGGCCTGGGCACCTGGGTCAGGATCGCAGCCGACCACGCCGGATTCAAGCCGAGTTAGGCGTTGCCGACGCCAAGAATGTTGCCGTCCGGATCCTTGAACCAGGCGACAGCCATCTCAGTTCCTTCCATCACGTCAACGTCGCCCTCCAAGGTCGATCCCGGCATGTCGTAGTGCTCAAACTCGATCCCCTTGGCGGCGAGCTCTGCGACCACTTCGCGCACATCATCAACGCGAAAGAAAGCCGCGGTGGCTTCGCCGGTGCCCGCCGTCGGTGAGACGTACACGAAAAGCTGGCCGTCACCGACTTTGTAGCCGACGCCGCCCATGTTCTCCATCAGCTGCTCGAGACCCAACGCCTCGCCATAGAACTCTTTGCCTTTCGCCATGTCGCTCACTGCGACAGTGGCGACCACGTCACCGTTGGAAAGCATTTGTTGCCCCTGACCTCGAAGGAGTGCTACTTCGAAGGACCCTACTGGAGCCACGGAGCCTTTGCGTCCCCTGAAGGCGGCTGAGCTCCCAGCCCGGCTTCGCGTGCTTTGGCGATCGCTGCCGCGCGGTCGGCGACCTGGAGTTTGTTGAAGATGTTGCTCACATGGTTCCGAACGGTCTTGAGACTCAGAGTCAGGTTTTCGGCGATCGCCGCATTACTTTTGCCTGCGGCAACGAGGACCAGCAGCTCGCGTTCGCGATCGGTCAGCTCCGGAAACACCGTCCTTGGCACCGAGGCGAAAAGCTCCAAGAGCCGAGTGGCGATCGGCGGCCCAAACACCGCATCTCCGGACGCCACCGATCTGACGGCGCGAAGAATGTCGTCGCGTTCGGCGTCTTTGAGCAGGTAGCCGCGCGCGCCAGCTCGCATTGCGGCGAAAACCGAGTCATCGTCCTCGAACATCGTCAGAACAATCACGGCTGGAGGATTTTCAACGCGCACGATCTCACGGGTGGCTTCGATTCCGTTGAGTTCGGGCATCTGCAGATCCATCAACACCATTTCCGGCTTCAACGCTTCGGACTGCTCAATCGCCTCCGTGCCATTGGCTGCTTCGCCGACCACCTCAACCGTTCCAGAGGCCTCCAGCATGAGTCGCAGTCCATCACGAAACGCCGGGTGGTCGTCCACAATCAACACGCTCAACAGCTCGCTCACTGATCCTCCAATGGCAGCGTCGCACTGACCCGGGTGCCGCCGCCAGATCGCGGGCCGATCGCAAAGTCGCCGCCGAGCTCGGCGGTGCGCTCGCGCATCGAGCGCAGCCCGACACCGTGAGCGACGACCTCATCGATACCGACGCCGTTGTCATCGACGGTGATTGTCAGTCCGCCATTGACACTCAGCGTCACGTCGCACTCGCTGAGCCCAGAATGCCGGGCTGCGTTGGTCATTCCCTCGAGGGCAATCCGATAGACGGCGACTTCGACGGCCGCCGGTAGGTGCGGCAGGTCTTTGGGCGCGATCACCTCGAAGTTTGCAGCACGGCTGGACATTCGCGCTGCATGCTCGGAGAGTGCGCTCACAAGTCCGTACTGATCGAGCGCTGGCGGGCGCAGCTCGTACACCAGACGACGAATGTCCGAGATCGCTTCGTGCACCTGACCACTGAGCTGTTCAACCACGGCCGCATCCTGAGCCGTGACCGAGTCCTTGAGTACGTCGAGTTGCAGCGACATGGCCGCAAGACTCGGCCCCACCCCGTCGTGGAGGTCACGCCGGAGCCGTCGGCGCTCTTCCTCGCGCGCGGTCACAAGATCCTTGCGCGACTGCTGAAGCTCGACGGTCAGGCGAACTGACTGGACGGCCGCTCCGACGTGACTTGCAAGCTGGTCAAGCAGCCGCTCGTCTGACGCGGACAGCGGCCGAGTCAGCGGCACCTCGACGACAAGCGATCCGACCAGCTCGCCGCGATGCCACAGGTCGCGCTTCTCCAGATTGCCACGACCACGTACACCGTGCAGCGCAATAGTGAGTGGTTCTCCGTCGCGCTCGAACTCGACGCTCGCGTACGGCAACCGCAACGCATCTGCCACCGATTCGACCACCGCATGCACCGCGTCGGATGGCGTCTGGGTCTCGCGAAGTCTCGCGTCCAAGCGCTGCAACGCTGCGTACGGGTCAGCGCGGTCGCCATAGATCCAACGGTTCACTCGTGACTGGATCCGTGCGTGGACCGGTTGGATGATCGCGGCGACGACACCCGCGCCAAGCAGTCCAGCACCGGTGGTGCTGCCGATCAATGCGCCGACCCCCGCGACGACCCCCGCGTAGATCGCTGCCACCAGCAGCGTGATCGTGCCGTAGACCAAAGTGCGATTGAGGACCAGTTCGATATCAAACAGCCGGTAGCGAAGCATTCCGACGCCGATCGACAGCGGGATCAAGGTCACCATCACGATTACGCCGGCCAACGTGACAGCCCCCAGCTCGCCACCGTTCGCGAGCGTCCCCCCGACGCACACGACCACAGCGCCGGGGATGGTGAGTGCTGCCCACGCGAACCAGAGCAACTGGAGCCGCGTGTCGCCGGTGGAACGCTTGAGGCGATACCGCACGGTTGCCACAGCCGCCACCAGCGTTGTGAACACGCCGATGATCAGCGGTAGGGCCAGGATCGCGACATACGAAGGAAGCTGCGGCAGTGGCGTCTCCAGTGCCGCGTACTCCGGCTTGCTCAGCTTCGTGGTTGTGAAGGGCTGGAGCAAGGTGAAACCGACCATCGACACAACGCCGGTCCAGGCCCACTTTCGCCATTGCGGCGCGGCCAGATGTCCATCGGGAAAGACGAAAGCGATCGCAGTCATGCCGGCGAACCAGCAGAGCCAGAGCGACTCGGAGAGATAGGCGGCGAGCGCCGTCCCAGGAAGCTCGCCGTCGGATGTCGCGAAGGAGTGATCGAGATAGATGTCGGGGATGAATGAGACCGCCAACAGGGCCGCATGGCCCAGCAGCAGCCAACCGACGAGATTCCGTGGCCGGTTGCGCACGATGAGCCAACCGGCAGCTGAAGGCACGACGATCAGCAACGGCATCATCACTCGCAGCAGCAGCGAACTTCCAGGCCAGATCAGCGTGAGCGCTACGACCAGAGCGCCCGGCACGAGCGCAAGCGTTCCAGCAGCAATCCGACGCGGCAGGCTGGCGCTGACACTGAGCGGTGTCCCAATCTCGGAGGGCCCGACGGTCGTTGCAAGTTCATCCATCGTTGGACCATTGTTGCGCGTGGAGTGAGCGACAACCCAATTGTCCCGAAGATTTCCCGAGCTGATCGGGAACGGCGCCCCTTGCAGGCGGGACCCCGGGAGAGGAGTTTTCTCGTGTCCCGTCCGGGACCAGGAAACTCACCGAACCGAAAGGAACACCTCAAATGCAGACTGACAAGATTCGCCGCCTGCTTCCGATCTCCGGAGTGATCGGCTCACTACTTCTGGCAGCCGGATTGTTCGCCAGCCCGAACATCGATCAGCTGTCCGCGACCAACCAGGCTGAAGTGATCGGCGCCTATCAGGACAACCAGACCGCGCTCATCGTCACCGGCTTTCCATTGACACTGCTCGCCGTTCTGTTTCTCATTCCGCTTCTGACCGAGCTGCGCGCAACCCTGCGTTCCAACGAGGCAGGTGAAGCCGTCTACTCGACACTGGTGACGATCGGCGGGACGATCCTCGCAACTTCAATGCTGCTGATGGGCATGTTCCAGACCGCCGTCGCGGAGGCAGTTGATTCCAAGCTCAGTACCGACAGCCTGCTTGCACTTGCGGCGATCAACGATCAGTCCTGGATGCCATGGCTGGTTGGCATGGCTGTGCTTCTGCTCGCTGTAGGAATCGGCGGCCTGCGCACTCTCGCGCTACCCAAGGCTCTGTCCTGGGTCTCAATCGTCCTGGGCGCACTCTGCGTCACCGGGATCGGCGGGATCGCGGTGTTCATGGTCTCGCCGCTCTGGTTCCTTGCAACATCCGTCGTTCTCCTACGCGCACAACGGGCTGAGCAGCCGAATCAGAGTCGCAAGACCGCAGAGCCCGTTCCCGCAGCAGGCTGATTGATCACTTCAACACTCAAGGAGATTCCTCTATGTACATTCAGTCACTCGGGCGCGCTTCCGTCGCCGCACTGACCCTCGTTCTGATCGTGGCGCTTGCTGCGATGCTCGCTACCTCAGGCCGTGCAGCCGATCCAACGTCCCGCACGATCGTGTTTCAGGAGATCGAAAAAGGCGGCACGTTCGAGCACGTCCGCAACACCCGACCGACTTCCCGCTACGCGAACCTGGCAGGTGACATCATCGTGTTCGCCAACAGACTGCAGGACGCATCCGGAGCGGCGGCCGGAAGGATTGAAGGAACCTGCGTCACTTCAAAGGGAAGCAATGATTTTCGCAAGTCACGGATGAACTGTCAGGCGAGCTACCTGCTCAAAGACGGCACGATTTCTGTGCTGGGGAGCATTTCACCCGGCGAGGAAGAAAGCGGTGATGCATCGGTCGTGGGCGGGACGGGCAGCTATGCAAACGTCCGGGGCACGCTCGTATCGACCCCGACGAGAGTCGGCGATCGCGACACTTTGACGCTGGTGAACTAGGCGGCTCTGGCTGCGGCCTGGCCGGGTACTTCGGGCAGCTGAAAGCGCCCGGAGAGCTCGGCCAGCGTCGACGCCGTGTCTGCGACCTTCTGGGCCGAGGCGGTGACTTCTTGCGAGGCGGCCGAGGTCTCCTGCGTCGAAGCGCTGACCTCTTCGGTCGATGCGCTTGACTGCTCTGCGACGACCGCCACTTCGGCGACGTGCTCGCGCACATGCACAGCGGCCTCAACGATGCCCGACGTGAGCTGACTGATCTCGCCGGCGCGCTCGTGCAGGCCGTGGATCGCGCCGCTGATGTCGTAGAAGGTCTGGCGGTTGCGCTCGACGGTCTCGAACCCGTCCTCGACGAGCGTGACGCCTGATTCCATCGCGGCGACCGCCTGGTCGGTCTCGAGCTTGATCTCGCGCACAAGCACAGCGATCTCGGCTACCGAGGACTGCGCGTCCTCGGCGAGCATGCGCACTTCGTCGGCCACGTTTGCAAAGCCGCGGCCCTGCTCGCCGGCGCGCGCGGCCTCGATCGAGGCGTTGAGCGCAAGCATGTTGGTCTGAGTTGCGATGTCGGCGATCGACTGGACGATCTGGTCGATGTCTGCGGAGCTGTCTCCGAGCAGGCGGACGATCTCGGCGGTTGCCATCGAGCTTTCTCGCGTGGCCTGCATCGCGTCTTCCACCTGCGCGGCGCGTGCGAGACCCTGGTCTGCGAGTTCGGCGGTCGCAGCGCTCTGACGACGCGCCTCTTCGGCGTGCTCAGAGGCGTCACGCACCGCGTGCTCGATCGCTTCGATGTGGCCGGCCGAACGGGCCACAAGATCAACCTGGTGGGCCGCACCCTCGCTGATGGCGCTGATCGCCTGGGCGACCTCGCCGATCGAGTTTCCTGCCTCATCGGACGTTTCGGACATCTCCATCGCCGCGTTGCGCAGGTCGCCTGCGGCGCGATCGATGCGGACGATCGTCGTGCGGAAGTTCCCGAGCAGCTTGACAAAAGCGCGTTCGAGGTCGCCGTACTCGTTGCCCATCGTGACCTTCGGATTCACCGAGAGGTCGCCGGTTGCAGCGCGACGCATGTCCTCGATCATCCGCTCCGCAGTCTTCAGCGTGACATTGCCCAGGATGATCCGGAGCAGCGCCCCTGCAAACAGGAACGTGAGGATCACGCCGGCGACCCAGATTCCGACGTCGTGTGAGTAGTTCAAGGTGTTGTCGATCGACCCGGCCTCGAAGGTCGCGCCGCTCTTGGCTGCTGACTGGTTGAGGCTGTCGACGGCGCCCCCGTAGACACCCATCTTGTAGAAGAAGTAGACGCCGAACACGACGGCGGGCACAGTGCCGATGACCGTCACGATCAAGTAGGCGCGCGTAAGGCCCATGTTGAACAGTTTGCTCATGCTGCGCGCTCCTCTTCCTTTGCGTCCTGCGACTTTGAGCTCGGCGGCTCGAGCGGAACGACGTTGCGCGTCGCCTTCTCGCGAAGGATGAACTGCGACGCAAGGTCCGCAAGAGCGACGGCGGTCTGCGTCACGCGGCCGGCTGTCGCCGAAACCTCCTGCGCTGCGGCCGAGGACTGCTGCGTCGCTGCGCTCACCTGCTCGGTCGATGCGGACGACTCCTCTGCAACCGAAGCAATGTCTTCGATCTCAACCCGTACGCGCGATGCATCGCCTGCAATTTCACGCGCGATCGCGGAAATCATCGCGGTGCCGGCGTTCAGGTTGCCGACGGCATCGGAGATGTCGGCGAAAGCCTGGCGGTTGAGGCTCACCGCTTCGGCGCCCTTCTCGACGGTTTCGGAGCCCGCGTCGACCGCGGCGACGGCGCGGACCGTCTGCTCGCGGATCAGCTCGGTCAGTTCAGCGATCTCACCGGTCGACTGCTGCGCGTCTTCTGCAAGCTTGCGCACTTCTTCGGCGACGACCGCAAAACCGCGGCCCTGCTCGCCGGCGCGTGCGGCTTCGATCGCGGCGTTCAGCGCCAAGAGGTTGGTCTGCTCGGCGATGTCTGCGATCGACCTGACGATCAGGTCAATGCTCGTTGACTTCTCGCCGAGGGAGCGGATCACCTTCGAAGTTTCGAGTGCGGTATCGCGCACGTTGTCCATCGCCTGTTCGATCTCGGCCGCGCGAAGGACACCTTCGTCGGTCAGCGCTTCGGTCGCTGCGCTCTCTTCGCTTGCGTGGGCAGCATGGTCTGCGGCCTCACGGACGGCCTGTTCGATCTCGCCGACTTCACGTGATGTGTCGCCGATCAGGTCGACCTGGTTTCCAGCGCCGATGCTGATCACTGAAACTGAATGCGCAACCTCGCCGATCGCTCCGCCCGCCTCATCAGAGATGCCTGACATCTCCTTGGCCGAATCGCGCAGCTCGAGCGCCGCGAGGTCAATGCGGGTAACAGTTGCGTGGAAGCTGGCAATCATCTTGCCCAGCGCTTCCTGGATGTCCCCCACCTGGCTGGCGTTGTCACGCAGAATCTCCGTGGTCAGGTCGCCGTTTGCCGCGCGGCGCACGCGGACGGTCATGTGGCGCAGCCAGGCTGTTGAAAGTTTCGTGAGCGCGAGCGCGATGAACATCGCGCCGAACCAGGCGATAGCGGCCGTGAAGAGCATGCCCATTCGCGCGTTGGAGTTGGCGGACTCAAACTGGCTTGTCAGCTCGGTGAGCTGGGCGCTGCTGCCGCCCTTGGCGAGCAGTGCGGTGATCTGGTCGTTGTAATCGGCTGCATTGCCCCACGAGATGACCGTGAACACCGCGAACGGTGCCGCGACGATCAGCAGAATGAGCGACGAGATGATCGGCTTCCTGGCCGAATCCATATCTCTGAACCACTGCGGGAATACCCGAGTTATGCGGAGCTCGTCTGAGCCAAAGTCCTTTTGCTGAGCCATTTACCTGTCCTCTGGGCCGCGTCTGCCGTGGCCCGATCACTGACTTTGTCGGCCAACTGCCGCCATACCATGAGCGCGGTGACTGACCTTGCGGTCATCCTCAGGAGGCGATCTGCGCTGCTTCGCCGTCCGCAAGGCTTGTGAGTGCGTGCGGGTCGAGCAGAATGATCAGACGCTCGCCGGACTTGACGACGCCGTCCACCACAGCGTTCCCAGACGCCGGAAGGTCTTCAAACTCTTTGGCCTCGACGTTCAGCACCTCGGAGACGTCATCAACGACCACGCCTGCCATACGGTCGTCGATGTTGACCAGCACGATCTTCTCGTCGTCGTCGGTCGCTTCGGAGTCCGAGCTGATCGTGCCCGGCGCCGGAAGCGGCTCGTGGACGATGTTCAGCTGCGGGCGCACGTCATGCACAGGCACGATGCGTCCGCGCAGATTGATCACACCCAGCAAAGAGGGGTCGGAGCTCGAGACGGCACGGGGGTGCTGGAAGCGGATCACTTCCTGAACGGTCTGGATCGGCAGCGCGTACTCCTCGCTGCCGAGCACGAAAACCACTAGTTGTCTGGCGATTGTGCCTTCGGCTGTACTCACGGTCTGTGTCCTCTGAGGGATTGTTTCGACGAAAGAACTGCGGCAGCCTGCCTGCCTCTGCTGGCTCTATCGGCCGCAGAGGCGCCAATGTTGAACTGAGGACCCGGTTTTTCAGGCACGCCCATCCGGCGCGCGATCCACAAAGCCCGTCGGCAACTCGAAGCGACCGGCGAGCTCGGCGAGATTGTGCGCAGTCTGCGAGACGCGCTGCGCTGCGTCGCTGACGTCCTGGGCGCCGGCCGAAGTCTGCTGCGTTGCTGCGGCGACCTGCTCAGTCGACGCGCTCGATTCCTGGGCGACAGCTGCGACTTCTTCGATCTGTTCGCGCACCTGGCCGGCGCCCAGAGCAATGCCCGCCGCGAGCTCGCTGACCTCGGCCGCGCCCTCGTGCAGGCTGTGCACTGCGCTGCCGATGTCGACGAACGTCTGGCGATTTGAGTTGATCGTCTCAAAGCCGGCCTCGACAGCAACCACGGCCTCCTCCATCGCCTGTACGGCGGCTCCGGTCTGCTGCTGGATCTGCGCGACCAGCATGGTGATCTGGTCGGCAGAGCTCTGGGCGTCGTCTGCAAGCGCCCGAACTTCACTGGCGACGTTTCCAAATCCTCGACCGGCTTCGCCCGCGCGGGCGGCTTCGATGGCGGCGTTGAGCGCGAGCATGTTCGTCTGCTGGGCGATGTCACCGATCGCACCGACTATCTGGTCGATGCTTGACGACTTCTCGCCGAGTTCGCGGATCACGACGGCGGTTGCGATCGAGTCCTCGCGGACGGCCTGCATCGCCGTCAGGACTTCAGCGGCGGCATCGACGCCGTCTCTGGAGAGCTTTTCGGTGTCAGCGCTCTGGCGCTGAGCCTCGCTGGCGTGCTCTGATGCATCGTTGATCGACCGTTCGATGTCGATCATCACGTCAGAGACACCTGTGATCAGCCCCGACTGGTGCGCTGCGCCCTCGCTGATCGCTCCGACAGCGCCGGCGACATCGTTGATCGCGCGGCCGGACTCATCAGAGGTGCTTGTCATCTCGTTGGCGGCGTCGCGCATGTCCAGCGCCGCGGTCTCGATCCGGCTGATCGTTGCGCGGAAGGCGCCGAAGAGATCGCGGACGCTCGCCTGGAGCATCCCGTACTCGTTGGACATGTTCACTTCGATCTCGGGGCGGAGATCGCCCCCGGCGGCAGTCCGCGTGGCATCCACCAGGACATATGTCTCGCGCATCAGCACGTTGGTGAGCATCGCTCTTGTTGCCAACCCGCCCAGCAGAGCGGAAACCAGCACGATCAGCGCATATTCCTTGGAGCGGTCTGTGAACCTGGGCTCAGCAGTGACGCTCGACGTCGCCACAACATCGCCCTTGGCCGCGCTCTTTGCCTGTGCGAGCGCCGCTTCGGAGGTCGACACTGCGCTGTGTCCGGCAAGTGCAAGGACTACTCCGATCGCCAACAGCGGCAACGTATAAGCAAGTGTCGAGACGGTGTACGCCCGCTTGAGCGGGACGGACTGCATCCATCGCTTCATGATCTGCCGCCGTCGTCGACCGCGCTGAAGCGACCTGCAAGCTCTTTGAGCGCCACGGCCGTCTGCGAGACACGCTGCGCTGCGGCCGTCAACTGATGAGAGGACGCCGAAGTCTCCTCCGTCGAGGCCGAAACCTGCTCGGTGGACGCGCTTGACTCCTGCGCAACGGCGGCGACCTCCTCGATCCGTTGGCGCACCCGACCGGCATCGCCCGCGATCGAACTCGCGAGCTGGGCGATTTCCGTGGAGGTCTCGTGAAACAGGCGCACGGCACCACTGATGTCAAAGAAGAGCTGACGGTTGCGGCTGACAGCGTCGAAGCCGCGATCGACCGTTACCGCGCCCGCTTCCATCGCGGCGACGGCCTGAACCGTCTGAGTCTGAATAGCGTCGATCAGCACGGCGATGCCCTCGGCGGACGACTGTGAATCCTCGGCCAGCTTGCGCACCTCTTCGGCGACCACGGCGAAGCCGCGGCCCTGTTCTCCGGCCCGCGCAGCCTCGATCGCTGCGTTCAGAGCCAGAAGGTTGGTCTGGCCGGAAATCGACGTGATCGAGCGAACGATCTCGTCGATGTTTGCGGAAGTCTCACTCAGCGAGCGGACCATCTCGACGGTCGAATGTGTCGCCTCGCGCACAGTCTCCATTGCTGCCTGGATCTCCGTTGCCCGGTCGACGCCGGCATCGGTCAGCCGTTCGGTCTCGGCGCTTGACTGCTGGGCCGAGGAGGCATTTCGTGACGCTTCGACCACGGCGGTCTCGATCTGCGTGACCACGCCGGAAGCCTGGGTGATCAGCGCCACCTGATGGGTGGCTCCTTCGCTGATCGAACTGATCGACTGCGCGACTTCGCCGATCGCCCGCCCGGAGTTGTCTGAAGTCTCTGCCATTGCTGTGGCCGAGTCCGTCAGCTCGGATGCGGCCCGCTCGATCCGCATGATCGTCGCCCGGAAACTCGCGACCATCTTTCCCAGTGACTCCTGGATGTCGCCGATCTGACTGTTGTTGTCGCGCGCGATGACCACGCCCAGATCGCCGTCTGCGGCGCGACGACCCGCGCTGGTCAGACTGCCGATCCAGTCGACAGCAACTTGCGCCGTGATTCGAGCTCCGCCGACAGCGACGAGTGCGGCCCAGAGAATTGCACCGATCATGCCGATCGCGTAGCGCGAGAAGTCGGACCCGATTGCGCTCTGGGCCGTCTCGATGTCGGAAAGACTTGCCTCCGGCTGGGAGAGCAGCTCGTTCATCGCAGCGATCTGGCTCGTCAGGTCCGCGGCGGCGGCTATGGCGAGCGCCAGCAGCGGGATCAACCCGATCAGCACGATCCCCATGATCACATAGGGCTTGCGAGCAGCATCGAGGTCCAGGAACCACTGCGGGAGCAATCGCTGCGCCGTAGTTAGCTCGGGCACTTTTGGGTTTGATTCAGTCATCGCGAATGCGCGATCACGACCGTCGCCGGCCGGAAGACCACGTACCCGCTCATTCGCCCTGCGCGGCGTTCCACCTACCTACCGGACGGTTCAGGTCAGGCAGCGAGCGCGTCGCCGACGGCGCTGAGCACTTCTTCTGGATCGAACGGCTTGACCACAAAGGCCTTGGCGCCGGTGTCGATGCACTCCTTGACCACCGTCTCTTCACCGAGCGCACTGCACATGATCACGCGTGCTTCGGGAGAGGTGGCCATGATGTGGTTGAGCGCGCCCATTCCGTTGCGCTCCGGCATCGTGATGTCGAGCATCACGAGTTCTGGCTGGAGTCGACCGTAAAGATTGATCGCCTCGTTGCCGTCCTCTGCTTCAGCGATCACGTCATGACCCTCCCCCGTGAGGATGTCATTCAGGCGCTTGCGCATGAACATGGAGTCG
This sequence comes from Thermoleophilaceae bacterium, assembly GCA_016463365.1. Next base: position 5,585 of record JAEMRJ010000034.1, on the reverse strand, counting down.
TCGGCGATCAGAACGGTTGCCATCTTGAGTGGTGAGCTTCCTACGAGGTCGGGTGGACTGGGTCAGCGGAGTTCCAGATGTCATCCGGAAACGGTTCCTGAAGAAGATCGGCCTCGGGGGGTGAAACCTTTACCGCCATGGGGACCTTTGATCCCTTGAGTTTCACCGGTTCGTTCGCGCCACTGCGCACAAAAACTTCGAGATCCGCCACCGACGCGTGGATGCTGCGACCGCTCATCCCGCCGACATCTTCCGAGGCGATGCCGATGCCATGAAGGGCCAGTTGCAGCTTCGCGGCTTCGATGTTTCGATCGCCCACGCCGGCGAGCTTGCTCGATGGAGTGTGACCGAACATTGTCGCCCCGCCCACCAGCACTCCGTAGACGTCGTCAGGCTTGACACGTAGAGAACGCAGAGCGTCGAGCATCGCCGGAATTGCGGTGTCTGCAAATTTGCCGGGGGGCGCCTCGCGGCCTCCGGTCATGCGGGCTTCGGGCAACACGACGTGCGCCAGGGCGACCGCGCGCTTTTCGGGGGCGACCAGCACGACTGCCACGCAGGAGCCCAGGCCGACCACGGAGAGCACGTCGCGCTTGTCGCGCGACACGGCCATTTCACCCATCCGAACAGGAATAAGGTTGACCGCGGATGCCGCCGCGGTGCCGCTCATGCGTCTTTGCCGATGTTCTCGATCAGGGCCTCGACGCTCGTGTCGCTCGGGATGAAGAGGAAGCGCACGACGCAGTCGCTGCTTTCCACCGTCAGCTGCGTGTCCACCAGCACTGCGTAGTTGGTGACCACCGTGGACATGGCAAGCACAGTTGAGAGGACCGCGCCGAGCATGCCTTCGGAGACCTCCGGAGGCTCGGGCTCGAAGGTCAGGCCGCAGGAGTCGGCGATGCCGAAGACGTACTGCGTGCCGATGATGTTGGCCATCTCCTGGAGCGCAGAACGCGCCATTTCGGTGTAGGGCTCCAGGCCGAGCACGTCGTAGATCTGTTTTTCGCCCGCGGGATCAAACAGCAACAGAACGCTGGCCTCGATCTGGCCGACGACCGGCAACCACGCTGCCGTCACCTGCTCGCCCGGTGAACCCAGGCGGTCGACAGCTTCGCTCAGTGGCAACACCTCAAGGTCTGGCACCTTGGCCGAAACCTTTGACCCGAGCAACTTGGAGAATGCATCGGTCGCCTTCTCGGAGATCGTCTCTGCGACCTTGCCCAGGGCTTCCTGCTGTTCATCTGAAATTGGCGGTGCTGGTTCGCCCAGCGGCATCAGCATGTTCATCTGTCCTCTGACTGTCTGCTTTTGTTACTGACGCGAGCCGCTGTGTACGGGCTCGACGAGCGTTCTGCGGATCAACTCTTCGCAGTCGACGATGAAGGCGATCTCACCGCTTGCCAGCACCGCACCGCCGGAGACCGGCGTGTCCCTGCGAATCCTCTCGGGCACAGGGCGGGTTACCAGCTCGCGACGACCAACCATTTCGTCGACCACGAGAGCAAGTTGTCTATCGGCAGAGCGCACTGTGACCATGAACTGCGGGGCATCCGACGCGGACTGACGATTGAAGGATTCGGCGAGATTGACCACCGGCATCGCACCCTCATCGAAGATCACGACGGGCAGTCCGGCGGTGGTGCTCAGGGCCACTTCTTCGAGCTTGAAAGTGCGGTCCACCCGATCGAGCTGCAGTGCGTACGGGTCACCGGCAGCGCGGACGACCAGCGCCGGGAGAATCGCCAGGGTGAGCGGCATGCGTAGCTCTGTGGTTGTGCCGCTGCCGAACTCTGAGCGCACCGACACATCGCCGCCGAAGCCACGCACGGCCGATCGCACAGCGTCCATCCCCACCCCGCGTCCGGACACGTCGGTCACCTCGGCGCGGGTGGAGAAGCCCGGTGTGAAGAGCAGCTCGATCGCCTGATCCTCGTCAAATGTTTCCGACCCGACGATCCCGCGCTCACGTGCCCGCGCAATCACTTCGCTGGTGTTGACCCCGGCGCCGTCGTCAGTGATCGCAATCACGACTTCGCCACCCTCGTGACGCGCAGCGATCAGCAGATTTCCAGCTTCGGGCTTGCCGGCTGTTTTCCGTTCGGTGGGCATTTCAATTCCGTGGTCGATCGCGTTGCGCACCAGATGCATGAGCGGCTCCACGAGCGCGTCCACGGCAGTCCGGTCGAGCTCGGTGTCGCGGCCTTCGATCTCAAGCACGACTTCCTTGCCGAGCTGATGCGAGAGATCCCGTACGAGTCGAGGGAGGCGCGCAAAAGCAGTGTCAATCGGGACCATGCGCACGCGCATGACCATGTCCTGAACCGACTGTGAGGCGCGCGTCAGCTCGCCGACCGCGGCGACCAGCCGGGCATCGCCGTTCTCGACTGCGAGTTGTTCCACGGCCGAGCGGCGCACGACCAGCTCCCCGATCATGTGCAGAAGCGTGTCCAGGCGCGCAGCTTCAACGCGTACGGTTGCGCGCGACTGCGCGTCTTTTACGGCCGCGCCGACGAGGTCTGCCGGACGATCGGAAGTCAACGCATCCGCCACGACTGCCTCCGCAACCGCTGATCTCACTTCGGGTCCGGTGGCGTCGTCGCGATCGCGCAGCAGACCGCGCAGGCTGGCCTCGAGTTCCGTCGGGTCGGTACGGCTCTCGCCGTGCTCGGCGACCTCTTCAACCATTTTCGAGAGCATGTCCATGCACGCAAACAGTGCGTCTATCGCCTCGCGGTGCAGACCGCCGGCACGTTCGCGCAGCAGGGCGAAGACGTCCTCCATCGCGTGCGTGAGGCGGGCGATCTGGTCGTAGCCCATCGTCGCCGCCATGCCCTTGACCGAATGCGCCACGCGGAACACCGCGTCAACGTTTGCCGTGTCCGTGGGATCGGCTTCGACCCCGACGATCGCCGTGTTCAGCGTTTCGAGATTCTCGCGTGCTTCGGCGAGAAACAACTCTGCGTATTCGGAGTCGTCCAGACCGGCCATCAGATGCTTTCTTCGGCGACGCGGCGGAAGACGAAGGGACGCACTCGCTCAAGGCCGATCGCGCCGGTGTCGGCGATCATCTCGGTCGAACCGAGCACGAGGAATCCGCCGGGGTTCAGCGAGCCCGCGAGGATCGCGTGCACCTCGTCGCGACGATCGCGCTCAAAGTGAATCGCAACATTGCGGAAGAGAATGAGGTCCACAGCGTCTGTCTTCGACGCGAAGAGGTCCTCGACCTTGAACGTGATCAGCTGCTTGATCGACGGTTTGGCCATCCAGCCGCCCTCGACCTTGTCGAAGTACTTCTTCAGCAGCCGCGGTGGAGCGTCGCGCGCGTCTTCGACGGTGTAGCGACCGCGACGGGCTTTCTCGATCATCCGTGGGTTGATGTCGGTGCCCTTGATCTGCGGCGTTCGACTCAGTTTGTTGCCCATCTCGAGGCAGATCGACGCGAGCGTGTAGGGCTCCGCACCGTACGAGCAGCCTGCGGACCAGAGCTTGAGCTTGTGGCCTCCGGAGCGCTCGTCCAGCTCGGGCAGAATGTCGTTCTCGATCGCTTCGAAGATGTCGAGATTGCGCCAGAGCTGGCTGACGGTGATTGTCATGCGCTCCATGAATCGGTCAAGCAGAATCGCGTCAGTCTGCAGCAGGTGCAGGTACTCGGTCAGCGTTTCGACTTTGTTGCGCGATGCGAGCCCGCGAGCGCGTCGCTCCATCTGCTTGCGTTTGTAGAGCGAGAGGTCCACGCCGAGCAGCTCTTTCACCCCCTTGCAGAAGTTCTCGAAATCGCCGGGCGGCAGGGGCTTCAGCGGGGCAGGCTCGGGAAGCCCCGTACGCACGATCGGCTCCATCGCGGGGCGCACGGGCGGGAATGTCTTGCGGACTGGCGCCTCGTCACTCACCAGCTGCCTCCACTATCGCCGCGCCGATCTCGTCGATCGGCAGCACGGCGTCAGCCAGCCCGGCTTCGGTGATCGCACGCGGCATCCCGTTGACCGTCGTGGTGTCGCCGTGTTCCGCGATCACGGTGCCGCCGGCCTCCTTCACGAGCTTCGCACCCTTGCAGCCGTCGCGACCCATGCCGGTCAGGACGGCGAGCACGATCTCGCCTCCATAGTTCTGGACGGCAGAGGTGATCGTGATGTCCGCGCACGGACGCAGGCCTCCGACCGGCGGATCTTCAGAGAGTTCGATTCGCTTGCGTCGGATATGCGTGTGGAAGCCGCCGGGGGCCACCCAGCCGTGTCCGGCATCGAGCTTTTCGCCAGCCTCGGCCTCGCCGATCGTCAGCGGACAGTCAGAGTCAAGGCGCGTTGCAAGCGAGCGGGTGAAGCCTGCAGGCATGTGCTGGACGATCATCAGACCCTGCCCGAGTTGCCCCGGGAAGTGGCGGACGACCTCCGTCAGTGCGCGCGGGCCGCCTGTGGATGAGGCGATCATCACGAGCTTCTTCGTGGCTGGGTGGGACTTGACCGAAGAGAGCGTCTTGCGCGGTGCACTCGGTGCTTTGGCCGGCAGCTCCAGCAGGGCGCCGTTGCTGGCTGGCGGCGTGCGGTCGCAGGTTGCGGCCTGCGCCTTGCTCAGGAGGTCATCGAGGAAGTCCTGGAGTTTGCCTCCGGTCGAACGTTTGGGCACGAGCTCGAATGCGCCCTCGGCGAGGGCATCCACGGCGCGTACTCCGCCCTGCTCAGAAAAAGATGAGACGACAACAATCTTCAGGTCGCGCATCGGACGCAGCTTGCGCAGAACCTCCATTCCGTCGACCTCCGGCATCGCCAGGTCGAGCGACAGAAAGTCTGGCTCGTATCGCTTGCAGGCATCGATCGCCTCACGCCCGTTGGTGGCCTCGGCCACGACGTGCATGCCGTCGCGCGTGAGCACGTCAGAGATCAGCCTGCGCATGAAGGCGGAATCGTCCGCCACGACTACGCGGGGTGCTTCACGGGTTGCGGTCATTGATGTCTGTGTCTGCCTGCAGGTTGTTTCTACCGCCCTTTCCGTCCGAAATTGATTCCGACGGGGGCGACTGCCCTTATGTCGGCAGCTTCACCCATAACCTTGCGCGCCGCATCAAAATCTCCGTTCATGGCCGCGAGCGCAGTGTCGGTGTCGATCCCCATCTGGCCGCGCAAATCCTGTTCTGAGGTCTGCGGTCGGCGGATCTCACGGACGGCCGCTTCGATGTCTGTTCCGAGCAGCGCCTTGACATGCGTGGCAAGCACATTGACCGCTCCGGTCCTACGCTCGAGCCTGCCGGTGACCGTCAGCAGCGGCTCGCTGCGCACTGTTGTGCGGTGCTTTGCGTAGATCTGCGGAGGCAGGATCACATTGACCACGCCGACCTCGTCTTCGAGCAGGACGAACACGACGCCCTTGGCCGTGCCCGGGCGTTGACGAGCAACGACCAGGCCAGAAACCTGCACGTGGTGGTTCTCGGAGAAGCGTTCGAGGTCGGTGCTGGCGCTGATGCCTTGTTGTCTGAGCTTGTTGCGCAGCAACCCCAGCGGATGCGTGCCGACCGTCAAGCCGGTGGCGCCGTAGTCGGCGATCATCTCGTCCCAGTCGTCGAGTTTGTTCAGCCTTGGCACCGGCAGGGG
>JAEMRJ010000146.1 GCA_016463365.1 Thermoleophilaceae bacterium | reverse complement strand
TCGTGGCCGGAATGATCGTCGGTGCGTCGGGAACGATCCTGACCAACCTGATGGCAGTCGCGATGAACCGCACGATCGCAGGAGTGTTGTTCGGCTCCTTCGGATCGTCTGGTGGCGGCGGCGGAGGCGGCAGCACCGAGGGGCCGCAAGGCACCGTCAAGTCAACGGACGCAGCTTCGGCAGCAATCCTGATGGCTTACGCGCAGAACGTGATTGTCGTCCCGGGTTACGGCCTCGCCGTTGCCCAGGCACAGCACGTGGTCAAGGAAATGGCCGACGAGCTGGAAGAGCGTGGCGTGACGGTGAAGTACGCGATCCACCCGGTCGCAGGCCGTATGCCTGGTCACATGAACGTGTTGCTTGCTGAGTCGGATGTTCCGTATGACCAGCTCGTCGAGATGGACGACATCAACCCCGAGTTCGAGCGCACTGATGTTGCGATCGTGGTCGGCGCGAACGACGTCACCAACCCGGCCGCAAAGACCAACCCCGACTCGCCGATCTACGGCATGCCGATCCTCGAGGTCGACCACGCGCACAACGTGATCGTCCTGAAGCGCGGTATGGCTTCGGGATACGCCGGCATTGAGAACGAGCTCTTCTACCTGGACCAGACGCAGATGCTGTTTGGTGATGCGAAGGCTTCGCTCGCGGAGATCGTTACTGAGCTGAAGAACGTCTAAGGGCTGCATAGACAAATAGTTGGATTAGGCAGAGGCCCTGGAGTTGCTCCGGGGCCTCTGTTGGTTCTGCGATCACGCTCAGCTAACTCTCAGGGTTGTCCAACGGGTCTCTATGGCGCGGGGACGATCCTTTGGACATGGATGAGAACACCCCGCCGGATTCCGGCACACCAGAGACAGAGCCCGCCCCCGAGCCGACGGTCGAACAGCCCGTCGCCGCCGAGGCCGAGGCACCAACCCAAACTATGGCTCCTGCCGCAACTGCGGACGCCGCTCCAAGTTGGGCAGAAGACAAATTCAAACGCAACACCATCGTCGGTGGCGCTGCTGTAGCTGGCGCGGTGATTGCGCTTGTTGGCGCGTCGCTGTTCGGCGGCGACCATCGCGGCGACCGCGGTGAACGCGTCGACTTCCGCAGCGGCCCTCCAGGGATGCAGGGCGGCGGCATGCAGGGCGGTCCCGGCATGCAAGGCGGTCCAGGAATGCAGGGCGGCCCGGGAATGCAGGGCGGCCAGCAAGGCGGCCAGCAGCGCGGGCCGGGCTACCACCGGGACCAGCAGGGCCAGTCAGACGAAAAGATGTGAGCTGATTCGCGAGCAGGCCTGAACTTATTCAGGCCTGCTCGCGCGCGACCCGGTCGGGCTCAGTCGTCGTCGTCGCCGTCGCGGTCATCGCCTCCAGAATCATCGTCCCCGGAGTCATCACCGCCGTGTGACCCGGACGAATCATCCCCGCCGCTGCCGCCCGAGTACTGCGGCGGAACGTAAGGAGTCGTCGCCGAGTCGTCGGGCTTCGTCTTACTTGAGCTCTTCTTGCTCGAACTCTTCTTCTTGACGGCGCGCTTCACGCTCTTCTTTTTGTCGGCGACCAGCTCGTCGCCAGCCCTCGCATCGACGGTCGAGAGCCCGATCGGTTGACTGACCAGCTGAAGCGCCAGAAAGCCAAGGCACGCGGCGACGATCAGCCCGAGCACTCCGCCTCCGACGACCAGAAACGACTGCCGCTTCATGAAAGTTCCTCGCCGCGCGGAGCGGAACCGAACTCGATCACGGCCGTGGTGCCGCCGCCGTCCGCAGGTTCAAGTGTCACTTCTGCGTGCCAGCGCCGCGCCAGCTCACGCGCTATCGCCAGGCCGAGACCCGTGCCGCCGGACTTCTTCACGCCCGAGCGCCCGCGGTAGAAGCGTTCAAAGACCTCTTCGCCCTCGCCGTCGGCCAGGCCGGGGCCGTGGTCACGGATCGTGATTCGCCTGCCTGCGGATTCCAGCTCGATGGCCGACCCGTCGGGGGAGTAGGCGATCGCATTCTCAAGCAGAGCGTCGAGTACGCGGTCGAGATCGGCGCGCGAGGCTTCGGCGCGCTCGTTGCCGCCAGGCGAAACGATCAGCTCGTGGCCGCTCGACTCCGCGATCGGCCTCCAGCGCTCGCCGGCGGCCGCTGTCAGCGCCGAGAGTTCGAGCGACTCCGAGCGCGCGTCGCGCTCGCCGGTCTGGCTGAGCACCAGCAACTCCTCGACGGTGCGTGCGAGGCGATCGACCTCGTCGACGCCATGATCGATCTGCACGTTCACGTCGGGATCGTTGCTGCGCGCCCGGGCCTCTTCGAGGCGAAGCCTCAGACCTGTGAGCGGCGTTCGCAGCTGATGTGAAGCATCGGCCACGAAACGGCTCTGCGCTTCAAGTGAGCTCGAGAGCCGGTCCGTCATCTCGTTGAACGTGAGCGCCAACGAGCGTTGCTCGCTACTTCCTTCGACCGGCGCACGTGCGGCCAGATCGCCATCGGCCACGGCGCGAGCCGCGCCCTCAAACCTGCGCAACGGTCGGGCCACCTGGCGGGCGATGATCGCGCCGGCGATCAGCCCGACGAGCAGCACTGCCAGGCCAATCAGCGCCAGCCCTGCAACCGTGCGCCTGAACGCACTGGAGACGTCTGCCACATCCTGCGTAACCCGCACTGCTCCTGTCGTTCGCCCCTCGTCTGTGATCGGGACGGCCGTCGCCAGCAGCTCGCGACCGAGGGTCGTGCTGTCCCGCGAGATCTGGGCGGTGCGGCCGTCCAGAGCCGTCTGGATCTCGGGCCGATTCGCGAGACTCGTTCCAATCGCCTCGGTGCCTGCGCTGTCGGCGAGCACCTTGCCCTTGTCGTCGACCACCACGGTCCGGCCGCGCGTGTCGCGAGAGGTGACCGTCACAAGATCCTGAAGCGCTGAATCGTTCCCGTTCTCGAGCGCAGTGTTGGCGAGTACGGCTACGACGTTTGCTCCGGTCTTGGCCTGCTGCTTGACCTCGTCGTCGAGCCGCTCTCGCAGGCTCAGCGCCAGCGGCACTTCAAGCGCGATGATCGCCAGCACGAGCACGTAGGCCATCGCGAGCATCATTCGTGTGCTCAGACTTGTGATTCGAACTCCTCGGGCGCGGTGAAGCGAAAGCCGACGCCGCGCACGGTGTGCAGGTAGCGCGGCTCGTTTGAGTCGTCCCCGAGCTTCTTGCGCAGCCATCCGATGTGGACGTCGAGCGTCTTGGTCGAGCCGAACCAGTTCTCATCCCAGACCGCAGCCATCAGCGCCTCGCGCGATACGACCGTGCCCGCAGCGCGGACGAGCTCGACGAGCAGGTCAAATTCCTTGCGCGAGAGCTCCAGCGGCTCTCCATCGAGTGTCGCGCGCCTGGAGGCTTCGTCGACCGTCAGGCCGCCGATCGCGTGCTCGACAGGTTGCTGCCTCGGGCCCGCCGTGCGTCGAAGCAGCGCGCGGATTCGCGCGATCAGTTCACCGCTGCTGAACGGCTTGACGACGTAGTCGTCAGCACCGATCTCAAGTCCGACGATGCGGTCGACCTCGGTGCCGCGGGCGGTGAGCATGATGATCGGGACCTCACTGAATACTCGGATGCTCCGGCAGACGTCGCGGCCATCGCCGTCGGGGAGCATCAGGTCGAGCAGGATCACTTCCGGATCCGTACCGCGAGCGAGCGTCAGCGCCTCCGCTGCAGTCTTTGCGACTGCGGGAACAAAGCCCTCGCGCTCCAGGGCGCTGCAGAGCGGCTCAGAGATCGAGGCCTCGTCCTCGACTACGAGGATTCGTGTACCGGCCTCCATGCAAGCCATCTTAGGGCCATAAATCCCCTGCACATGCCGTTCTTTGCCAAAGCTTTACCAAGGCTTGCCCGGCGCTTGGAGTGCGCTTGCCGATCCCTTGGGTGCCCCCCAGCCATGGTTCAGTCAAGCGAATTTACAGATCTCCTTGAGGAGGGGAATCGATGACACGAAAGACATTTGCAGCAGCAGCGATCGCAGGACTGGCAGCCATTGCCGCCCTCGCATCGGGCATGCGATCAAACCCACAGCCAGCCAGCGCATCCCAACAAGTGGCTGCCGGCCCGTCGGTCGAGACGGTTGTTGAGCAGCGCACTCAGGTGGTGCGCAAGCATGTACGCAGGAAGGCGCGTTCAGCGTCGTCCGGATCTTCCTCTGGCTCATCTTCACGCGGAGCCAGCACGGCATCCTCCAGCGGATCCGGTTTAAGCAACTCCGGACCGGGCTCATACGACTCCACATCCGGCCGCGACGCACAGTCTGACGACAGCGCACCCAGGCCGACCACCTCGCCGAGCGGCACCGGTTCCAACGGTGAGCACTCAGAAGAGCGCGATGACGACCACGGTGGAGAGCGCGGAGAAGACCACGACGACGACGACGGTGGCGAGCATGAAGACGACGACTAAGAGCGCACGTGCGGCGCACGCCGCAAGCGTTGGCGTCGCGTCGATCGCGATCTTCCTGGTGATCATGGCCGTGCTGCTCTGGCGGCTGGAGGTCGGCAACGACCCGGCGATCGGCACGGCGACTGCGCAGGCAGCGCAGCCGCAGGTGATCCATCGCAAGCTGATCATCAAGCGCAAGCTGGTCAAGGTCAAGGTGACCTACGACCGTCCCGCCCTCGCAAGCACGTCGGCGGGAAGCGGATCGGTCGCGACATCGGCAGCGCCGTCCGCGAGTGCGCCAGCGTCATCAGCTCCGGCGCCGGCCCAGTCGGCCCCGGCT
>JAEMRJ010000033.1 GCA_016463365.1 Thermoleophilaceae bacterium | reverse complement strand
AGGCGGGCCAGCCAGGACTCGAACCTGGAATCCCCGGTTTTGGAGACCGGTGCCTTAGCCAATTTGGCCACTGGCCCGCGCGGACGCGAGTTTACCCAGTCGATTATCTGGCCCGGCGAGCGACCAGCCAGTTGAACGCCTGCTGATTCCCGCCCGGGGTTCCGTGGAGCTCCCGCACTGAGCTGACAGGCTCGAAGTCGGAGCCCAGCAGCGCGCGCAGATCCTCTGGCGAGTAGCGACGCACCTCCAGGCCGGAACACTGCTCAGGGCCGTCCGCCGCAAAGACACCGATCACCGCGTGTCCACCCACGCGCAAGGCAGTGCGCATCGCCGCAAGGTAGGAGTGCCGTTGCTCATCGCTCGTGAGAAAGTGCAACACGGCGCGGTCGTGCCAGACGTCATAGCTGCGCGGCGACTCCCAGTCGAGCAGGTTCGCGACGATCCAGTCCACATCGGCGGCCCGCGGACCCAACCGCTCTCGGCTGATCGCCAGCGCCGAATCTGCGAGGTCAAGCACGGCGAGATCTTTGTGACCCCGCTCGATCAGCCCGTCCACGAGTCGCGATGATCCGCCGCCAACATCGATCAGCGACGCGTCCGGTTGGGTGACCGACTCGATCAGGTCCAGTGAGGTCCGCGCCTCAACCTGAAACCAGCTGACTGCGTCATCGCCGCCCGCGTAGGCGGCATTCCAGTGTTCCGTACCTGAATGCACGGGGCTAACGGTATGCGGGTGGAGGGACTTGAACCCCCACGAGCTTTCGCTCACCAGCTCCTAAGGCTGGCGCGTCTACCAATTCCGCCACACCCGCGTATGTGAAATCACTCGATCAGGCGTCTGACGGGCGCCCGCGCGAGAGTCTAGACTTGCAGCCGATGCTCTGGGAGGACGTAAAAGCATCCGAGGAAAAACCGCCTGTCAGGCACCCCAACAGGGATCTGCCGGAATCGCATACGGCCCGCCTCGGAGTTGTAGCTCTGCTCTTGTTGAGCGTTGCAATGCTGCTCGTCGTCGCTTTCGGCGGCTGGAGCGTTCTCGTTGGTGCCAAAGCGGCGCTGCTCCTCTTTGCTGTTGTGTACGCGGGATTTGCCTGGGCTGTGTTTCAGTGGCGACGCGGCGTGCTCCCTGTGATCGCAGCAATTGCCGTCATCCTCGGGATCCTCGCACTGGTTGCCGGGCCGGACTGGTTCGCGCGTGACAAAGTCGGCTACAACGATCCGACGCTGCCCGCGGCGCTGTTGGGTGTGATCACCCTTGGGCTGATCCCGGTACAGATGCTGCTCGTCGTGGTCGCCTCGTGGGGCTTCAACCAGAAGTGGAACGTCGAAGAAGAGATCCACCCGGACGAGCCCGACTGGCCGGCCGATCGACCGCGGCCAGCTGCACCACCCCAGGCCCCGCCAACCGCGGCGTCCGCAAGATAACGTTTCAGACCCCTGCCCGGGTGGCGGAATCGGTAGACGCGCGGCACTCAAAATGCCGTGTCCTTTGGGCGTGAGAGTTCGAGTCTCTCCCCGGGCATATGAGTTCAGTGGTTCACGCGCGAGTCGTCGCACACGGTCGCGTGCAGGGAGTCTTCTACCGCGACACGATTCGGCGGGCCGCCGAATTTCGCGGCGTGCACGGCTCTGCCGTGAACCTGCCGGACGGCACGGTCGAGTGCCACTTCGAGGGCTTTCGGCCGCCGGTTGAGGAGATGATCGAAGTCGCGCGCGCAGGCTCGCACGCCGCGGTGGTCGAGCTGCTTGAGGTTGAGTGGACCGAGCCCGAAGGCATCGGCGAGTTCCGGACCGGCTAGGCCAACGCCGCGCGAATCGCGTCGAGCGCTTCTGGGTTCTCGGCTGACGAGAGGTCGCCCGGGTCTTCCCCCAGGGCAGCGGCGCGAACTGCGCGGCGGAGGATCTTGGCCGAGCGCGTCTTCGGGAGCGCCGGCACGATCACGACGCGGGAAGGCTTGAACGGCTTTCCGAGCTCCTCGGCCACCGCAGCCGCCAGCTCTCCGGGCAATGCCTCGTCAGATGCGGCCTCGCCGATCGCCACTGCAAAGCACCACACTGCTTCGCCCTTTGTCGCATCCGGCACCCCGATCGCGGCGGCTTCAGCGACACGTGGATCTGCGACGAGAATGCCTTCGACCTCTGCCGGCCCAAGTCGCTTGCCGGCCACATTGATCGCCTCGTCCGAGCGACCGAGCAGAAACCAGTCTCCTTCGTCGTCGATCATGGCCCAGTCGCCGTGGCGCCAGATTCCGGGGTATGTGCTCCAGTAGCTCGACTTGTAGCGCTCCGGGTCGCCCAGCACCCCGCGGGTCATGCTCGGCCAGGGCTGTTTGCAGACAAGCTCGCCGACCGAGCCGCGAATCGGGTTGCCCTCGGGATCAAAGACGTCTACGTCCATGCCCAGCGAGGCGCCGCCGAGCGAACAGACCTTGATCGGTTCGACGATGAACGGTGAGAGGAAGCACGCGCCCACCTCAGTACCGCCGCTGATGTTGACGATCGGCACGCGTTCGCCGGTGATCTTCATGAGCCAGCGGTAGGGATCGTCATTCCATGGCTCGCCGGTCGATCCAAGGATGCGCAGCGATGAAAGGTCGGCACCAGAGACAAACTCCTCACCCCTGGACTTCAGGCCGCGGATCAGCGTCGGCGAGATCCCCAGCACATTGATCTTTTCCTGCTCGACAAACTTCCAGAGCCGTCCGGCATCGGGCCAGTCAGGTGCGCCCTCCATCATCACCATCGTCGCGCCGAGTCCGTGCGCGCCGAGCATGTTGACCGGTCCCATGATCCAGCCCATGTCGGTGACCCACATGAATCGATCGCCCGCGTGGACGTCGAGTTGGTAGGCAACCTCGGAGATCATCTTCACGGTGAAGCCGCCGTGCACGTGCACTGCGCCCTTGGGCTTGCCGGTGGTTCCGGAGGTGTATCCGATCATCACCGGGTCTTCGCCGCCGGTGGGCGCGGCCTCGATCAACTGGCCGCGGAACGGCGCGACGAGCTCTTCCCACTCAAGATCGCGCTCAGGGTTGAATGCGACGTCATTTCCCTCTTCGCGCGCAAGCACAAGCTTCTCAAGGGTCGGGACCGACTGCGCGACCTCGTCGGCAACCGGCTTGATTGCCGCGGCCGATCCGCGACGGGCGCTGCCGTCTGCGGTGATCAGAACCTTGGCGCCGGCGTCATTGAGGCGAGCTGCGACAGCGTGAGCAGCAAAGCCTGAGAAAATCGGCAGGTACACGGCACCAAGCTTTGCGACGGCGTAGCTGGCGATCACGGCGCGTGGCGTCATCGGCATGAACACGCCGACGTGGTCGCCGGGGCCCACGCCGAGTGAGCGAAGGCCCAACGCAAAGGCGTCAACCTCAGCGCGCAGGTCGGCGAAGGTGAGGCGCTCGATCTCGCCGCTCTCGCGCTGGCAGATGATCGCGTCGCGGCCCGACGTCCCGGGATCTTCTGCCCAGCGGTCCACGCAGACGGCCGTCATGTTGATCTCGCCGCCGGTGAACCACTTCGTCCACTCGATTCCGCCGCTGTTGTCCATCACCTGGTCGTAAGGCTTGGAGAACGGAATCGACAGATCGCGAACGACAAACTCCCAGAAGCGGGCGATGTCGGCAACGGTCGCGGCGCGTAGTTCGTCGATGGTGCTGACGCCGTACGCGGCCAGCACGCGGCCGACGTTGGCCTGCTCGATGTACTCCGGCGTCGGTCGCCAGGCGACCTCGGCTGCTTGCGTCTCCCCTTGCCCAGTCATGAGGCGCAGTCTAAGGCAGGATCGAAGCGGGTCGTTAAAAGTGAAAGACCGTCGGGCTCGGCCCCCAACGGTCTTTCGGAAAGCGCAATTTGATGGGCACTGCGGCTCGGCCCCCGTGGTCACGGACCACTTAAAAGTGAAAGACCGTCGGGCTCGGCCCCCAACGGTCTTTCGGAAAGCGACTTGGGCTCGGCCCCCGAGTGCGCTTCGATCTGGACTGAAGCCCGATGAAGGGCTCGTCAATAACCCCTACATCGTCCCCGGAGCCGAGCAACTTTATACACCAAATTAGGTAAATTGCGCAGAAAATTGCCGCCTTCGCTCAAGCGGCCGAACCGCATACGTAAGCGATAAATCTTCCACAGTCCGTCCCGCCGGGAGTGACCGTGGAAGAAAAACCGCTTGTTCTAGCGGTTTCCTGAGTTTGCCCGGTCCTGGTCTGCCCATTGGACTGGTCCGGCGGTCAGGACGTGGCTCGTGAGCGTCCGGCCCAGGCGATCCTGCATTTCGCGCGAGCAGTCAACGAGCGCTGGCAGATCTATCCCCGTCGAAACGCCCATCTCCTCGAGCATCGACACAACATCTTCCGTCGCGACATTGCCGGTTGAGCCGGGAGGAAACGGGCAACCGCCGAGCTCACCGAAGGACGACTCAAAAGATGTGCACCCGCCCCACAGCGCCGACAGCACGTTGGCAAGACCCTGGCCGCGGGTGTTGTGGAAATGCGCCGTCAGTTGCGTGCCCGGCAAGGCGGTCGCGGCGGCGGGGAAGAACTCGCCGACCTGCAGTGGATTGGCCATGCCGGTCGTGTCTCCGAACCCGATTTCGGCGCAGCCGGCTTCTGCGAGCGCGCCGGCGATTTCGAAAACTCGGCCCGGATTGACTCGCCCCTCGTACGGACACCCGAACGAAGTCGAGATAACTGCGACGCAGCGAAGCCCGTCCTTGCGCGCGTCGGCGACGACGCCGGTGAGCTCAGCGAGCGACTGCCCGATCGTCCGATTCACGTTCTTCATGTTGTGCGATTCGGATGCAGACAGGAAGACGCTGATCTCGTCGATGCGGTCGCGTTGCTTCAGCGCGTTCTCAAGCCCCCGACGGTTCGGGATCAGCACGCTGAAGCTCACACCCTCGCGACGCTGCACCCGCGAGAGCACCTCGGCCCCGTCGGCGAGCTGCGGAATCACGTCGGGGCGCACGAATGAGGTGATCTCGATCCGCGTCAGGCCGGTCGCTGTCAGTTTGTCGATGATCGCGATTTTGTCGTCGGTTGCGATCACCTCGGGCTCGTTCTGGAATCCGTCGCGCGGACCGACTTCACGGATCAGCGCATGCTCGGGCGGCGCAATCACAGAGCACCTGCTGAACTGTTGCGATCGTCGAAAGTCCCGCCGTGAATTATGCGGCGCTCGTGCGTTCCCACGCCGATCGTGCGGCCGTCACAGACGACCTCGACATCAAAGTGCAGTTTGCGCCCGTCCCGAACTTCCGTGAGCGTCGCGGTCGAAACGCACGCGCCGCCGACCGGAGCCGAGCCGACGTGCTTGATGTTCACCGCAAAGCCGACGCAGGTGGAGCCCTCAGGCAGCTCGCTCCAAACGGCCTGCATCGCCGCGTACTCCATTCGCCCGATCATGCGCGGTGTGGCGAGCACGCGATTGGCGACACTCCCACCGACATCGGTCGAGAGTTCGTCGGTCACCTCAAAGCGATGCTCGTAGGTCAGTCCTGGCTGAATCGGCATGGTCGAAAAGCCTACGTGAAGCAATGGCTAGGATCGCCGCGATGACCACTACAGACAACACAGTCGCAATCGTCGGCGGCACCGGCGCGCTGGGTTCGGCGCTTGCACTTCAGCTCGCCCGCGCCGGCGTGCACGTACGGATCGGATCACGCCAGCTCGGGTCGGCCGAAGAAGCCGTCGAGCGCATCCGCAGCCGCCTCGAGGACCCGAACGCTCCGCTGAGCGGGCATGTCAATGCGGACGCGGTCCAGGGCGTTGAGATCGTTTTTCTCACCGTTCCGTTCCGCTCACAGTCCGAGAACCTCACCAACCTGAAGAACGCCCTTGAGGACGGCCAGATCCTCGTGGACGCGACGGTGCCGCTGGCCGCTGCGATCAGCGGCAAGGCGACCCGCACGATCGGCGTCTGGCAGGGGTCGGCGGCTCAGCAGGCGCAGGAAATGGTTCCGGACGGCGTGATCGTCGTCTCGGCTCTACACACCGTCAGCGCCGTCACGCTCGCCGACCTCGACACCGCAGACGACGAGGACGTCCTGGTCATGAGCAACAAGAAGGCGGCCAAGGCTCGAGTTGCCAAGCTGATCAACCTGATCCCCGGCCTGCGTGCGGTCGACGGCGGCCCGCTCGAGGCAGCGCGCATCGCTGAGCAGCTGACCGCCCTGCTGATCGGCGTGAACATCCGGTACAAGACCCACGCCGGAGTTCAGTTCACCGGCCTCCCGGCCAAGGAGTGGGACTAGTCGCCATGCGCGTGGCGCTGCTTGCCGGCGGCACCGGCGGCGCCAAGCTCGCCGTCGGACTGCGCGACATCCTTCACGGGTTTGACGGCCAGGCGCCCGAGCAGCCGGGGCAACTCAGCGTCGTCGCCAACACCGCTGACGACATCGAGATCTACGACGTCCACGTCTCCCCGGATCCCGACCTGATCTCGTTTCGGCTGGCCGGCGTGATCGACGGAGTCGGCTTCGGGATCGAGGGCGAGGGCCACGAGCTGATGGACGCTCGCCGCGCGGCCGGTGAGCAGATCTGGTTTGAACTGGGCGATGACGACATGCGGGTCTGCGCTGAGCGGGCGGCGCTGCTTGCCGCCGGCGAGACGCTGACTGCCGCACACGCCGGCGCCACCGCCAGATACGACGCCGGCGGCGCGTTGGTTCTGCCGATGAGCGATCGCCCGGTACGCACGATCATCGAAACGCCTGAGGGCCCGCGCGGGATCCAGCAGTTCCTGATTCAGGACCGCAGCGACCCTACGATCGTGAGCGTGCGCTTTGAGGGGATTGACGCTGCCGCCGTCACCGCGCCGGTTGACCAGGCTGTCAGCGACGCAGACCTGATCGTGATCGGTCCGTCAAACCCGGTGATCAGCATCTCGCCGATACTTCGGACGCCCGGCATGGCCGAGGCGCTGAGTGCCGCCGAAGCGCCGGTACTCGCAGTCAGTCCCTTCGTGGGCGGCGCAGTACTCAAAGGCCCGACCGCCAAGTTCGTCGAATCCGCAGGATTCCCGGCGACCAGCTCCGGCGTTGCCGACTACTACGCCGAAGCCCACGGTGCACTGATCGACGCATGGATTGCCGACGATCCGCTCCCCGGACATGCCCATCACCTTGCCAACGTCGCCATGAGCGACCCGGCCAGAACTCGCTCGGTTGCGGCCGAAGTCCTGCGCTACGGGGCATCACTGCCGGGCACCCGGTCAGACTGAAGCGATGCGCCCGCGCCGCGAACGCACCTGCGTGATCCTTCCGATCAAGCCCTTCGACGACGCCAAGGAGCGCCTCGCGACAGGGCTGGCCGCCGAGCAGCGTCGGCTGATCGCTGAAGCGATGGTGCGCGACGTGATCGCGGCGCTGGGCCGGACCAAGGAAGTCGACGGCATCGTCGTAGTCAGTGCCGAGCCGAAGCTGACTGAGATTGCGGCCGGCACAGCCGACGCGGTGATCGCCGACGCTAGGACCGGCCACAGCGATGCCGCGATGGCCGGCGTCGCCTGGGCGATCGAGCACGATTTCGACCGCGTGGTGATGATTCCGGGGGACTGCCCCTTGCTCAATCCGGAAGAGCTCGACGACCTGATCGCGCGCACGCGCGAGGACCGGATCCAGTTCGCCGTGGTGCCCGACCGCATGGGAACAGGCACAAATGCGCTCGTAGTGGCGCCGCCGGACGCCGCTGAGCCCTCCTTCGGACCAGACAGCCGCCAGCGCCACATCGCGATGGGCCTCGCCGCCGCGCTCCGCGTCGCCGAACACGAAGTGCCGTCGCTGGCGCTCGACCTCGACACGGCTGACGATCTGCTGGAGCTCGCGGAGCGACTCGCCACCGGCGACCACGACGCCGTGAACACAGAGCAGGCTGTCGCAACCCTGCTCACTGATCGTCGTAGCCTGCCTGGCGGGTACGCGCGTTGAAGCTCAGCGCTGAAGCGGTTGGCGGACTGCCGGAGTTCACGGCCGGCGACGACCTTGCCGCTCTGATCGCACGAAACACCGCCCTCGCCGACGGCGACATCGTGGTGATCGCCCAGAAGGCCGTGAGCAAGGTCGAGAACCGCTTCGCAGATCCAGCCGGCACCCAACCCGGCGGCCGCGCGCGCGAACTCGCCGCGGTCACCGCCAAACACCCCGGCCTTGTCCAGCTGATCCTCGACGAGAGCAACACAGTCCTGCGCGCCGCACAAGGCGTGCTGATCGTCGAGACAAGGCAAGGATTTGTCTGCGCCAACGCCGGGATCGACAGCTCAAATGTGCCCGGCGACGGACGCGTACTGCTGCTTCCCGAAGACTCTGACGCTTCCGCTCGCGCGATCCGTGCTCAGCTCCAGTCGCTCACCGGCAGGCGACTTGCGGTCCTGATCACAGACAGCTTCGGACGCGCGTGGCGATCGGGGCAGCTCGACGTCGCGATCGGGTGCGCCGGGATTGAACCGCTGCTCGATCAACGCGGCGGCGTGGATCGCGACAGACGTGAGCTCACGGCGACGATTCAGGCCGTGGCCGATGAACTGGCCGCAGCGGCCGATCTGGCCCGCTCCAAGGACAGCGGCGAGCCTGTCGTTGTGATCCGTGGGCGCTCAGATCTCGTGATTTTCGACGACGGGCCCGGCGCGACGGCCTCGCTGCGCGAGCGCGCGCAGGACCTCTTCCGCTGACCCCGTAGTTGTTTATTGGTAGTTCTGCTTTTGAGGTCCAGTCGCACTAACTAATTTGGGTTACTGGCGGGTCCAATTGATGCTATTATGGATACCCGAAAGTAAGGTAATTTGGATCTTTGTCCCATGGAACGGGTAATTTCTGGCATATTGGCTGCAATCGATCTTGCGAACGGATCAGTTCGAAACTCGGCCTTGGCCACTTCTCCGGGCGCAGATCAGCTTTCCCCCCAGCTGAGTGAACCCTCTTACTCCGGTCGCGGCCGGATCGCGACGACGAATGACCAATACTGACCCCCCATCATCTTCGGATCAGCCGTCGGCTGAGCAGGCGCAAGTCCCGGCCGTGGTAACGCCCGAGTCGGCGCGCAGCTTTTTTGACTTCACCGAAGCGACCGCCACGGTCCTGGACCTGCTGGCAAAGCAACTTCCGGACTGCGCCGTCTTTGTGGCCTACCACGACGACGACGCGCAACTGCTGCGCATCGTCGACTTTCGCGGCCCCGACATCTTCGGCATCCACCACGGACAGACGCTCGCGCTGCTTGCACGCCCAGGTGCCGACGGTGTGGTCGACCCCGCCCCGGCGATCCTCGCCAGCCGCGACATCAGGAACGCCGACAGTTTCGTCGGCATCCCGCTTGAACTCCAGGACGGCAGCCACTTCGGCACGCTCTGCGCGATTTCCGACTCCGCCAAGCGGTTCCACCGCAATGAGCTGGACCTCCTGACGGTGCTCGGACGCGTGATCGTCAATGAGCTCGACCGCGAGCGCCAGGAAGAAGAGTTCGAAAAGAAGCACGCCGTGCTCGTCGAGCACGCAGAGCAGTTGCGCACCGACGCCTTCACCGACGCCCTGACCGGCGTCGCCAACCGCCGCGGTTTTGAGCGCGCGCTCGCCCGCGAATGGAAGCTCAGCCGGCGCGGCACGGTCGAGTCCTACCTGGTGCTGATCGATCTGGACGGTTTCAAGGGCGTCAACGACCGCTTCGGCCACGCCGCCGGCGACCGGGTCCTGCAGCTGTGCGCGCAGGCGCTGCAGGAAGCCGCGCGCGACACCGACGTGGTCGGGCGGATCGGTGGCGACGAGTTTGCCGCCGTGCTGGTCGGCTGCGAAAGCCCCGATGACGCCGTCGGCTACCGCGAGCGCGCGCACATCACGCTCGAGCGTTACCTCAAGGGAGAAGAGGCCCGCGTCAGCTTCTCGGCCGGCCACCAGTCACTGGCCGAAGCCCCGTCCCCGGTCCGCGCGATGGAACTCGCCGACCAGGCGATGTACTGGCAGAAGCGCCAACGCGCCGGGCGCCTCCCGCGCGGAGCGGACCTTGCAAGCAAGATGGGTCGCGCCTCACGGCGATCGACTCCGCCGGCACCGACCGAGCCGGCCGCCTAGCGCACCACTCCCCCCCTGTTTGGCGCGCTAGGCCGCCTGCACGGCCAGCGGGAGCGGATACTCGGCGAGCCTCGATGTGTAGAGCGTGTTGCGCTGAAACACCGGCCTGCCTGCCGCGTGACCGGCGGCCACCAGGTCGACCGGGTCCAGCCGCGAGCCGTGCAGCGAGCCGGCGGCGCGAGAGATCGACTCCTCCATGAGCGTTCCACCGAGGTCGTTCACGCCCCAACGCAGTGCCTCGGTGGCGGTGTCCAGTCCCATTTTGACCCAGCTGGCCTGGACGTTGGGGACCGTGCGTCCGAGCGCAAGCCGGAAAACGGCGGTGTGCTTGAGATTTTCTTCGCGCGTGATTTCTGCGATTCCGTGCGTGCGGCCGAGCAGCGTCTGGTACGGGATGAATGAGAGCGGTACGAACTCGGTGATCGCGACCGGCGCGTTGGCGAGTGAGCGTTCCTGAAGTTCACGGAGAACACGCATGTGGCGCGCCAGCTCCCACGGCTCTTCGATGTGACCGAACATCACGGTCGAGGTAGTCGGCACGCCGGCGGCGTGCGCAGCCTCGACAATCTCTACCCAGCGGGCCGCCGGAAGCTTGTTCGGCGAGATCCTGCCGCGGACATCATCGTCAAGCACTTCGGCCGCGGTGCCCGGCGTCGACCCGAGGCCGAGGTCGCTCAGATACCTGAAGACCGCATCGGTACTGCGCCCCGAGCGATCGACCATGTTTGCGATCTCCATCGGTGAGTAAGCGTGCAGATGCAGTTGCGGTGCCGCATCCGTGGCGATCCTGAGCCAGCGACCGTAGTCCTCGAGCTCGTAGTCCGGATGGATCCCGCCCTGCATGCAGAGCTCGGTTGCCCCGAACTCGACGGCCGCGGCAATCTTCTCGCGGAAGTCCGCTTCGTCGGCCTCGTAGGCGTCGGGCGAGCGACGGCTCTGGCCGAACCCGCAGAAGGCGCAGCCGACGGTGCAGACGTTTGTGAAGTTGATGTTCCGGTTGACGATGAAGCTGACGTCGTCACCGACCAGCGATTCGCGCAGCCCGTCGGCAGCCTCGCGGATTTCCTCGATCAGGTCTTCGCGGGTCTCGCTGAAGAGCGCGGTCAGCTGCTCCTCGGTGAGGGCCACCCCCTCGCCGGCCGCCGAGACCGCTTCGCTCACGAACGCGGCGTCCGCGAGCTCCGGGCGCTGGGCGCGGCGACGCTCGCCGCGCGGGATGAAGCTCCAGTAGCGCTGGATGATCGTGTCCATGACTGCAGGCGCCACCCACTGCTCATTGGTGTACTGCGGATACACGCAGAGGCGCTCGGCCAGCGCGACACCGTCACCGGCAAGCCGGTCACGGACCTGCGCGGGCGAAGGAAACGGATGCTCGGGCGAGATGTGGTCGCCGTTGGCCGACAGACCGCCGAGGTCGGTCGCGCCGGCCTCGACCAGCTCCGGCCACCAGTCGGCGAGGTTCGGTGGGATCTGAATACCAACGTCCGGCATCATCTCGCGGGTCGCAAGCACCAGCTCTTTCATGTCCTCGATCGAGACGCTGCACGCCCAGTCGGGCAGCCGCTCGTCGTCAGGTCGTTCGCCACCGGGCGCCATTCCGGTGCGCCAGAGGTCATCGGCGGCGTCGGATGCGATTTCGCCGACGTCCTGTCCGTGATAGCGCGGGTGTGGGACGAAGTTCTGCAGGATCACTTCCTGGATGTGGCCATGCTGCTCATGCAGCTGCGCGATCGCCCGGAGGCTCGCGATGCGCTCATCCGGCGTCTCACCGATGCCGACCAGAATGCCCGTGGTGTAGGGCACCTGGAGCTCTCCTGCCAGAGCAATCGTGCGCAGCCGCTCTTTCGGGTGTTTGGTCGGCGAACCGGCGTGCACGGTCTCCATCAGGCGCTCGGAGATCGATTCGAGCATCAGGCCCTGCGATGCCGTGACTTCGCGCAGGCGCTCCATGTCGCCACGCTCCATCACACCGAGGTTGGTGTGCGGGAGGATCCCGCGTTCGAGCGAGCGCTCGCAGGTCCAGACGACGTAGTCGATGAAGTCCTTGTGGCCCAGAGCGTTCAGCTGGGCCATCACCTTTTCGTTCTGGTCGGGCGCCTCGCCCGTGAGGATCAACAACTCCTTGGCGCGGCGCTTCTGGGCGTCGTCGAGCAGGCGCTCGACTTCATCCGGCGTGCGCAGATGCGGCTGGTGCGTTGCAAATGCGCAGTACTTGCAGTAGCAGCGACAAGTACGCGACAACGAGATTGTGAAGTTGCGCGAATAGGTGACGCGTCGCATTGGGCCCGACTTTACCGAGCCGGCGCCTGCTCCTTTTCAGATGAGGCCGCAAGGTCCACGACCACGTGTTCGACCGGTAGATCGGTTTTGCTGCGGAGCTTCTCGACGACGCCCTTCTCGATCCAGTTGGAACGACCCTCTGGATGAGTGGAGACAAGCACCCCGTCGGGCTCGTAGACCGCCACCGCATCCTCGAACGCCCGCACGGGATTTGCATCGCCGACGTCGCCTTCGGCATCGATCCCGCTCTCATGCAGAAGTGCGAACGAGGCGTCAAGCCGTGCCTGCGCCTGGGCACGCGGTTCATCGATGTCCGAGAACACGTATTTCAGGCGTGAACTGAGCGCCGGGGCGATGATGATCACCCGCCCGCCATCCGCAGTGAGCTCGCGAATGTGATCGTGGAGACCTTCACCCGCGATCGTTTCATTGGCAATCACGAGCAGTCGTTGGTAAGCCATATGGGCTCCTTTCGGGAGAAAGGCCTGTGCGAAATCCCCCCTTCCGGACCATTGTGCCGGAAGAGAGGATCTGCTGCGCCACGACTGACTCGATCGCCTACAGCGGCGACTGCTCGGACGGAGCCGGCGGCTCGGGCAGCTGCTCGCCCTTCAGATACAGCGAGCTGTAGAGCGTCGCGGCCAGCACGCCTGCGGCGATCGGTGCGATCACGTAGACAAGGAAGAAGTCACGCAACGAGCCGAATCCGCCCGACTTGCCGAAGAGTGCGTTGGTGAGGTCCGGACCGAATGCGCGAGCGGGGTTGAGCGAAGCGCCCGTCCACTGGCCGATGAGCAGCACGCCGAGCGCCAACGACGTCGAAATCGCGACCGGCGCCCACTCTTTGGGTCCGTCGGGATTCACGGCAGTGGCCACAATCGTCCACACGAGGAAAAAGACCATCAGGGCCTCTAGCGCGATGCCGGCGCCGACCGAAATGCTCGGATCAAGGCTCGGTGAACCGAATTTCACCACCTGGCCCTGATCGTGCAGCACAAGTGCGAGCATGAAGGCGGCGACGGTTGCGCCGATGACCTGGGCGACCATGTAGAGCATCGCGTTTCCTGCCGAGATCTTCCTGATCGAGAGCAGTCCGAGCGTGACGGCGGGGTTGAAGTGTCCGCCGGAGATCGCCCCCAGCGTCTGGATGCCGATGAACAGCGCAAACCCGTGGGCAAGCGCGATGAAGGGAATCACGATGTTGGGGATCGGAGTCTGGGCTCCGGCCAGCGCGCCGGCGTAGAGCGTGACGGCGGCGATGATCGAGAAGACCAGTATGAATGTGCCTACGGCTTCGGCCAGATACGCCTTGCCGTTGTGTGTGTCTTCCACTTTGAGCTCCTTGGTGATGGGAAGTTTGGCCGTGATGTTCCCATCTGGTCAGGAGCGAAAAACAAAAAACGGCGCTTTGCGGCCTATTCCGCTGGCCCGCGCGCAAGCCGAGAGATCAGTTCCGCGCCCTCGCGCATCATCCGCGAGCGTGGCACCACCAGGTCGAAGCCCGCTGCAATGGCGGATTTGCGGATGTCGTCGTCTGTGTGCGCGTAGTAGGCCAGCGCGGGAATCTTCAGCTCGCCCCGGGCGCCAGAAAGCGCCGCTTCGGCGTCTGTTGATGAATCCGTCAGATCGATCACGACGAGCGCAAGCTCAGGGTCGGCCGAGGCCACAGGCTCATAGCCCGCCGCGCGGATCATTCCTTCGACCTTCGAGCCGAACAGAAGATCGCCGCTGACGAGCCGAACTTTCACGCGGGATTCGAGCTAGAGACCACGGCGTTCGCGGAACTCGCGACGCACGGCTTCGGGACGGCCCCACATCTGAACGGTCTCGGCGCGACCTTCGCGAATCTGGCGCACGGCGAGCTCGCCTGAGATTTCGTTCTGATCGAGCAGACCGAGCGTTGCGTGCACGGCCTCGGGAGCCGCGCCATGACCGAAGCGATGCGCGACCAGCACGTTGAAGTGCCAGTCGGCGCGCGAGTACGGCCGGGCGTTGCACTGCGTCAGAAGCGTTGCCGCGTCAACGTAGTTGTCCTCGTCGTCGATCCGCAGGTCGAACTCAAGGTCGGTCCAGTCGCTGGGCAGCGAGTCGACGATCTCCTGGAATTCCGTTGCAAGTGGCATCGCCAGCGATGTTATCCCTCGTCCAGCTGCAACAGCTGCTCGGCAGTCACCTGGAGCGTCGTGTGAGTAAGACCGAACTCGTCGGCGAGCATCTGCTCGATCGCGCGACGCGTGTCGTCGACGGCGCACGTGGCGTCGACGGTGACATGCGCGGCGAGCGCCGGAAAGCCGGAGGTGATCGACCAGATATGCAGGTCGTGGACCTCGCGCACACCCTGAAACCGTGCGATCGCCATGCCGACTTTCTCGACCTCGATCCCGGCCGGTGCGCGTTCGAGCAGAACCTCGACCGGCTCGCGGATCAGGCGCCACGACGAAAAGAGGATGAGCAACGAGATCAACAGGCCGACGATCGGGTCGAGCACGTTCCAGCCCGTGAGCACGATCCCGAGCCCCGCGACGATCACGCCGAAGGATCCGAGCGCGTCGGCCACAGAGTGCCGCAGAACGCCCTCGAGGTTGATGTCCGTGCGATCGCCCCGCACCAGGACCCAGGTGGCCAGCAGATTCCCGATCAGACCGATCCCGCCGAACAGGAACACGCCCAACCCGTCGATCTCTGGCGGGTCCGAGAACCTGCCGACGGCCTCGATCGCTATGAAGATCGAGACAGCGATCAGCGCAATGCCGTTGACCAGCGCGGCGAGGATCTCGACGCGGCCGAGCCCGAATGTGCCGCGCCCCGTCGCGGGCCTCGCTGCGACCTTGGCCGCCGCGATCCCGAGCCCGATCGCAAGGACATCCGAGAGCACGTGTCCGGCGTCGGCCCACAGAGCCAGCGAACCGGTGATCGCCGCGCCGACGGTGCTCGCCACCACCATCACCAGGTTGATCGCGAGCGCCTGGCCCATGCGCCGCGTGTTGTCGGCGCGTGACGCGCCGCCGTGGGCGTGCGCGTGACCGTGCGAATGTGCCGGGCCGTGCATGTCGCTCAAATTATCTCGCAGCGGGGCCGGTGTTTCTCGCCGGTACAATGATTGTTCGATGAGTACCGAACAAACAACTGGCTTTCTGCGCGCTGAAGACCCTGGTGTTCTTGTGCTGCGCGGAGATGACGCCGGCGAATTCCTCAATGGGCAGGTGACCAACGATGTCGGTTCGCTGGCCGACGGCGAGTCGCGCTACGCACTGCTGTTGACGCCCAAGGGCAAGATGCGCGCCGACATGTGGGTCGCCCGCGACGGCGACGAGACGCTCGTTGTCACAAGCGCCACGCACCTGCCGGTCATCCAGCACACGGTCGACGCTTTTCGAATTGGATACTTCTTTTCGACCGAGGACGCAACCGGCGAATTCGTGCTCGTGAAGGTGATCGGCCCCGGTGCCCGCGACGCAGTCGACGCGATCAGCATCCCGGTCGTCGAGCTCGAGTCGCCGATGGGCGTCGACGCTCTGGTTGAGTCCGGCGAAGCGGCGGCGCTGCTGGCCCAGTTGCGCGGCGCGGGCCTCTCAGAGCTGACCTCAGATCAGTACAGGACTGCCCGAGTTGAATACGCCGTCCCGGCCTTCGGCACCGAGCTGAACGATGAGACGTTTCCGGCCGAAGCCTCGCTCGAGAGCCGCGCCGTGAGTTTTGACAAGGGCTGTTACGTCGGACAGGAGACCGTCGCGCGGATGCACTGGAAGGGCAGGCCCAACCGTCACCTGCGCATTCTGCGCTCGGCAGAGCCGCTCACCACCGGTGCACCGGTGGTGCTGGCAGACGGCAAAGAGCTCGGACTGGTCGGCACCGCGACCGTTGCGACCACCGGAGAACCGATCGCCCTGGCAATTCTGCGCCGCGAGGCCGAGCCCGGCTCGAGAGTCAGCGCCGGGGGCATCGATGCAACGATTGTCGAGGTTCCAGAGACAAGCCGTGAATGATTCCGCATCAACTGACCGCCCGAGGGTGTTTGATCCTTTGTACCTGCCGATACGTATATGAGTAGGTAATGGGCGGTCATCCGTCCAGGTGGCAAGTACGCTGTAAGTCAATCCCAGAACGGAGGTCCGACATGGCAGCAGTAAGCCAACAGCCCGTAGGAGCTGAGCTCGACCGGCTGGAAGAGTCAGAAGCCAAGGCATGGCGCATTTACTCCAAGAGCCTCGAAGGACTCGCCGGTGAGGCCTACCAAGAAGCCGAAGACCGTTCATGGGACCGCCTGCAGCGCAAGCTCGGACAGATCGCCTCGCGTCGCGAAGAGCTGGGCGCATCAGGTCGCTCGCACAACAGCACGGGCGGCCAGTCCTGAACGTTTTTCGCACGGCTCTCGTCGTCTGCGCCATCGCGGCGTCGGCGGCGCTGGCCGGCTGCGGGAGCTCGACCCCGCCAGCGACCGGTGACAACCCGGGCGATGGGAAGGCCATCTTCACCGACGCCGGCTGCGCCGGATGTCACGCCTTCAGCCCCGCAGGTAGCAACGGTGGCAGCGGGCCCGACCTCAACGGGACCAGCCTCACGCTCGACCAGATCTCCGAGCAGGTCATCCAGGGCGGCGGCGGAATGCCCGCCTTCGCAACTGACCTGACCGATCAGCAGATTCAAGCCGTATCCGAGTTTGTCGCCAGCGGCGGCGAATCCGAGTAACTGCGCCCCGCCTAGAGTTACCCGCGATGTTCTCCCGCCTGCGCGAGAAGACCGACGGATTCACTGTCACGCCTGAGCAGTTCACGAAGATCGCCTTCGTCGGCGTTCTGATGCTCACGCTGATCGTCGCAACCGGCTCTGCGGTGCGTTTGTCGAACTCTGGCCTTGGCTGCCCGGACTGGCCGCGATGCTACGGCAAGGCCTACCCCCCGGCAGATCTTCACTCGATCGTCGAGTTCGGCAATCGCGTGCTCTCGGGGCTTGTGACGCTGGGCGTGTTCGCCGCCGCGTTCGCCGCGATGCGCCGCCGTCCGTACCGACGCGACCTGACGCTGCTGGCCTGGTGTCTGCCGCTCGGCGCGCTGATCCAGGCCGTGCTCGGCGCGCTCAGCGTGGAGAGCGAGCTGCAGTACGAGTGGGTGATGGCCCACTTCACTGGGTCGATGATCATCGCGATCGCGGGCGTCGCACTGATCTGGAGATCGATGCATGAGCCGGGCTCACGTCCGCGTTCTGAGGACAGGCTCGCAGTCTGGTCGATCCGCGGACTGCTGGTGATGACGGCCGCCGCCTGGATCAGCGGCATGGCGACAACTGCCGCCGGCCCGCACGCCGGCGGAGACCCCGGTTCGGTCGCCCGCTGGGAGCCGCGCGGCGGCGACTCGCTGGAGTGGGTGGTGCACCGCCACGGCCGCGTCGCAGACGTTCTCGGGATCCTCGCGGTGCTCGTATGGCTGCTGCTCTGGCGTCGCGGCGCATCGCGCGAGCTGAGGCTCAATTCGACGATCTTCGTTGTGCTGCTCGGGATCCAGGGCCTGATCGGCTCGATCCAGTGGAATCAACAACTTCCGGCTGAGCTCGTGTGGCTGCACGTGGTCTTCGGCACGCTGTGCTGGATCTCGGCGCTGTGGTTCACCTGCGTAGCGGGACGGATCGAACCGCGGCCCGAAAACGCGCGCGCGACGCTCGCCCCGGAGCAGGCCTGAGCCGACTACGGCTGGTTCAGATCCTGCTGCGCGCTTTCGCGCTCTGGCCCGACGACCAGTTCAACCGAGTCCGCTGCGCTGTTGTCGGTCGAGATCGAAAGGTCGCCCGGCTCGACCGTCTGCTTGAAATTGACCGTCTGCCCGACTCCGACCAGTGTTTCGCGGTCGAACTGGTCGGTCGAGATCAGGACCTTCTGGTCGGTGCCGGTCTGATTGGTGATCACAAAACGAGCCGGACCGGCGCCGAAGGGATTGGGTGAGAGCGCGATTCGGTCCTCGCCCACGAAAACCGAAACGTTCAGGTTTGCCGGAGGCTTGGGGTTGTTCGGATAGCTCTCGTTGCCCGCGCATCCGGACAGGGCCAGCACCGCTGCCAGCGCGACGATCGCGCCGGCGATTGATTTGACCATGTCGCTCACCGCGGTGAAGGTTACCCGCGCGCGCAGAGCGATACGATTCGCGCCGAGTTTCTAGTGTCCACGACCCCACCAGAAAGCACCATGCCTGTACTTGAATTGAGCGACGCAGACCTGACGCAACTGGCCGACGATTCCCAGCCGCTCGGCGAACTGCCGACCACCATGTTGGCCTGGGTGATCCGCGAAGACCGCCTCGGCGAGCCCGAGGACGCGATCAAGCTCGAAGAGATCGAGTGCCCCGAGCCCGGCCCGTTTGAGGTCGTCGTCAAGACGATGGCCGCAGGCGTCAACTTCAACAAC
>JAEMRJ010000032.1:16013-18735 GCA_016463365.1 Thermoleophilaceae bacterium | reverse complement strand
GGAATCCGTCATGTTGTACGACGGCAAGTGCGTATTTTGCAACGGCGCGACGACCTTTGCGCTCGATCACGAGCAGGATCCCCTGCTCAAATTCGCGCCCTTGCAGTCAGAGCCCGGTCAACTGCTGTTGGCGCACTTCGGCCTGCCCACGAACGTGTTCAAGACCTTCGTGATCGTCGAGGACGGGAAGGCTTACACGCGGTTTCAGGCGGCGGTGCAGCTCGGCTACCTGATCGGCGGGCGCTGGGCGACGCTTGCCAAGGTGCTCGACACTGTGGTGCCAGATTTCATCGGAAATCCGATCTACAGCCTTCTGTGGCCGATGAGAAAAATCTTCGGCTCAAAAGATCAGTGCATCGTCCCGTCGCCCGAGCAGCGGCTGCGCCAGCTCGACGGCGCTGACATGACGACGGCCTGATCCCAGCTTCAGAAGCTGAACACCGAAGCGTCGTTCTCGCCGATCCACTCCATCATCTGTGCGGTCCCGGCGGCGACCGCCGGTTCGACCAGCTCAGCAGGATCAAGGTGCCGAGCACGCAGGCACATCGGGCAGACGTAGATCTCGATGCCCGCGCGCACGAGCTGGCGGAACAGCTTGTCCAAGGACGGACAGCCTTCGCAGGGGATCTTGCCCTCCAGGGCGCCCGGGTACATCAGCAGCACGGACTCAAGTGACAGGAAGAGCAGAGTGCGTTTGCCCTTGGCCAGCGCAGACTCGGCGGCAAACATCGCAAGCATGACCCGCTCGGGATTTTCCTCTATGCCGGTCGCAAGGTTCACCACCACCGGACGACGGGTGTCTGTCTTGTCGGCTTTCTGGACTTCACACGCAGTGGCGGTTGCTGTACTCATGGTGTCAGAATAGCACAACTTTACAGTTGTATAGCTTTGTACCGGGGTCTGCCGCACCACTCCCTCAAAACAGGTAGTTTTGTGTTTGGAGCGTCGGCCGGCCGCCAGAATCAGTGCGACGGATCTCCCTTCGGCGCCCCACTTCTACTGGCAGCCGCCAGGTTCCGGCGAGGGGCGCGTGATGATGGGGAGCCGCGCCCTTCGCAGTTATGCCGGAGCGGCCACCATCAGTTCGCTCTCGCGCGCCTTGTGAAAGCGCTTGGCCCAGTTGATCGCCTCATCGATGCTCGGAACGATGCGATCCTCGTGTTCGAGCGCGTTGAGCACGCCGACATCCGCGATCAACTTGCGGTGTTCCGGTCGCAGGCACGCGAGCAGCACGGAGATCCCGCGATCCTGAAGCTGGGTGACCATCTCCCCGATTGCCTGCGCACCCGAGGCGTCAAGCACGCGCAGCGTCCCGCACCTCAGGATCACGACATCCACGTCGCTGACCTCGGCCAGTTCAAGCAGAAACCTCCGCGTTGCGCCGAAGAAGAGTGCGCCGTCGAGTCGATACGCGACGACGTGCTCGCCGAGCAGTTCGTGTTCTGTCTGGGTGTCGATGCTCTCTCCGCTGAGATCGTCCCGGCGGAACTCGCTTGTGTCGACGACAGAGCGCAGCGCGATCAGTCCTGCCAGAACGACGCCGATCTCAATCGCCGCGATCAGATCCAGCGCAACCGTTGCCGCTGCCGTGACTCCGAAGACAAGTGCGTCGCCCCTGGTTGAACGCAACATTCGCGTGGCGGTGCCGAACTCGATCATGTGAAAGGCGGTGACCATCAGCACACCTGCAAGGGCAGCCAACGGGATCTTTGCGATCAGCGGCGCAAACACAGCGACAGCGAGCAAGATCACCACCCCGTGCACGACGGCGCTCACCCGGCTTCTTGCGCCGGCACGCACGTTCACCGCCGTCCGCGCGATCGCGCCGGTCGCGGGCATGCCACCGACGAATGACACGGCGACGTTCGCGACGCCCTGCCCCAACAGCTCGCGGTCGGAATCGTGTGGGTTCGCGTCCGAGAGACCGTCGGCCACCCTCGCCGAAAGCAGGCTCTCAACCCCGGCCAGCGCCGCGATCGCCAGCACGGCAGTCAACAGCTGTGGAGCTTCACCAAGTGCGACCGCGGGAATTCCGGGCGCGGGCAGCGAGCTCGGTAGCGCACCGATCAGCGCGATGTCCCAGCCGAAGTACATCGCAGCGATCGTGGCTGCGAGCACCGCGATCAACGAGGCAGGGAGCGACCTGTGAATTCGCGGCGCCACAGTCATCACCAGCACGACCAGGAGCGCCGTCACGACTGCCTGCCACTGCGCGCTCCCGATGTCAAGAACTGACTGGGTCGCGCGAAGGGCGACGTTCTCGGCCTCGCCCGGCGCGACGCCGAGCATCGCCGGCACCTGCTGCAGAAAGATGATCAGACCGATCCCGACCGTGAAACCCTCGATCACCGGCCAGGGCAGAAAGCCGACAAATCGACCGAGGCGACCGGCACCGGCGGCAACAAGCAGCAGCCCCGCCGCGAGCGTGACGAACGGGACGGCCGCAACTCCCGAGTGGGCGACGACCGGAGCGAGCACGACGGCCATCGCGCCCGTGGGTCCGGACACCTGCACGCTTGAGCCGCCGAACACCGCAGCAACGATCCCCGCCACGACAGCTGTGACGATCCCCGTCGCCGGGCTGAGCCCGGCCGCAATGCTGAAGGCGAGCGCAAGCGGCAGGGCGACAACCCCGACGCTCGCCCCGGCCAGAACGTCAGACCGCCAGAAGCCCCCGAGCCCCTCGTAGTCCGACTTCCTGGGAAGCAGCGCAGTCCATTGC